>CAZTDH010000078.1:0-9191 GCA_964612615.1 uncultured Paludibacter sp. | reverse complement strand
ATCCGGATATTCTGATTCTGGGAAAAGCTCTTTCAGGTGGTGTATATCCTGTTTCAGCAGTGCTGTCGAGCACTGAAATCATGGACGTTTTTCACCCCGGACAACACGGTTCTACTTTTGGTGGAAATCCTCTGGCGGCAGCTGTGGCTATTTCGGCATTGCAGGTAATTAAAAATGAAAGACTGGCTGAAAATGCTTATGCATTAGGTGTAGTTTTCAGAGATGAGTTGCGAAAGCTGTGTGAAAATTCTCTCATAGCCTCATTCGTACGAGGAAAAGGTTTATTGAATGCCTTAGTGATTAATAACGAAGGTCATAAAAACCTGGCTTGGGATATTTGTCTGCGATTACTCGAAAATGGTTTATTGGCTAAACCTACTCATACCAATATCATTCGTTTTGCGCCTCCGCTGGTTATTACAAAGGAACAATTGCTTGATTGTGTAGGAATTATAAGCAGAACGATTGCTGAATTTGAATCCTGATTTATTGAAAACCCAACAGTTGTAAAAAGAAAGTTGTAATTCCGTTTACAAATTGGGAGAGATGTAATATGTTCAGATTGAACTTGTTTTCAGCAATAATAATCGCAAATAATCCGAATGTTCCCCATTTATACATATTCATCATAAGTTTTGGGTTAATATCCTTTAAATAGGTCAGATAGAAGTGCGAACCATCCAATGGTGGAATGGGAATAAGATTAAATACGAATAATCCAAAGTTGATAACTCCCCAAATCAGAATCAGATTCACGATTTGAATACCTGTTGTATTAGTGCTAAAAAAATCTACAAAGTAGAGCAACCGTGCTATCACAAGAAATAATATAGCCAAAATGAAATTAGAAATTGGTCCCGCAACTGAAATCAGAATTTCGTCGCGATGTTTGTTTTTCAGGTTATCAGGATTAAACATGACCGGTTTAGCCCATCCAAATCCGGCAACTACAATTAAGAAAAACCCAAGCCAATCGATGTGTTTCAGTGGATTAAGCGTTAGCCGACCATCGTTTTTGGCAGTGTTATCACCCAGTTTGTAAGCCATATAGCCATGCGAAAACTCATGAACAGTAAGTCCAATAACTGCTGCCGGAGCAATTTTCAACATTTCGGCTAAGTCTAATCCCATTTTTATATTTTATTGTTGGTTTTCTTTATAAGATTATTATAATCAATATAATACAATACTTTGAGAGACAGGCTGTTCGTTTGATTCAGCCACGATTTTTCAAGATTGCTTCCATAGTTGTAATTTACCGCATTATCATCCGAATAAGATGTTGTTTTCCATGCCAGCGAAAGTTCCGAACCCGGAGCAAAAATCCATCTAAACATAATATCAATTGTAAAAGCATTGTAGTTCTGATCTTTATTCTGATTATAACCTGAATTGTTTGCTAATAATCCATCTGCTTGTAACAAGTAATAATTTTTGTTAGCTACTCCAGACCAGTAATGACGTGCTCTTAAACTTACACTTGCATTGTTACTTAGTATAAAGGATGAGCTAAAGGTGTTTACAAGCGTAGTTACATTTCGCTTTGCAAAGATAATCGAATCTTCGGATGAATTATAGTCAACAAAACCTAATTCATTACTAGAATTTATGCTGCTTATACCGTAATTAAACTCTAGCCGTTTTCCTAACCTATAGTTCGCAAAAGCATCTATATCATGCTCAATACGACCGATAGATGGTTGACAAACAATACCATAACGAAATGAAAAATTCAAATCTTTACGTTGGTCTGTATTCAGATTGAGGTTCAATAACCAACGATATGGGTTTAAATAAAATTTGCCTTTTATGCGTGGTTCGTAATAATCGAACTGGTCTGTGGTTATTCTTCCATCGGAATAAAACAGGTAATTATTCTTGAACCGAACCTGACAATCATAACCTGTTTCATTATCAAAAACAGTATTAGGATTAAACATTCTATTATGATTAAACCATAAATCACCATTAAATTCACGGATAATCCAGAATGGATCAATTATCTGATAATACATCCAAGCTTCAGTTGTAACCTGATTATTTCGCTGCAAATAACCCAAATCATTGGGATTGAACTGATCAGAATAGATATTTTCGGAGGCTCCCCACATTAATTTACCCTGATTTTTCTCAAAACGAAGTGTACTGAAAAAACCAGTTTCGTTCAGGCTGTCACCACGCACACTGATACCACCTTTTCCTTTCAATGCATAAGTTTTAGTCTTGTCTCTGAACTGAAATTCAGTAGCAGTAACATTGGCATGAAACGGATTATCAAACATCGAAACATTTGTGTTTATCAAACTGATATATGAGTTGTTTTTCAGTGACTTATCTATTACAGTCACATTATAATTTGTAAAAGGCTGAACGAGAACATTTCGCGAAATACCTGTATCTGTATTTTTTACTATAGCATTCGAAGCTAAAGTCATGGCATTCAGCATTCCAAGACCCCATCCGGTGTTGGTTCTACCCGATACTTTGGTAGCATTTACCAATTGAGTTTCGGTAGGATTATAATCAATTATCTCGTTGTTATTGAGCGAATTATCAGCAGTAAATTTAGGACTTGAACCTATACGTCTGGAATAAAAAATGCTTCCCCGTTGGAAAAGCTCTGTTCCTTCAGTGAAAAACTGCCTTTTTTCATCATAAAACGTTTCATAAGGAGTCAGATTAAGCTTTTTATCGTCCGATTGTATTTGTCCAAAGTCTGGAATAACCATCATGTCGAGTGTGAATGCATCATTTATTCCATATTTTAAATCAAGCCCTCCTTTATAAAGAAATTTCGAACTTCCGTTGCTACTTTTTGGTTCAAAGTAAGCAGCAATATATGGACTAAATGATAGTCTTACAGGTGGCTTTATATCCTTGATGCCACTTAGTATACCTTCCTGATGAATAAATCCGGATACTTTTCGGTCAATAAAATTCCAGGAATTATTTGAATTGTAACGCCTTATATTTCTGAAAATATTCAATCCCCAATCTGAACCTGCTTTTTCCGAAAAACGTAAGGCCGAATAGGGAATTTTCATTTCAACAGTCCAGCCAAAGTCAGTAATAGCAGTTTTACTTTCCCAAACAGCATTCCAGTTTCCATCTTCGTTGTCCGAATCACTCTTTACTGCTTTAATATCAACCTGAATACCGGCGGGCGAAATAAAAAATCCATAAGCCAACTGACCCTGATTATAGGGATCGAAATACACTCCAAAATAATCAGACATACCTGTATTGTCACGTTCGGTAAGGTAATTGAAAATGCTGTCCGGGTGACTGTCATAAAGCTTTGCACCTACATAAATAGCACTTTGATCGTAAAAAAAGTAAACCTCAGAAGGTTGTGGCGATGGTTTCCCATTATAAGGCTGAATCTGAACAAAATCTTTTGCCGGTGCGCAATATGAATAAGCAGCTTCATCCAGTTTGCCATCAATGTTAAGCGGACTTGTAATTTTATAAGCTTCTACTTTCTTTTTTGTTTGAGCAACAGAAGTTGAAATAATCAGAAAAAGGAAAATAATTCCAGAAAAATGTTTCATGCTTAAATCAGATATGATGTATTTAGCAATTAATAAATCAATATAGTATTGAATATCAATAAATTATATTTTTATTTACTTCTTACAAATATATGTATAATTATTTATTTTTTTGATGAATTTGAAAGTAAAAATAATATACTTTATGACTGATTTTATAGATACTTATTACATCGAATAGTCATAATTAACAAGAATGTTGACTGCTTATTAATTTGCCGGATTCCGCTATTTTTAGTACTTTTGTTTTGCTTTTCAAAAAATCAAATTTTAAGAACTAAGTCAGTGATAGAAATAATTCCCGCCATAGACCTGATTGATGGAAAATGTGTTCGCCTGTCGCAGGGCGATTATACCCGGAAAATTATTTACAATGAAAATCCCCTCGAAGTAGCTAAAATGTTTGCTGATGCAGGTATTCGCAGGTTGCATTTGGTGGATCTGGATGGCGCTAAAGCACACCATATTGTCAATCACAAGATGTTGGAGAAAATTACTTCGGGAACTGACTTAATTGTAGATTTTGGTGGAGGTTTAAAAACAGATGAAGACTTGCGAATAGCCTTTGAATCTGGTGCAAGCATGGTAACAGGTGGGAGTATAGCTGTAAAAAATCCGGATATATTTTCAGCATGGATATCGAAATTTGGTGGCGATAAAATTATTCTGGGTGCCGATGTAAAGGAAGAGAAAATTGCCGTTGGTGGGTGGTTGGAAACAACTGAATTAGAATTACTTCCGTTTATAAAAAGCTATACCGAGAAAGGTATCAGCAAAGTAATTTGTACAGATATCAGTAAAGATGGGATGCTTCAGGGACCAGCTATTGAACTTTACAGAAAAATGCTCCTCGCTCAACCCGAATTATACTTAATTGCAAGTGGTGGAGTAAGTTCCATTCGCGATATTGAATTGCTTCACGAGGCTGCTATACCTGCTGTTATTACCGGAAAAGCTATTTATGAAGGAAGAATCAGTATGAAAGAACTAACACAATTAATAATTAAAAATTAATAATTAGTATTCAATTACTGATAAACTGAATTAAATTTGCAGCTGTAATATATTATAAAACTAACAAAATCAATTAATACCTAATAATCAAAGGTTTAATTATTAATTATTAATTGTTAATTAATTTGATTTTATGTTGAAAGAAATCTTATCTGTAACCGGTAAACCCGGTCTTTTCAAATTGGTGTCGCAAGGCAAAAACATGTTGATTGTTGAATCGTTAATCGATGGAAAACGAATTCCAGCCTACACAAAAGACAAAGTAGTATCGTTGGGCGATATAGCCATTTTCACAGAAACAACCGAAATTCCATTAGGTCAGGTACTTGAAGCAGTTAAAACCAAAGAAAATGGTGCAATTTGCTCGGTTGATTCAAAAGCCGATAACGATAAACTTCGCAACTATATGGGCGAAATTTTACCTGATTATGACCGAGACCGCGTTTATCCAAGTGATATCCGTAAACTAATAAACTGGTATAATATACTTATCAATGCTCAGATAACTGATTTTCTTGCAGAAGAAAAGGAAGAAGTTGCTGCTACAGAATAATTTAAATAATTGTGAATTAGTTAGTTATGACCGTCAAATCTATTTGTGAACTTATTGAAGAAGTTGCACCATTGGCATTGCAGGAAAGCTATGACAATGCGGGGCTTCTTGTGGGTGATTCGCAAATGGAAGTTTCATCTGCTTTGGTTTGTATCGATATTACTGAAACGGTTATTGAAGAAGCTATTCAGAAAAATTGCAACCTGATTATTTCACATCATCCACTTATTTTTAGTGGATTAAAACGGCTTGTCGGCCAAAATGAAGTTCAACGTTGTGTACAAAAAGCAATTAAACACGACATTGCCATTTATGCTGCTCATACGAATCTAGATAATGTGTTGACAGGTGTAAGTGGAAAAATGGCTGAGAAAATCGGACTGAAAAACATTCGGATTCTTCAACCAAAACAAAATGCTTTGCTAAAACTGATAACTTATGTACCTAAAATTCATTCATTTGCAGTACGTGAGGCGTTATTTGAAGCAGGAGCAGGGCATATCGGTAATTACGATTCATGCAGTTTTAATGCCGACGGAACCGGAACTTTCAGAGCCAACGAAAATGCGAACCCTTTCGTGGGAAAAACCGATGAATTACATTCGGAACCTGAAACACGAATTGAAGTTATTTTGCCTGAATATCTGAAGTTTAAAGTACTCGAAGCATTACTGAAAACACATCCCTACGAAGAACCCGCTTACGATTTTATTTCGCTCGAAAATGACTGGAATCAGGTAGGAGCAGGCATAGTAGGTGAATTGGAAACAGCAGAAGATGAACTGGTTTTTTTGAACCGTTTAAAATCAATTTTCGGGCTTTCCTCAATTCGTCACACCAACTTTTTGAATAAGAAAATAAAGTCGGTTGCACTTTGTGGAGGTTCCGGAAGTTCGTTTCTGGTCGACGCAATTTCAGCAGGTGCAGATGTCTATATATCAGGAGATTTTAAATATCACGAGTTCTTCGAGGCTGAAAATCGTATTTTGATAGCCGATATTGGACATTTTGAAAGTGAACAGTTCACAAAAGACATTTTTTTTGAGATAATTACAAAAAAAATACCTACATTTGCAGTCCAAATTTCAGACAGTAAAACCAACCCCATAAATTATTTGTAATCAATATGGCTACAGACTTAAAAGCAGAAAAAGAAATTACCGTTGAGGAAAAGCTAAAGGCACTCTACGAGCTTCAAAAAGCGGTTTCTCAAATAGATGAAATCAAGATTTTACGTGGTGAACTTCCACTTGAAGTACAGGATTTAGAAGACGAAATTATCGGTTTGAACACCCGTATGGAAAACTTTGAGACTGAAATTGCAGATATAATTGCAATGATTGCCAGCAAAAAGATTGAAATCGAAGAGGCTCGCATGAAAATTACCCGTTACAAAGAGCAACAGGATAATGTACGCAACAATCGTGAATACGATAACTTATCTAAAGAAATTGAATTTCAAACTCTTGAAATAGAATTATGCGAAAAACGTATTCGTGAATATTCTGCAGCACAGGAAGCGAAACAAGCAGATCAGAAAACTTCAGCCGATCAGTTGTCAGAACGTAAACTTGATCTGGAACAAAAGAAAGGTGAGTTGAACGAAATTGTTGCTGAAACCAAACAGGAAGAGGAAAAACTTCGCGAGCATGCCAAAGAAATCGAAGCTCTTATTGAGCCACGTTTAGTAACTGCGTTTAAACGTATCCGCAAAAATGCACGCAATGGATTAGCAGTAGTTTATGTGCAACGTGATGCTTGTGGTGGTTGCTTCAATAAAATTCCGGCACAACGTCAGTTGGATATCCGTTTACGCAAGAAAATCATTGTATGTGAATATTGCGGTCGTATTTTAGTCGATCAGGAACTGGCAGGTTTTGCTCCGATATCAGAAGATTAATCAAAACCATATATTTAATATTGAAGAGTCCGAAACTAAGTTTCGGGCTCTTTTTTTTTTGCTTCAGATTGAAAATTAGTTGTACAAACTCCCGTACAAAGGTAAATATTCAATTCTCAGACAATCAAAATCGTTATAAATGACTGTATTATAGCCATATAGATTGTTTTTTTTAAATTCAGCATTTCATTCATCAGAGAATTTTATTTAAAAATTAATGAAGGTGGGGTCGAGGATAATTTTTTCAGATATCTGATTCTTATTTTTATCGGAAGAATTGTATTTCAACTATAAAGCAATTGCGTCGAACTGCATAAATACATTGAGAAATTATTTCAGGTATGGTATCACAAAAGTATACATTCACTTTTGTAATATGCCGACTGCCTTACAAACAGATTTATATAATTCACAAACATATAAGTTAAATATATTACAGAATAAAATAAAAACAAAGCTCTAAATATCACAAATGTATTCACATTTACAATACTACATACAGATAAATAAAAGACATTTAATAAGTATTATTTAATTAATAATATACATTATATCAGCCATTTATATAAAATATATGATTTATAGCTTCAGTGCCGTATTTACAGTTGTAATAATAGGCATGTATAGGGGTTTTTGTATAATATATTATGAACTAATCAACTAATTATCAATATAAATAGCTTATATATTATAAACTATTAGTTTAATTATAGTAGTATTGAGATATATCCATTAAACATCTTTATTATAAGCATTTTAAACCGTTTTTTCTGTAAAGGACTCTTTACAATTGGTATTATATTTTTGTGAATCACAAATGTATAGATACACAGATGTGATCTGTTTGCATAAGTGAAATACTTCACATATCTTTGTAAACTAAATTCAAACATATACTTCACAATTTTATCTGAGAATTATGAGCGAAAAAGACAGAATTGATAAAGTGATGCAGGTTGAAGGAATGAATTCAGCTGTGTTTGCATCGGCCATCGGAATTCAGGGCTCTACTCTATCGCATATTTTGAATGGCAGAAATAATCCGAGTCTGTCGGTACTCCAAAGTATCTTGAATCGTTTCCCGCATATCAGTCCAGAATGGCTTATTATGGGTCAGGGAACGATGGAAAGAACTGTAAAGCAATCTCAGATGGCTTCATTGTTTGCTCAGGAAGAAGAAAGTGACTCAAAACCAGCTACTTCGGAGCCAATTCAACCCGAAAGAAACACTTCAGTAAATTCGGGCATTCAGCAAAAAACTGTTATAAACACCGAAATTCCCGTCCAGGCTACACAATCGCAATCCGAACGCCCTGTTCAGATTCAACAAATTGAAGTTCCCGGAAAAACGGTGCGTAAAATAATAGTATATTATTCCGATAATACCTTTCAGGAATTTCAATAACACATACTGTTGTTTTTTTGTAGTTTTTTAATCAACGCTGATAATTTGAGGAAATTTATTTTTCGGCAGGTTTAATTTGACTTGCCGTATCGGGATAATTTTGTAATTTTGCATACTCATAATTTTGAATTCTCTCACCTGTATTAATAGTTTCAAATTGTTTATAAACAACTAAATAGCCTTGATGAAGAAATTCATGCTCGATTTGATTGTAAAGAATAATGAAGTTCTGAATGATCAATACTCCCTTTTAATCCTGACTTCGTCTGAAAAACTCCCGGAAATGTTGCCTGGTCAATTTGCAGAAGTTCGGGTAGATAATTCTCCAACAACCTTTCTACGCCGTCCTATTTCTATTAATTATGTTGATTATGAAGCTAATGAACTTTGGCTCTTAGTGCAGGTTGTGGGTGATGGAACACGAAAAATGTGTGAATTGATAGCCGGTGATACACTTAATCTCGTTTTTCCCCTTGGAAATAGTTTCACATTACCCGAAAATAAGGATTCAAAAATACTTTTAGTGGGTGGTGGAGTTGGAATAGCACCCTTATTATTTTGGGGATCGTATCTGAAAGAACGCGGCTATAGCTGTAGTTTTGTATTGGGAGGCCGTTCTAGTGACAATTTATTACAATTATGTGAATTTGAGCGATTCGGAAATGTGTACACTACAACCGAAGATGGATCACATGGTGAAAAAGGTTTTGTAACCCAGCATTCGCTTTTAAAACACTCAAATTTCGATTATATTTATACCTGCGGACC
>CAZTDH010000077.1:0-9268 GCA_964612615.1 uncultured Paludibacter sp. | reverse complement strand
GGCGTGAATTATCCTCTAAATCAACTTCCAGTCGCTCCAGTTTTTCGAGTTGCTTTACGCGTGATTGTACCTGAATTGCTTTAGTAGCCTGATAACGATACCGTGCGATAAATTCCTCTGTATCCGCAATCATTTTCTGTTGATTCTCATATGCGCGAACCTGTTGCTCATGCCGTTCAACCCGCAATTGCACATATTTCGAGTAATTTACGTTGTAATCATAAATTTTCCCGAGTGAAATTTCGATGGTTCTATTCGTTACAGCATCAATAAATGCCCGGTCGTGAGACACCAGCAATATTGCACTGTTCGAAGTGGTCAGAAAGTTTTCAAGCCATTGAATTGATTCAATATCAAGGTGATTGGTAGGTTCATCGAGCAGCAGAACTTCAGGACGTTGTAACAGAATCTTAGCCAATTCTATGCGCATACGCCAACCACCGCTAAACTCTGAACATTGCCGTTCAAAATCGGAACGAAGAAAACCAAGACCAAGTAAAGTTTTCTCAATCTCAGCATAAAAATTCCCGTTACCAATTATTTGCAGTAGTTCATTTTGATGAGTAAGATGATTCAAAAAGTCATGGTAATCTTCACTTTCATAATCAGTACGCTCTGCAAGTTCTATATTAATCTGTTCAATTTCAGCCTGCAAATCAGTGATATGTTCAAAAGCCTTTTCAGCTTCCTGCATAACTGTTGTACCTTCATTATGAATCATGTGCTGAGGCAAATAACCAATAGTGAGATCCTTTGGAATGGTTATTTTACCTTTTGTGGGAAGTTGTTTGCCTGAAAAAATCCGGAGCAATGTAGTTTTACCAGCACCATTTTTTCCAACTAAGGCAATTTTATCTTTTGGATTGACTAAGAAGCTTATTTCATCAAAAAGCGGAGATCCGCCAAATTCGACGGTAAGTTGTTCTACAGAAATCATGTTTATTTATTTTTTGACCGAACTCGTTATGTGCATAAAAATCACTTTGATAGTGTTTTACGGTCAACAAGCCGCCAAAGTATTTCGGTAAGAATTACAGCAACAATAAAGGCTACCAATGACAGCAAACCAATGGACCAATTTCGGCCAATTATTCCTAATGAAATAAATCCACTGGTTACAAGAAGTAATACATAGGTTACCTGGCGGTGTTTTAACCCGGTCTTAAGCAGTAAATGATGAATATGATTCTTATCGGGATGAAAAGGTGATACGCCTTTCTTTATACGGGTAAGCATAACGCGAATAGTATCAAAAAGTGGAACCATAAGAACACAGACAGCTACAGCAGGTGCAGCATTCATACGAAAAACCTCACTTAAATGAAATTTTTCCGGATATGCATTCATCTCGCAAAACTGAAAGATATAAAGTGTAATCATGTATCCAAGCAATAAAGAGCCTGTATCGCCCATGAAAATCTTGTTTTTCTTACCAAATACATTATAAATAAAGAATACTCCCAGTGAACCTACCATGGCATAAGCCGATATTGCCAGATTAATAGACCCCGTAAAACTAAAATATAAAGCAAAGAACAAGGAATACAAAATGCCTAAACCAGAAGCCAAACCATCAACACCATCAATCAGATTCAATGCATTAATAATGGCAATAAACACGAAGATTGAAAGAAAATAACTTACAAAAACAGGTATTTCATTTATACCTAAAAAGCCATGCAGACTGGTTAAACGAATATCTGACACAATTATAAGAAAAAAGGCAGAGACTAATTCACCTAAAAGCTTCCAATATGCTTTTATGTCAATCAAATCATCTACAAAACCCACTATCAGAATGAAAAACACCCCGATGATTATGAATTGAAGTTGATCAATAATTCCGTAAGAAAATAGAAAAACCGTCAACAGAAATGAAATAAAGATATTAATTCCACCTATATTGGGAATAGTACCTTCGTGAGAGGTCCGTTTATTTGGTTTTACAACAAAATTTCTTTTTTTTGCAATATCAATTACCAGTGGCATAAAACAAAGACCAATGACAAACGAAAGTATTATCGATAAAGCAGGATAATTCGTTATAAGATTATTTAAGTAATGCATTTTATAAAAATAAGAAAAATTACACATCTAATCGTTCATACTGAGAGTTCTTACTCAGAAATTCAGGAACAATTTTCTTCATAAGTGATACAGTGAGAAAATTCTTACACAGAAAACTATACTGTATTAACTCATCTATTTGAACAGAAACAGTATTAAATTCATATTCCTGCACCTTGGCAATCATAATTTTCGGATTGTGAGTTTTAACAGTTATTTCTTTCTGATTCAGAAGTTCTTCGTATAATTTTTCCCCTGGTCGTAATCCTGTGTACTCAATTTTTATATCTACTTCGGGAATATATCCTGCAAGACGTATCATTTTACGAGCCAGATTAACGATTTTTACCGGACTTCCCATGTCAAAAATAAATATCTCGCCCCCATGACCCATAGCACCTGCTTCCAGTACCAGCATGCAAGCTTCAGGAATGGTCATAAAGTACCGAATAATTTCAGGGTGAGTTACTGTTACCGGACCACCTTTTTCTATCTGACTTTTGAAATGGGGTATTACAGAGCCATTAGAACCAAGTACATTACCAAACCGAGTGGTAATAAATTTAGTTGTAGCATCACCTTCAGCCTGCAATTTGCGGAACAATGACTGTACATAAATTTCTGCAATTCGCTTGGAAGCACCCATTACATTGGTAGGATTAACTGCTTTATCGGTCGAAATCATTACAAACCGTTGAACCTTAAATTTCACAGCCAGGTCAGCCATTATTTTAGTTCCTTTTACGTTAACCTGAATGCTTTCTACCGGATTGTCCTCCATTAATGGAACATGTTTATAGGCTGCTGCATGATAAATTATATCCGGACGATACATTTCAATCATATATTCCATTCGTTCCTTGTTTCGCACATCACCCAAAAATGTACTGAAACTCAAATTAGGATATTGCTCTTCAATCTGTAATTTTAAATCATGCATAGGTGATTCAGCCTGATCAACAAGTACTAATAGTTTGGGGTTAAATTGTATAACCTGTCGTACAATTTCTCCACCTATTGACCCTGCAGCACCAGTTACTAATACCACTTTCGATTTTAACTGCTTTGCTATATTATCGTTCGAAATATCAATTTTGGGTCTTTCAAGCAAATCTTCAATTTGGATCGATTTAATTTGTTTAATAGAAGGCATGTCGTTTTGCCAAATACTCATTGGAGGAGAAGTAAGTACCGACAAATTGTTATTTAAAAAAATATCCAAATCTGTATTTGGATTTATTGTGCTCATTTTCAGAGGTGAAACAATAATTGCTTTAACCTTATTTACAACATGTTTTTTTATGGTTTCTTCGTTCAGATTATAAACCTTAACCCCCATAATTACTTTTTCTGTAGCGCTTTTATCATCATCAATAAATCCAACCAATTTGTATTTGTTTTCGGCAGTCGTTCTTAACATTTTAGCAATTCCTATAGCTGCAGATTGAGAGCCATAAATCATTACAGGAGTAATTTGACCAGAGTTTTGGCTGAAATAATCATAAATCGTTTTTACTGATAGTCTTAAAATAAAGAGTAAAAGAAAAGACAATACAGCATAAATTATCAATACAGAATAATATAATGCATGGAATCCTGTCGATAAATAAATAATAAAATTTACAGCAGAAATAAAGATAATATTTGATGTTACGGCTAACAATAATTTAGTTGCATCAACATATCCTGAATATCTCAAAACTCCAGAGTAAGTGTGAAAAATCCAAAAAAATACAATTTGAAGACCTACAGTTAAGCCTACTCTTTGAAATACTGAAAGAATTCGCTCATCTGGTAAGTTGGTGTATAACTTCAATGATATATAATGTGCAATATAATAAGATATTAAGCACAGTAAAATATCAAATAAAAGTACTACCCAACGAGGTAGATATTTGAGGGTAATAAGATGAGAAAAAACATCCGAACTCAATAAAAAACTAAATTTTTCTTTCATTTTCGGCATTTGAATTGTGTCTTTTGGTAAAAAAATGGTTTGCAAAGATAAGGCTAAAATACGAAAATTATAACTAAAGTTAGCTATATTAGTGTCAAAATTTGATTCCAACTTTGTAAGCTGCTGATTTACTGAAAGAAGCTGAAAATTTTTCAATAAAAAATCGTAGAAATTACTGTTTAAAAATATAAATGTATATATTTGCACACTCATTTTAAAACCGAAAATATATGTCAATTCACAGCGAGGATTCCCGACGAGTAACCACTCATCGTTTATTGGAAATGAAGAAACGTGGCGAAAAAATCAGTATGCTGACTGCTTATGATTTTACTATGGGAAACATTGTCGATAAAGCCGGTGTAGACATAATACTGGTTGGAGATTCAGCATCGAATGTTATGTGTGGTAATATTACTACACTACCCATTACACTCGATCAAATGATTTTCTTTGGGAAATCGGTTGTAAGAGGTGTAAAACGAGCCTTGGTTGTAGTTGATATGCCTTTTGGAAGTTATCAGGGAAACTCGAAAGAAGCACTTGCATCGGCCATCCGCATAATGAAAGAAACGCATTGCGATTGTCTGAAACTGGAAGGTGGGGAAGAAATTCTGGAATCTGTAAAACGTATTTTAAGTGCCGGTATACCTATCATGGGTCATTTGGGATTGATGCCTCAATCAATTAATAAATATGGTTCGTATGCTGTCAGAGCTAAAGAAGGTGATGAAGCCGAAAAACTTATTCGTGATGCGCATTTGCTCGAAGAAGCAGGTTGTTTTGGTATTGTGTTGGAGAAAATTCCGGCAGCATTAGCAAAACAAGTTGCATCAGAACTGACTATTCCTGTAATAGGAATTGGTGCCGGTGGAGGTGTTGATGGACAGGTATTGGTTTTACACGATATGGTAGGACTCACCCAGGATTTTTCACCGCGTTTTTTACGCCGGTATGCAAACATTCAGGGGATTATGAATGAAGCAATTGAGCATTACGTGGAAGATGTAAAATCAGGCGATTTTCCGAGTGATAAAGAACAATATTAAAAAAATCCGGTGAATTCAAATTCACCGAATTTTTTTATTCCTTTATTGTCCTGACAACCACCCAATTGTTCTTCTCGTGAAATTCGGTCAACTTCAGACCATTTCGGTTAGCTTCAGCCTCAATAATTGGAATATCTTCACGATAAAATCCGCTCATATACAATTCCCCACCCGACTTAAGGCAAGCTGCATAGCATTCCATATCCGCCAGTAGGATATTACGGTTTATATTAGCCAAAACAATGTCAAAATGCAAACCTGAAAGTAGTTCTGCACCACCAAGTTCAACTTCAACATTTTCAATTTTATTGATTGCTATATTTTCAATCGAATTTTCGGTACACCAGGTATCAATATCAATTGCCAAAATATTTTTTACTCCACGCATAGAAGCCAAAATAGCTAAAACAGCTGTTCCGCAACCCATATCAAGCAGGGTTTTATCATGCAAATCCATTTTTAGAATTTCAGCTATTACCAAACTGGTTGTTTCGTGATGCCCGGTACCAAAAGCCATTTTCGGATCAATCACAATGTCGTATTTTGCTTTAGGAACATTTTGATGAAACGAACTGTGAATAACGCACTCGTTACCAATCACAATAGGCTCAAAGTAATGTTTTTCCCATTCCTCATTCCAGTTCTTCGATTCAATTTTCGAAAATTTATAATCGATATTTGCCTCAAAAGGAAAATCATCAAGTAACGCTTTAAGTTTCAATTCATCGAAATTGGTTTCCGGAATATACGCATTCAGTGTTTCTTCGGTTGAAGCGAAACTGTCAAAACCCAATTCACCTAACTCTTGGGTTAACACGTCTGAAATATATTCTTCGAATGGTTCTATGAAAAAACGAACTTCAAAATAATTCATAATCAATACTTTTTGGTTAATAATATACAACAAATTATATCTGACATGAAATTTGATATATTTGCATCAAAGATTCATGATATTTGCAATTTAAACAGTCAAATTTCAAATGACAAACTTACATAAAAATGGTTGATTTCTTAGCTGATCAAATAAAAATCAACCATTTTTATGTAAGTTTGTGAAAAACAAAATACACATTTTTCATGAAAAAAACAATCTTGCTCTTAGTCACACTAATCACTACTTTTTCGTTTTCGCAGGCACAATTACTCTGGAAAATATCCGGAAACGGGTTGAAGCATCCCTCCTACCTGTTTGGAACACATCATTTGATTACTATTCAGTTTTTGGACAGTGTTCCCGGATTATTCAAAGCATTCAATGAATGTGAAACTGTTGTGGGTGAGATGGTGCTGAATAACATTGACGTTTCGGCTAAAATACAACAGGCAGCTATCATGCCCAATCACAAAAAAATGAGCGATTTACTGACGACAGAAGATTATAAACTGGTGGATAATGAACTGAAAGCAACATTGAAGTTCGGATTAAAAGAAGTTTCCATCATGAACCCAAGCCTCATACTCACCATGTACGAAATGGAAAAATATAAGAAATTGACAGGATTCAGCGATGACAAACAATCTGACTCCTATTTTCAGTTGGTAGCAGTTGAGAAAGACAAGAAAGTACTTGGATTGGAAACGATTGACCAGCAAATTGCCATTCTTTTTGGTAATGGAAGCCTGGAACGGCAAGCTAAAGTATTAGTAGAAAGTATCCGCAAAAAAGATAGCCTTCTGAAAGAAATGATTCAGCTAAACAGACTTTACAAGGCCGGTAAGCTCAATGATTTGCTATTATTATCCAAAGGCAAAGGAGAAATCACCGATATGATTGACGAAGAATTCAAAAAAATGGCTGATGACCGAAATGCAGACTGGATAACAAAGCTCCCCAAGATAATGCATGAATCTTCCTGCTTTATTGCTGTTGGAGCTTTGCATCTACCCGGACAAAACGGATTATTGAAACTACTTGAGAAAGAAGGATATAAGGTAACAGTACAATAGCCCCAAACCCCTAAAGTGGCTTTAAGACCAAGTTTCTAATTAAGAGTTAGTGAAAACAATAGTAACTTATTTCCCCGCAATTTATCCCGACTTGACGGGAGGGGTTAGGTGTGGTTTTAGAATATTTTCCTGTAAATATGGCAATACGGACTTCCGTGTTTCTTTTCGTAATATTCCTGATGGTACTCTTCTGCTTTCCAGAATTCCGGTGCTTTACGTAACTGTGTAGCCACTTTATAACCTTTTTCTGTTAGGATTTTAATGTATTTTTCAGCTATTTGTTTCTGACTATCCGAAGTATAGAAAATAACCGATTGATATTGATCGCCTATATCCGGACCCTGACCACCAACCTGAGTGAAATCGTGTGTTTCGTAGAACAGTTTCACCATATTTTCAAATGTCGTTTTTGTTTTATCAAATACCACTTCGGTGGTTTCGATATGACCGGTTTCGCCGGTACAAACTTCACGATAAGTAGGATTTTTGGTATGTCCACCCATATAACCTACTGTAGTTGAAATCACTCCTTTAGCTTTCATAAAATGATATTGCGTTCCCCAGAAACATCCGGAGGCAAAATAAGCTGTTTCCATATTTGTATTTGTTTCTTTATTTTCGGATGCAGGAATAAATTTCATTGAAATTGAATTGACGCAATGGCGGGTATTTTTCTGTGTAAATCCTTCGCCCGCAAATACATGACCAAGATGCGCTCCACAATTGGCACAAACAATTTCAGTTCGCTGCCCATCTGCATCAGGTATTCGTTTCACTGCTCCCGGAATTTCATCGTCGAAACTCGGCCAACCGCAATGTGATTCAAACTTAGCTTCTGAGCGATAAAGAGGTTCATTACATTGTTTACAAATATATGTTCCTTTGGCCTTATTATCTACATATTGACCGGTAAAAGGGCGTTCAGTGGCCTTGTGTAGGATTACAGCCTGTTCTTCGGGAGTCAGCGGATTGTATTTCATGTTCTTTTTGGTCGTTTGACTGCATGCACTCTGACTGAATGTCATAATTAGCATACTGATAAATAAAAATATGTTTCGTGTCATCACTGTTATTTTCTTACAATAAACAGTTGAGCCGGAAATTAGTTCGATAAAATTTCATAAACAAAAAAAAGCCTTCGGTTAAAAGGCGTTTTAAAATTAGTTATATTGATATTTATCGTAGTCTATCCAGCGATTTTACCAGCTTCTCATCTTTACCGATAGCACCAATGGCTAAATAGCTTAAAATCAGATTCACCAATGGTAATACGGTTGGGATTCGTAAATGCCAGTCGGTGTGTAAACGGTTGCATGCCGTCCAGATCTCAAAAACCAGAAAACCATAATATGCCAGCATAAAGCCCATATTAATGACACAAAGTCGAATTTGCTTTGTGCGATTTTTATAGGAAAAAGTAGCTATAAAAGCCATTACAGGTACAATCATCGAGATGGTGGTCAATCCCCAAATAGTTGATTCTAGAGTATTTCCGGTTGGTTTCAACAATGAAATACCTTTGAAATCAACCAGATAAATTAATTTGTCAACCGTATTTACTAAATCAGCCAGCGGTGCAAAAATCACAAAACCCGACAAAATGACTATAGACAGTAAATAAAGCGTTTGAATACGTTGTATCATTTTTTATATTTATATTCCCCTTTAGTGGTTAGGGGCATTTATTTTGTCCACTGAGCATCACGGACTTTATAAATCCGTTCGATAATATCAACCACTTTCAGTCCTTCTAACACGTTGGTGGTAATAGTTCCTTTATCGGTCAGCTTTTCAATTACATTTTCAATCACATAATGGTGATTCTGAGCAGAACCTTTGTATAAACCATAGTCATTTGGCGGATTAGATGGTGCTAACTCCGGCATCACATAGTCTTTTACATGACAATAGCTTACTTCATTCATATACTGACCGGCAACTTTTACAGTTCCTTTTGAACCGATAATTGTAATGCTGCTTTCGAGATTTGTGTCCCAAACAGAAGTAGAATAATTCAAACAACCCATACCACCATTCACAAAGTCGAAAGTAACCACACCACTATCCTCAAAATCAGTCAGTTCTTTATGACTGAAATCAGCAAAATTTCCACGAATATTTTGTACATCACCAAATAACCAATACATTATATCGATAAAGTGCGAAAACTGTGTAAACAGCGTTCCACCGTCCAGCTTCGCATCACCATGCCAATTGCCTTTTTTATAGTAGCGGTCGTCACGAT
>CAZTDH010000076.1:0-9433 GCA_964612615.1 uncultured Paludibacter sp. | reverse complement strand
CAACATGGGATAACATGGGAGGCTCAGAATTTGATTTAGTTTACTACAAAAAAGGCTCTACCACTTGGGGCGTTCCATTGGTTATTTCCGGTGTAAATCAGCCCAAAGCCGAATCAAACATCACTGTATTGCCAAATCCAACTATTGATAAAATCAGCATCAACAATCTGACCGAAACTTGCACGTTCGAACTCCTCGACCTTAAAGGCTCTGTAATGCTGCGAACTACAGTAACTACCTCTGAAAATACACTTAATGTGAATCAGTACGACAAAGGCTTGTACCTTTACCGCATATCTGCCAATGGTGCATTACTAAAAGCAGGAAAGATTGTAAAGAATTAAACAAACCACAAGAATCCCATCCTGATGGATATATTCGCACGCTGGCGCAAGTTTGTAACTTGTGTCTTGCTTTGAAAAAGCAATTGATTCTGCTTTCTTGCTCTAACGAGCAACACAGCGATTAGAAATCGGCGCGAGCAAGTGTAATAAGAAAACAGAGTAAAAGAATAAAACTTATGTTATCTCGAAAACAAATTTAATCAAAACCGAAAATGAAAAATAAGGTAATAATTATTTTACTATTTGTTGCAACATTTAGTATTTCAGCAACCAGCGATCAGTGGGAGAGAACATTTAATGGTAGGCTAGCACAAACATTCACTCGTACTAGAGCAAATAAATATATTTTGGCTGGTTCAAGATACGGTTCAATGCTTATGACCTGGGATATTATCCAAACTGATTTGAGCGGAAATACTCGGTGGGATACAACCTTTGTTTATGGGGGAGGTGGAAGTCCTTCATGGATTGAGGCTACACCCGATTCCGGATATATTGTTGTGGGTAATAACAGCAATGTTGGTTGGTATATGAGGTTTAATAAGTACAATAAACAAGTGAAACAAAAAACAGTTGGAACTGATATATCATCCATCGCAAAAACAGAGGATAACGGCTTTATAATGATTGGTCTGCCAAACTTAACTGTTACAAAAATAGATAATAGTGATAATACGCTTTGGAGTCATAGTTATGCAGGTTATAATCTTACGGGATCAATTGTCAAAGCTCAACCTGCTGATAGTGGATATTATTGTACAGCCTACAATGGTTCTGATATGAGTCTTTTAAAACTGGATATTAATGGAAATCTTAAATGGAGCAAATCGTATTCATCAGGCTACATACCCACTTGTCCATTAATTAATACGACTGATAGTTGTTTGTTACTTGCTTGTGGTTCTAGCTTTCTAAAAGTAGACAGAAACGGTAAACTGCTTTGGAAAAAAACGTATGGCTTAGATTATTTCTTCTATAGTTGTAATTCATTGGCTCCTACTTCGGATGATGGTTTTATAACGTCAAATAACTTACAAATATATTATACTGGCTCTTCTCAGAATACTTTCATGTCGGTAATGAAACTCAACAAAGATGGTGATAGTATATTCACAATAAAGAGAGACGGTCTTTACTCCAATAAAGTGATTCAGGATACAGAAAGTAAGAATTATATACTACTTGCCTCTGATTATTATTCCAGTAGGCTAATTAATACTGATTCAATTGGATCGGTTATAACAGGGAATAAAGACATAATGGGCAGCAACAAAGGAATAAGTTTTTACCCCAACCCTTTTAATGATAAATTAAATATTTCAACTGATTCCGAAAATCAAGATTATGCATCGGGTATAATAAGTATTTATGATCAATCAGGAAGACTTATTCTTTATAAATCCCTAGATCTTGGAATTAGTATTGACACACAATACTTACCACAGGGTTGTTATATCGTGAAGTTTAAAAATAAGAATAAAACGTATATAAGCAAGGCAATAAAAACAAGTTCCATTTCTGGCAAGGGTTTAAAAAACCTTCCAAAACTACAATAATGTTAACTTTACTCCGTTATTTCATTACGGTTTTTTTAAATAAATTAAGTATGAAAATCAAGACGGCATTTCTTTTTCTTTTAATTTTTTCAGTTTCGGCATTAATTGCACAGACAGGACAAGTTACCAACTACAACCTAAGTTGGAAGAGTATTGAAAATTGGTCCATAGGCTCAACCTCCATTAAAGTTATTTCGTTCGAAGGTGCTCATTACCCCACTGAATCACGTTTGCCGTATTTCAATTGGAGAATGGTTTCTGATCCGGCATTTTCATACAAAGCAATTCTGAAAAATCCTGTTTATATTCCGGTAACCAGTGAAGAAAAACTAATCTTAAATCAAAATTTTTCATCTGAACCTGAAATAAATAGCAATGTATTACACAGCAAATTGACTAGTTATTTTGATGTTCAGGTTTTACCTTTCATTAATAGGGATGGAACTGTATTAAAGTTACAATCTTTCGATTTACAGATTGATAAAATTCAACTTCCACAAAAAATAACGGTTACTTCAAGTCATACTTACACAGCTAACTCGGTACTGGCTCAGGGTAAATTTGTGAAAGTAAGGATAGTAAATAGCGGAATTTACAAACTGACTTACGAGGATTTAGTTTCGATGGGAATTGACCCTGCTAATGTAAGAGTCTTCGGATATGGTGGTAATGTATTGAATCAAAGTTTTGCTGCTCCTAAAATTGATGATTTACCGGAATTGTCTATTTATATGAATAAAGGTGCTGATGGAGTGTTCAATTCAGGTGACTATATCTTATTCTATGCTCAGGGAATAAATAAATGGATCTATGATAGTTCCAAATCGATGTTTACCCATACTATTAATTCATACTCAAAATACGGATATTATTTTGTTACTTCCGATGCCGGAAATGGGAAGAGAATTACTGATGAAGTAATAACTGTTCCCACTTCAGCTACAATTAATCCGATTGAAGAATTTACAGATTATCAGGTTTATGAAAAAGAGTTACAAAACCTGACCAGCTCGGGTAAAGAGTTCTATGGTGAAACGTTCAACGATATCCTATCCTACAATTTGCCTTTTAGTTTTCCAAATCCGGTGTTGACTAATTCCGCCATTGTTCGCTTAGATGTAGCTGCAAGTTCAACTTCAAAGTCAAATTTCACACTGACTTTGAACGGAACTCAAGCCCAGATACTCTCAGTTGAAGCCAGAACGACAAATAATTACGAACAAGGTATAGGTGCAAATAGTTTTTCACAAACTCCTCCATGTCCTTTTAAATATACTCCACCAGGTGATCAGTTTAATTTCAATATTTCATATACCAAATCAACTTCCATGTCAGTTGGATATTTGAATTATCTGGAGGTGAATGCCCGCAGACAATTGAAGATGAGTGGTTCTGCCATGCAGTTTCAGAATGTAGATTATCTTGGATCAGGTAAATATAATCAGTATCTTTTAAGCAATACGAACCCGAATATTCAAGTATGGGATATTACTAATCCCCAAAATATAAGCACTGTTCCAACTCAATCAATAAATGGAAAATTGTCATTTATTGATTCGGGTAATGATATTAAGAGCTATATAGCCATTGACCCTACTGCCTCATCTGATTTTCCAAAACCTGAGGTTATAGGCGTTGTTCCAAATCAAAATTTACATGCTATTACTCAGGCTGATATGGTCATTCTAACTCATCCTAGCTTTTTGAGTCAGGCACAAACCCTTGCACAGGCTCATCGTGATAAGGACAATCTGACCGTAGCAGTGGTCACAACCGAGCAGGTTTATAATGAGTTTTCATCCGGTACGCCTGATGCCACTGCTTATCGTTGGATTATGAAGATGCTTTACGACAGAGCATTGGTTTCGAATAATACTACAGGGCTTCCTAAATATTTATTACTTTTTGGAAGAGGTTCATTTGATAACAGAAAGATATTGAGCAATTCCGGAGATAATTTAATTTTGACTTATCAGGCAGAAAACTCACTGGTTACAACGATGTCGTATACCACTGATGATTATTTTACTTTTTTAAACGACAATGAAGGTGTAAGTGTTTTATCCGATTTAATGGATGTTGGAGTTGGCAGATTTCCTGTAGTAACATCGCAGCAAGCAACAGATGTTGTGACCAAAACCATTAAATATATGACAAATCAGGACAAAGGCGGTTGGAAAAATCAGATTTGCTTTTTGGCCGATGATGGTGATGCAGCTTTACACATGAAACAATCTGATAGTATTGCTGTATCTATAGCGCGTAATTTTCCAGCATATCAGATAAATAAGATTTATTTGGATGCCTATACGCAGGAAATCAGTGCAAGTGGACAAAGCTATCCGGTAGCTAAAGATCATTTGTTGAATTTGATTCAGACAGGCTTATTACTTCTCAATTTCACAGGTCATGCCGGAGCAACAGGATTGACAAATGAATCCGTATTATCATTAGCAGATGTAAAGAAGTTATCAAACACACATTTACCTCTTTTCATTGGTGCTACTTGCGATTTTCTTCAGTTTGACGTACAAGGTGTGTCAGGCGGAGAGCAATTTATGTTAAGCCCATTGGGAGGAGGAATTGGTATTTTATCTGCTGCAAGACCAGTATATGCTTCTCAGAATTTTACACTTGACAAATTGGTTTGTGACAACTTATTCAAAAAAATTAACGGAAAACAATTAAGGATGGGTGATGTAATTCCTTATGCAAAAAATAATGTTGGTACGGAAACAAATAAACTGTCCTACATCTTTATGGGTGATCCTGCAATTGCGCTTAACTTTCCAACTAATTATAATGTCATTACTTCGAAAATTAATGAAAGTACTGTTTTAGGGAGTGATACATTAAGAGCTTTATCAGTTGCTACGATTCAGGGATATATTGCTGACAATAGTGGAAACAAAGTAGATGATTTTAATGGTTCATTACACGCATTGGTATGTGATAAAACACAAAGGATAACTACCCTGAATAATGAAGGTGATGGAGCAATGACTTACTCAGACCGTCCAAATACTTTATTTTCCGGTAATGCGGATGTAAAGAATGGTAACTTTAGTTTTTCGTTTATGTTGCCCAAAGATATAAAATACAATTATGGTGGAGGACGAATAGATTATTATGCTGCTGATGAAAACAATAATACAGAAGCGCAGGGAACTTTTGAGAACTTCATTGTAGGTGGAACAATCAAGAACTTTACAGATGAAACAGATGGACCATCTGTGAGTTTATTTCTGAATTCAGAAAGCTTTGTTTCGGGCGAAAAAGTAAATGAAACACCATTATTTATTGCAAATGTAAGCGATATTGACGGAATTAATACTGTTGGAAGCGGCATAGGGCATGATATCCGGCTGACGGTTGATAACAGTCCGACTCAATCATACATTTTAAACGATTATTTTACTGCTGCATTAAACAGCTATTCCGATGGTTCAGTCAGGTATAAACTTCCTGTTATGATTGATGGTAAACACACACTAAGTTTTAAAGTGTGTGATTTACTCAATAATTCAACCACCAGCTCCATCGATTTTGAAGTGGTTACTGGCTTAACACCTCAAATCTTCTCAATTTATAATTATCCAAATCCGGTTAAAACCAATACGAAGATAATTGTGAAACATGACAGACCCGAAACTATTTTGAATACCACTGTCGATATTTTCGATTTAGCTGGGCGGAAAATTTGGTCATTCTCACAATCATCAGCCGATGATATAACATGGAATCTTATTTCAAATGATGGTCAAAGAGTAAAAACAGGTATTTATTTGTATCGCGTAAGTATTAAAACATCGGATAGTGATATTACTTCCAAAACAAACAAAATGTTAGTTGTTGAGCAGTAGATTTTCAGAATATAAATTCTAATTTTTTATTAATTCGAGACGTATTGAGTTAGATAAAGAAAGATTGAAATTTCGGGAATACAACAAGCGAGCTGATTCAACTAGAACCGGCTCGCACGCTGGCGCAAGTTTGTAACTTGTGTCTTGCTTTGAAAAAGCAATTTATACTTTTTCTTTCTCCGTCGACTCGCATGTTAACACTTACAACAATAGAAAGATGAACAGATTTACAATAATAATTTACGGTTTGTTGATTCTTCAATCTTGCAGTTCGCAGACAAGAATAAGCAAAGAATCTTCAAAATGCACAATTGATAAAGATAGTGCATTACAAATCGCATTTAATAATGGGTATGAACGAGGACTGGATTCAATAAAAGCGACTTATGTAAATGATAGTATTTGGCGTTTTGAATGTTATTTGTGTAACGAAAATAATACTCAACAAAGTAATACAATGGATATAAATTGCTTAACTGGTAAAGTTGAACCAACAAACCTTGTTAGTGTATCTATGCAACAGTATATAGGAGGCAGACCAAGGGTTTATTCTGAATTTCCTATTGATCTTGACCAAAAACCAGTATTGAAACTAAAATCTAAACCTCATTTACTGACAGATTTTGATAGTGGAAGAGAAGCTAATGTAACAATATCGAATAAAAATATTATTGCATTTTCGTATGGCTTTCGTAAGATTGGAATAATAAATATTGACGGCTCCGGCTTTAAACAGATTTCCGACGAAAGTTTAAATCCCCAGTGGGTCAATGATGATGTGATAGCCTATTTTAAAGATTTTGAACATGTGTATGAGTATAATATCAATACTATGAAAGAGACAAAAATTACGACTGAAGCAAATGCATATTATGATTTTAGCGTGTCGCCTGATAATAAATGGCTGGCATACCTGAAGGATGCTCCACATATTCAATATGACAGTAATGGAAATGCTATTGGAAGCGTTCATACTTGTTCATCTCCCAGAGAAGTTGATTTGTGGGTAATGAATATCTCAAATCCTACGATTCAAAAGAAAATCAATACTATAAATGCTGACATTTATGATCCAATATGGACAGAAAAAGGAGATTCTTTGCTTTTTTATATTGGAGATAAGAAGTATTGTGCAACAAAAATGGAAAAGAATAAAGTTACGTGCTCACAACTTAACAAACTATCTGACATTAAACTTACGAATTACAAAAGGATGAAAAATGGCATATTTCCAGCAATCAAAGATTGTAAGATTGTACTAGCCGACTATAATAAACGTACCGTAACAGACATTTTAGTAAATGAACGAAGCAGATATAGTGAATGTGTCTTTTCCAATGACCGACAATATCTTATCTATACAAAAAGTGAGAAGTATGCAGGAGATACTAAAATTTGGATTTTGAACTTGACAAAATAAATAATCATCTTATGAAAAAATCAATTGTACTTATTTTCCTACTCATCAGCATCTGTACTTTTTCACAGAACGGGAAGATATATCTAAAAAGTGCCGAGCGTATTTCAGGTGGATCAAATACCTACATTTACGAACCTCCTACCGGATTAACCTTGCCTGAAAATGTTTTAATAAATCTGGTTTATATGCCTTATGTTAATCGGACTATACCCTTAATTAAAAAGGATATAAACTATGAATTTACAGTCACTGTTCCTGATTCAATACAGTTTCTAAATATGACTGTTACAGATCAAAAGATGAAAATAATAGACAGTAACTCAGATAAGGGATACGTTATATATCTTAAAAATAAGACGAAAGAAGAATTAGAAAAAGCTAAATTGTCATATTTATCGTTCATTAGGTCAGGTAATTATATGCTAAAATTGAATGTAACTCCGGAAGAAACAATAAGACAGTTTGATGAATTATATACCCAAAATCCGGCATTAAAAGAAGATGAAAGTTATTCGTACTATCTGTATTTACAATATCAGAAAGACAATGACAGGTTTAAACCTGCTGTAATTGAATATGCTGAGAAATCAATGAAAACGGGTGATGAAAAAAGTTTACTTAAAGCATCATCTATTTACTATATGTTGAAAATGAATGATAAGAGTATTGAAATTGAAGGAATTGGATTGAAAAAATACCCGAAAGGTCAGTTTGCTAAAAGTAAATTTTTCAAAGAGTATTATAGTAATCAGAGTAGGTCAGAGAAATTTATTCTGGATGAAATGAACAGATTTTGCACCGAATTTAATGATACATCATCAAATTCAAAAAAAGAGTTCCAATATGAATTGCTTAATATGTATTTAAAAAATGTTGACTCCATCAACGTCAAGAAATATGCATCGCTTGTTAACTACGACCTAATGGTTGCAAATCAGTTCAATGAAACTGCATGGCAATTATCCGGTCAGGATCTTATAACTCCGGGTAAGGCTTTATCATTTGCAGAAAGCCTCTCAAAACAATCCATTGAAATTATTAAAAAGGCAATGACTGATTCTACTAAACAAAATGGGTTTAATAGGTTAAGAGAGTCATATATCACTTACACAGATACCTATGCATTAATCATGTATAAACAACAGAAATATGATTTGGCTTTTCAATATCAGGATGAAATATCAAAGATGACCGATATTGACACGGGGGGTAAAGAACGTTATGCGGGTTATGCAGAAAAAGTAAAAGGATTGGAATTCGCAAAAACGTATATTGAGAAACAAATTAAGGCAGGTATTGAATCAAAAATATTGATAAATCAACTCCGGGATATTTACAAAAAACTAAATCTTTCGTCGACTGATTTTGAAAAAATCAAGGAAAATGCATTGAACTCAATGTCTCAAAAAACAAAGGAGCAAATAATAAAAAAATACGGAGGTTTGGGGGTAATAGATTTTACTCTTACTAATTTGAAAGCAGAAAAAGTAAAGTTGTCGGATTATAAAGGAAAAGTAATTGTCCTTGATTTCTGGGCAACATGGTGTGGTCCGTGCCGCGCTTCTTTTCCTAAAATGCAGGAGTTGGTTGAAAAGTATAAAAACCGCAATGTGGAATTTTTCTTTATTGATGTATGGGAAAGGACAAGCCCGGCTGATATAAAAACGAATGTAGCTAAATTTATCAAAGATAACAAGTATAGTTTTAACGTGCTATTTGATTTTAAGGATGAGATTGCAACAAAATACAAAATAGAAGCAGTTCCCACAAAAATTGTCATTGACAAAAATGGAAATATAATTTCAGTTGAGAGTTCTATTGAAGATTTGTCAACTTTGATTGATCAAAATATTTAAAATACATAAGAGTTCTGATTTGAATAATGTGCATTCATTATAAAGTCAATTTTATATCGTTAATATACAACAAACGAGCTGATTCAACTAGAACCAGCTCGCTTTCAATATATTATCGTATTGTAACTTTAGATTTTCTTTACCCGCACTGCATTCATTCCTTTCAGTCCGCGTTCCAGTTCAAAAGTAACCGTATCGCCTTCTTTCACATCCTGCAAAAGACCTTTCACGTGTACAAAGAATTTTTCCTGCGAATTGGATTCTTTGATAAATCCAAAACCTTTTGAATCGTCGAAAAAGTCTATTTTTCCGGTGCGTTCGGTTGGCTCAGCCACATCTTCGCGACGCGCCACACCAATTTCAATGCTGTTTATATCCACTTTCGTCTTGCGGG
>CAZTDH010000075.1:0-9562 GCA_964612615.1 uncultured Paludibacter sp. | reverse complement strand
GTTTTGGATTGGAATGCTGAAACCTGGCAGCAACTTTCAAAAGAGACCTTTAATCGGGTTTTAAAAAATTCGTCTATAAAACGTGCAGGATACAAAAAGTTAAAACAGAATATCGAAATTTTGAAAAACTCAGGTAGATTTGAACAATAATTCTCTTTTTGTTGTTCTGTAAGATAAATGATTGTAATTATTTACTAAAAATAAAAGCCTGATTTTAACGGCATTCGCAACAAAAACACAATTTTCTCGCAAAATAATCGCTAAAAAGTTTGTTTTTGTAATTTCATTCACTATATTTGCAGTCTAAACATTCTACTAACTCTTAAAATTTTATAACGCCTATTGCTAACAATTACTTTGAACCTCAAAATTAAAAGTAATGAAAACTCTGAATCAATTAACCGATGACGAATTGGTGAAATTGTATGAGAAAGGTAATAATCAAGCGTTTGAAATTTTATTGTTGCGTTACAAATCAAAAGTTTACACTTACATCTATTTGATAGTACGCAGTCGGGAACTCGCCGAAGATATTTTTCAGGACACCTTTATCAAAGCCATTTCAACCATTCAACAAGGGCGTTACACCGAAGCCGGAAAGTTTTTGGCGTGGATAAACCGTATTGCCCACAATCTGATTATTGATCACTTCCGTCGTGTAAAAAACGAAAATACTTTTTCGGCCGATGCTGTTGATTATGATATAGTTAACAATGCAAAGCTGTCTGAAAAAAGTGTGGAAGAAACGTTATCGAACGAGCAGGTGCTGGCCGATGTGGTTCACCTGATTGATTTGCTGCCACCTTCGCAACAAAAGGTAATCCGTATGCGCTATTTCGAAGATTTGAGTTTTAAAGAAATAGCCGAACGAACCGATGTAAGCATCAATACGGCTTTGGGACGTATGCGCTATGCGCTGCTAAATATGCGCCGCATTGCTCAGGAAAAGGATGTTTATCTGGAAATTAAATGATGTGATGATTTGATAATTTGATAATGTGCTGAACTAATAACCAATCAACTTTCCAAAATTTTTTCCAGCGCAATATACTAAAAGCAAAGCGGCTACGTTATATAGATGAAAATAACTCTAAAACGTGCCTATGCAAAAAGTTTCTACTCTGTCGAACAAAACTGATTTATTTAAAACCAAACGTCCTGAAAGTGATCAGGAACTGCAACCCAAGCAAGAAACACTGAACCGGATTTTACAATTCGCAGCTGCTTACAGGGTACAGAAATCTTCAGAAAATCAGTACATTGAATTGTTCTTAAACTAAAAAAAGACTTCCGAAATGCTCGGAAGTCTTTTTTTTATTATATTTGCAAAACAAATAAAAACCACCTTTAATGAAACGAATTATATCTCCTTCCTTGCTGGCAGCCGACTTTGGAAATTTGAAAGTTGATTGTGAAATGATTAATGCCAGTGAGGCAGAATGGCTGCATATCGATGTGATGGATGGAACGTTTGTGCCGAATATTTCTTTTGGTTTTCCGGTACTGGAAGCGGTGCGGAAGCATTGCACTAAAATCCTCGATGTGCATATCATGATTGTTCATCCCGAAAAATACGTGAAACGCTTTGCCGAAGCAGGTGCAGGAATGCTTACCTTTCATTGTGAGGCGGCTGAAAATCCGCAGGAAGTGATTGATTTAATCCGCGCTGAAGGAATTCAGGTGGGCATTTCGGTGAATCCTGATATACCAATCAGCTTGCTTGAGCCCTACGTGGATAAAGTGGACATGGTGCTGCTGATGTCAGTTTTTGCAGGTTACGGAGGACAGAAATTTATTGAAGAAACCTACGACCGCATTGCCGAGCTGCGTGAAATTATGAAACGCAAGAATGCCAATTGCATGATAGAGATTGACGGTGGTGTGAACCTTCAAAATGCTTCAAAACTTTACGAAGCAGGTGTTAATGTATTAGTTGCAGGTAGTTCTGTCTTTAATTCCGCTAATCCGGTTGAAACCATTCATCAATTGCTAAACGTGTAGCGCATATGGATTTTTTGCAACGAACTCCGTTTTTCAGATTGTTGCTTCCATTTATGCTTGGTATCATTGTGTACCGCTTTGTGGAGTTTCAGTCGTGGGGTTTGTGGGCGTTGGTTGCTTTTTCGCTTGTACTTGTCATTTTATCGTTTGGAATCCGTATTCCTAAACGTCAATATCAATTCCGTTGGCTGTTTGGCTGCGGAATTTTTTTGTTTATGTTTTCGCTGGCATACCTGTTGAGTTCCGAAAATGAAAAGTCAACTGCATTCGATCAATTACAGCAAAAAAGGATTTATCGGGTCGAAATTGTTTCAGCACCGGTCGAAAAGGCTAAATCTTATATGTGCAAAGCCGATGTGCTGCAATTTTATAATTCAGGTTGGAAACCCGCTCACGGACAGGCAATTTTGTATTTTCAGAAAGACAAAGCAGCATCCAAACTTCTGTTTGGCGACCGGCTTATGCTGGAAACGGAATTTGCATCCCCCGATAAAGCACTGAATCCTGATGCATTTGACTATGCCACTTACCTGAAACGGCAGGGAATCGGAGCGACATCATACCTTTCTTCGGGAAGTTGGCAAATTACTGGACATAGCAATGCTTTTTCCATTCGTCGTGAGGCCGATAAGTGGCGGAATTACCTACTGAGTATTTACCGGAAGTTCAATATTCACGGTGATGAATTTGCTGTGTTGGCGGCATTGACACTGGGTTACACCGACGATTTACAACCGGATCTTCGGGCAAGTTATTCAGCTACGGGAGCTATGCATATACTTTCCGTGAGTGGGATGCATGTTGGTGTAATTTATGTGGTGATTGCCTTTTTGCTGAGTTTTCTGGATAAATCGCAAAAGAAGAAAATTCTTAAATCTATCATCATTATTTTGTTTTTGTGGGCTTATGCTTTTGTGTCGGGCATGTCGGCAGCGGTAATCCGTGCAGCATTGATGTTTTCGTTCGTGGCTTTTGCTTATTGTCTGGAGCGGAAATCGCAAATTTACAATACCATTTTTATGTCAGCTTTGTTGATGCTGGTTTATAATCCCAATTTTCTGTACGACGTTGGATTTCAGTTGAGTTACTCGGCAGTGTTAAGCATTATTTTCTTTCAACCTATAATCGATAAATTGTACAAACCGACCAACAAAATCAGCCGTTTTACGTGGGAAATGTTCTCGGTTTCCATTGCTGCTCAACTTGGCACAACGCCTTTCACACTGTATTATTTCCAGCAATTTCCGAATTATTTTCTTGTAACCAATTTTATTGCCATTCCACTTTCGAGTCTGGTTATTTACCTGGCCATTGCATTGCTGACCGTTTCGTGGGTGCCATATTTGTCTGCTGCCATGGGATTTGTGCTGAAGTGGTCGGTTTGGTTATTGAATTATGTAATCGTGACGATTCAGAATTTACCACATTCTGTCTGGCATATTTCGTTAGATGTAAGGCAGGCTTTTTTCTTCTTTTTGGCCATTTTCTGTCTTTCCGCTTATTTCTTCAGCAGGAAATTTGCTCCGCTTTTTGTTGGTTTAACTGCCCTTCTGATTACTTGTTTGCTAAACATACAAACTAATTACCAAACATTGACTAGCAAACGAATCATAGTGTATGCCGGTCAGAAAAATCTTCATGTGAGTTTTATAAATCGGGATAAAAACCTTGTTTACTCAACGGATTCTGTTGAGATTGAGCGTATTGCCAAAACCTACTGGCAACGACAGAAATTCGATAAACCTGTTTACTTAAATAAAAGTAAGTGGTTTGCTGATGGTTTCTGTTGTTTTGAAGGAAATAAAGTGTTGATTTTGCAGAATGATTTTCTGAAAAAGAAAACTACCCAAACACCAATTGAACTTGATTATCTGATTATTGGTAACCGATTGAAACCACGAATTGCTCATATTTTGGATTGTGTTCATCCCCGAAAAATTATTGTCGATAAAAGTATTTCAAGATGGTACACCGACGATATACGAAATGCCTGTAAAGTCAGGAATATTGGCTTTTATTCCATTGCCGAACAAGGTGCATATATCCTGAATATTAAAGATTAAGAATCAGAATGTTATCGTACTCTCAAAATCGTATTTTTTTGCTACTTTTGCATTCAAATTAAAAACAGAAATATGATTTCTAAAATTATTGCTGAGGAACTTATAACCAAGGTAAGAAAAGCGATTGACAGTGTTGAAAAAATTGTGATTGTAACTCATGTTGGACCGGATGGAGATGCCATGGGTTCTACATTAGCTTTGTGGCATTATTTGATGACAATTGGTAAGGAACCTGTTGTGATTGTACCGACTATGTTCGCAAATTTTCTGAATTGGTTGCCCGGTGCTGATCAGGTTGTTGATTATGAAAGTAATAAGGAAAAAGGAGATGAACTGATATCAACTGCCGAATTGATTTTTGCACTTGATTTCAACGTTCCAAAACGTATGGCCGGCATGGCTGATGCGGTTATTAATGCTGCAGCTCCAAAAATCTTAGTCGATCATCATTTGCATCCGTCCGATTTTGCTAAAATTGCTATTTCATATCCTGAGATTTCGTCCACCAGCGAATTGATATTCAGGTTGATTTGTCGTTTAGGTGATTTTTCGGAAATCAATCTGGCATGTGCTGAATGTATTTACACCGGCATGATGACCGACACAGGTGGATTTACCTATAATTCAAACGGTCAGGAAATTTATATTATCATTGCCGAACTGATTAAAATTGGCATCGATAAAGACGAAATTTATCGCAAGGTTTTTAATACTTATTCGGCTGACCGATTACGTTTGATGGGATTTTGTTTGTTCCAGAAAATGAAAATTTATCCCGAATATAAGGCCGCTTTAATCACATTGACAAGCAAAGAACTGTACCAATTTAATTTCACAAATGGTGATGCTGAAGGTTTTGTAAATATCCCTTTGTCTATTGCAGGAGTTGATTTTTCGGTGTTTATGCGTGAAGATACTGATAAAATAAAAATTTCATTACGCTCGCAGGGGACTTTTCCGGCAAACAAAGTGGCTGCTGAGTTGTTTAACGGTGGCGGACATTTGAATGCCGCAGGTGGTGAAAGCCTTTTGACTTTAGCTGAAACGATTAAGAAATTTGAAGACGCATTGCCTAATTACAAAGACTTTCTGGAATAATATGAGGCGAAAATTTAAACTTTAACATGAAATATCTGATTATACTTGGTGATGGAATGGCCGATGAGCCTATTGCGTCGCTTGGAAATAAAACATGCTTACAGGCCGCCAATAAGCCTGCAATAGATAAAATTGCTGCACTTGGACGCAATGGATTGCTCGATACAATTCCCGAGGGATTTGCACCGGGCAGCGAAATAGCGAACATGAGCGTAATGGGTTACGATGTACCCAGGGTTTTTGAAGGACGCGGTTCGTTGGAGGCGGCAAGCATGGGTGTGGCTATCGCCGAAGGCGAAATGGCCATGCGCTGTAACCTTATTTGTATCGAAAACGGAAAAATAAAGAATCATTCGGCCGGGCATATCAGCAATGAAGAAGCCACTGAACTGATTCTTTTTTTGCAAAAGGAACTTGGAACTGACGTGATTGACTTTTTTTCCGGAGTTTCTTACCGCCATTTATTGAAGATGAAAGGTGGCAAAAAACAGTTGAGTTGTACTCCACCTCACGATGTTCCCGGAACTCCTTTTGCTGAAGTGATGATTCATGCCGAAGCGGACGAAGCAAAGGAAACTGCAGATTTACTGAATAATCTGATTCTGCGTTCACAGGAATTGCTCGAAAATCATCCGGTAAATCTGAAACGGGCAGCTGCAGGAAAAGATAAAGCCAACAGCATCTGGCCCTGGTCACCGGGCTATAAACCTGCAATGAAAACCATGCAGGAACTTTATGGGTTGAAGAGTGGATCGGTGATTTCGGCCGTGGATTTAATACGCGGAATAGGTGTTTATGCCGGATTAAAGGTCATTCTGGTGGAAGGCGCTACAGGACTTTATACTACTAACTACGAAGGAAAAGCGCAGGCAGCTATCAATGCGCTTCGCACCGATGATTTTGTGTATCTGCATATCGAAGCCAGCGACGAAGCCGGTCATGAAGGCGATGTGGAGTTGAAAATTAAAACTATTGAATACCTCGACTCACGGGTTGTGAAACCTATTTTTGACGAGGTTTCAACATGGAACGAGCCTGTAACTATAGCTATTCTGCCCGATCATCCAACACCTTGCGTGTATAAAACTCATACCTGTTCACCAGTTCCATTTATTATTTATCGTCCGGGTGAAAAGGCCGACGATGTAAAGGTTTATGATGAATTTGCAGCTGAAAAAGGAAGTTACGGATTGCTGAAAGGCATGGAATTTATGAAAACGTTGATTCAATGAAATATTACAGTACCAACAAAAAAGTGAGTGGCGTTAGTTTACAGGACGCCGTAGTGAAGGGATTGGCCGAAGATAAAGGCTTGTTTATGCCCGATTTGATTAAGAAATTACCACAGTCGTTTTTCGATACAATTGAAACGCTTTCGTTTCAGGAAATGGCCTATGTGGTTGCAGATGCATTCTTTGGCGAAGATGTGGAAGCTGAAGCATTGAAGAAAATCGTGTACGAAACGCTGAATTTTGATGTGCCGTTGGTGCGTGTAAATGATAACATCTATAGTCTGGAACTATATCATGGACCAACACTGGCTTTTAAAGATGTTGGTGGACGGTTTATGTCGCGGTTGCTGGGTTATTTTATCCAGAAACAAAATAATACCAGAGTGAATGTGCTGGTGGCCACTTCGGGTGATACAGGAAGTGCTGTTGCTAATGGATTTTTGGGTGTGGATGGTATTCACGTGTATGTGCTTTATCCGAAAGGGTTGGTAAGTCCGATTCAGGAATGCCAGTTTACCACACTTGGGCAAAATATAACTGCACTTGAAGTCGATGGAACATTCGATGATTGTCAGGCGCTGGTAAAATCAGCCTTTATGGACGAAGAACTCAATTCTATTTTGAAACTGACTTCCGCAAATTCAATCAATGTAGCCCGTTTTCTACCTCAATCATTCTATTATTTCTATGCTTATGCCCAATTGAAGAAACTGGGTAAGGCTGATAATGTGGTGATGTGTGTTCCCTGTGGTAACTTTGGAAATATCACGGCCGGATTATTTGGAAAAAAAATGGGATTGCCCCTAAAACGCTTTATTGCTGCCAATAACGGCAACGATATCTTCCTTCAATACCTTCAAACCGGTGTTTATACGCCGCGTCCTTCGGTTTCGACCATTGCCAACGCCATGGATGTGGGTGACCCGAGCAATTTTGCCCGTGTGCTGGATTTATATGGAAGTTCGCACGAAGCTATTTCTGCAGAAATCAGTGGTGTGAGTTATACTGATGAGCAAATTTCCGAAACACTGAAAGCTTGCAAACAAGAAACCGGATATTTACTTGATCCACATGGAGCAGTGGGCTACAGAGCTTTGCAAGAAGGATTGCAAGCCAATGAAATCGGTGTATTCCTTGAAACCGCTCATCCGGCTAAATTCCTCGAAACCGTTGAAAATATCATTGGCGAGAAAATAGAAATTCCGCTGAAACTGCAGGAATTTATGAAAGGTGAGAAGAAAAGTATATCTTTGCCTAAAGATTTCACATCGTTTAAAAATTTCCTGAAAACACAAGCAACCTGATAATCTGATTTCGGTATGAGTAAAAAAGTTTTTGTAAGTGGATGCTATGATATGTTGCATAGCGGACATGTTGCATTTTTCGAAGATGCAGCGCAATATGGTGATTTATACGTTGGTATAGGCTCTGATAGAACTATCAATGAACTGAAAGCACGCAAAACGGTTAACTCTGATGCTGAACGCTTGTACATGGTTAAGTCGTTGAAAGTAGTCAAAGATGCCTGGATAAATCAGGGTGGTGGTTTGCTTGATTTTTTGGATGAACTGGAAACGTTGAAACCGGACATTTTCTTCGTCAATGCCGATGGACATACACCTGCTAAGGAAGCTTTGTGTCAGGAAATGGGCATTGAATATGTGGTGAGCAAACGCATTCCACATGGTAATTTACCGGCTCGTTCGACCACTGCTTTGCGTCAGGAATGTCGTATTCCATACCGATTAGACCTTGCCGGCGGTTGGCTCGATCAACCTTATGTTAGTAAATATGCCAGCGGTTCGGTAATAACTATATGTATCGAACCGGATTTTGAATTTAACGACCGAAGTGGTATGTCAACCAGCAGTCGTCGTAAAGCCATTGAGCTTTGGCAAACCGATATACCCGATGGCGATAAGGAAAAACTGGCCAAAACGCTTTTCTGTTTTGAAAATCCTCCCGGAACAAAATATGTGAGCGGTTCGCAGGATTCGTTGGGAATTACGATGCCGGGTTTGAATAAATATTTCTACGATGGTGGATACTGGCCTGAAGATATTCAAAGTGTTCAGGTAGGTGAGTTGATCGAATGGATTGAACAACGAATTTGGATGATTCCGCTTTACCCACGTCACGATAATTACGATGTGCTGGCTAATACAAATATAGATGAAGTTGGCGCAAAGAGACTCAGCGAAGCAACAGAAAATTGCTGGAAAGCCCTTCAGCAAAAGGATGTTGAAGCTGTTGGTAAATATATGACTGAAAGTTTTGAGGCTCAAATTGCGATGTTTCCCAACATGGTTTCGCCGGATATTCTGGCTCAGATCGAAGTTTATAAACCCAACGTGTTAGGCTGGAAAGTTAGTGGAGCAGGCGGTGGTGGTTATCTGATTTTCTTTAGCGAACAACCGATTGAAAACGCCATTCAAATCAGAATCAGAAGATAATAATTGTATTAATACGACGCTATTTTCGGGCTTTTATCACTTATATTTTTCTGAAATTCTTCCCAATCCATGTTCCATGGGTCGGTTTTTCGCTCAGGTGCAATGTCACTGTGACGCAGAACATATTTAATATTGTGTCTGCGCTGAATGTCTTTTACCAAAACAGTTAATGATTTGATTTGCTTTTCGGTCGGTTTATCCGAAATGTCGTCAGTTGTTACAAGTTCTATTCCAATGGAGCATTGATTCACGGAAGTTTGTCCATCAGGCAGACAGCTTTTACCCGCTTGAAAAGAAACATCTTTTTCTTTTACCAGTCTGAGAATTTTTCCGTTGCGCGCTATCAGGTAATGCGAACTAACCCGATATTGATGGAATTGTTTTAGTATCCGATTTACACTGTATTTATCACCACCCGATTTGTTGAAAACTGAATGAATAATAATAGCTTCAATAGTTCTGTTCGTTTCGGCTCTCATGCCAAAATGTACACTTCTGTTGATGATTTTTAATTCTTTATTGGCAAAAACAGTAGCTGTTCCAAGCAGTATTAGTATCAGTATATTTTGGAATTTGCCCATAAACTATTTGATAAATAATCCATTAAAATACATCCATATAATGTAGCGGAAAAATTTTCCGATTATCATAGAAATAGCCACTTTCCACCAATTACAGCGAAAAAAGCCGGTTGCAACAGCAATCACATCGCCTA
>CAZTDH010000074.1:0-9615 GCA_964612615.1 uncultured Paludibacter sp. | reverse complement strand
ACACGGCTCTGAACACTCTTTCCCTACACGACGCTCTTCCGATCTGCCTGCAATTACGGCAATGTCCGCAGGCAATATGTCCTTCACCGGTCACCCGATCACCAATACGGATATTTCGCACCCCATGACCTTTGTCGACAACCTCACCCACATATTCATGACCAATAGTCATTGGAGTTTTAATGGTGCGTTGCGACCAGTCATCCCATTTATAAATATGTAAATCGGTACCACAAATTGCAGTTTTTCTGATTTTTATCAATACATCGTTAATCCCAACGTGCGGCATAGGAATATCTTCCATCCAAATGCCTTTTTCTGGACGAAGTTTTACTAGTGCTTTCATATATTTCTATTTGTAAAGTTCTTAAAGTTTATATCGTTGTTTTTCAATAGACTATTTAATCACGCCGAGTTCTTTGGCGACTTTTGTAAATGCTGCAATGCATTTATCCAACTGAACTGTTTCGTGTGCTGCAGAAATCTGAACACGAATACGTGCCTGACCTTTAGGTACTACGGGGAAATAAAAACCGGTAACATAAATACCCTCGTTAAGCAAATTAGCAGCCATATTCTGCGACAATTTTGCATCGTAAAGCATCACGGCACAAATAGCCGATTCCGTTGGTTTAATATCGAATCCTGCGGCTTTCATTTTTTCAACAAAGTAGGCAGTATTTTTATGCAATTTTTCCTGAAGTTCGTTGGTTTCATCCATCATTTCGAACATTCGAATTCCTGCGGCAGCTACCATTGGAGGTATTGAGTTCGAGAATAAATAAGGACGTGACCGTTGACGAAGTAAATCAATGATTTCTTTTTTTCCTGTGGTAAATCCACCTATTGCTCCACCAAAGGCTTTTCCTAATGTGCCTGTAATAATTTCTACCTTTCCACGAAGGTTGTAACGTTCAGTTACGCCTCTTCCTGTTTCACCTACTACTCCGGCTGAATGTGATTCGTCGACCATTACCATAGCATTGTATTTCTCGGCCAATGCATAAATTTTGTCTAAAGAAGCCACATTTCCATCCATTGAAAAAACGCCATCGGTCACAATCAGACGGAAACGTTGTTCCTGAGATGCAATAAGCTGTGCTTCTAGGTCGGCCATATCGGCGTTTGCGTAACGGTAACGTTTGGCTTTACAAAGTCTCACTCCATCGATAATGGATGCGTGGTTTAACGCATCAGAAATGATGGCATCTTCTTCGCTCAATAATGGCTCGAAAACTCCACTATTGGCATCAAAACAAGCAGCATACAGAATAGTATCTTCTGTTCCAAAGAATTTTGCAATTGATGCTTCTAGTTGTTTATGAATGTCCTGCGTTCCACAAATAAACCGAACGGAAGAAACACCATAACCATGTGTATCAAGTCCTTTTTTGGCAGCTTGAATTAATGCAGGATTATTTGACAAACCCAAATAATTATTGGCGCAAAAGTTGAGCACTTCCTTTCCATCCGCCACCCTGATTACAGCTCCCTGCGGAGAAATAATAATTCGTTCGTTCTTATACAAACCTGCTTGTTCGATATTAGTCAACTCGGTTTGCAAGTGTTGCTTAAAATTCTGATACATATTCTCTTAAATTACAATTTATAAAATATCAATTTACAGTAATAGTGGGTAGGCACAGTGAAATCATTTTGTCAGCTATTGCAAACAAAAGTAGTGATTCTTTTGAATTATTATTCGTATTTTTGGCAGAAAAACAGAAAAGAATCTAACAAATTTCTAAATATGAATCTACTATGATAACGAGATATTAAATTTTGAACAGTATGCCTGCAAAGATGCTAAGACACAAAGTTACCCAAAGAAATAAAATATGTACAAATAAAGAAATAAGCATACAAAATCATGTTTTGTGCTTACTTAAATAAATTGTACTTTTGTAGTTCTAATTGATTTATATGACAAACGATAATATGGTGCTCCGCACCGACCATTTATTCAAAAAATATGGGAAACGCATGGTGGTAAACGATGTTTCCATCAATGTAAAACAAGGCGAAATTGTAGGGTTACTTGGACCAAATGGTGCAGGCAAAACCACAACCTTTTATATGACAACCGGTTTGGTAGTTCCAAATTCCGGCAAAGTATTCCTGAATGACAAGGATATAACAAAATATCCTGTTTACCGTCGCGCCCAAAGTGGCATTGGATATTTGGCTCAGGAAGCATCGGTTTTCCGCAAAATGACCGTGGAAGATAATATCAAATCGGTGCTTGAAATGACCAAATTCAGCAAAGCTTATCAAAAAGAGAAACTTGAAACGCTGATTGCTGAATTTAATCTGGAGCATGTGCGCAAAAATATTGGCGACCGTCTATCGGGAGGTGAGCGCCGTCGTACCGAAATCGCACGTTGTCTGGCCATTGAACCTCGTTTTATCATGCTCGACGAGCCTTTTGCCGGAGTCGATCCTATTGCTGTTCAGGATATTCAGGATATTGTTTGGAAATTGAAAGATAAAAATATCGGTATTCTGATTACTGACCATAACGTAGATGAAACACTTACAATAACTGACCGTGCATATTTGTTATTCGAAGGTCGGATTCTTTTTCAGGGAACTTCCAAAGAGCTTGCAGACAACCCCATAGTTCGTGAAAAATACCTTGGCCGGGATTTCAAACTCAAAGAAAAAACACGAATTTAAGCTAAATATTACAAGAATAAGGATAGATTTATCGAATTCTGAATGAAACCCATTGAGCTAATTGTTGACCAAAATATTCGTTTAAAGGAAATTGGATTTGAGCATTTGCGACCGATTTTTAATACGATTGATTCTCAACGTGAATACCTTGGTAAATGGTTGCCATTTGTTGAATTGACTAAAGATATTTCTTTCTCCAATCAGTTCATAGAAGATTACTTAAATTCCGATAGAATCAATCTGACTTTTGCCATCACCTATCAAAAGCAATTTGTTGGATTAATAGGACTGAAAGACACCGACCCTGACAACAAAAAAACCGAAATTGGTTATTGGCTTTCAGAAAACAAACAAGGTTTGGGAATTATTACACGTTCTTGTAAAACATTGATTGATTATATCTTCAGCTCTAAGGACATCAACCGGATTCAAATAAAAGCAGCTACTGAAAATTTTAAAAGTCGTGCAATTCCCGAAAAGCTTGGATTTACATTGGAAGGAATTGAGCGTGATGGTGAACTTCATACCCGTGGATTTGTTGATTTAGCGATATACAGTTTGCTGAAAAAAGAAGTCCAATAAGAAATGCAAAAAGCAACTCTCACCATATTAGGTTGTGGATCGGCATTGCCGACCCGGAAAAATTTCCCGAGTGCTCAATTGCTCGAACTACGCGACAAGCAATATCTGATTGACTGTGGCGAAGGAACTCAAATCCGTATGCGCCAGATGAACGTTAAAACTGCACGACTTGGACATATTTTTGTTTCTCATTTGCACGGCGACCATTGTTTCGGGTTGATAGGACTTATATCCTCTTTTGGCATGTTGAACCGAACTGCAGATTTACACATTCACGCACAACCTGATCTGGAAAAAATTCTGAAACCGCAGTTAATGTACTTTTGTCAGGATTTGCCTTTTGATGTCATTTTTCACAACATCAATCCCCGAAAAAACAAATTAATTTACGAAGACCGTAGCATTCAGGTTTTCACTATCCCCCTGAAGCACAGAGTTCCATGCTGTGGTTTTTTGTTTGAAGAAAAACCCCGCGACCGCCATATTATTCGCGAAATGATTGATTTTTATCACATCCCAACCTGGCGGATTCCGAAAATAAAACAAGGGGAAGATTTTATTACTGAAGATGGCGAAATTATTCCAAATAATCAACTAACTGTTGCTCCAGAAGCACCTAAACGGTTTGCATATTGTTCAGACACAGCTTATTCCGAGAAAATAATTCCGATGATTGAAGGAGTTGATTGCCTGTATCATGAAGCTACATTTATGGAAGATGAAGCTATCCGCTCCAATCAAACTGAGCATTCTACTGCCCGTCAGGCGGGCGAAATTGCTCGAAAAGCAAATGTAAAAAAACTTATAATCGGACATTATTCAGCCCGCTACAATAATCAGAATGAATTACTTGATGAAGCTAAAGCCGTTTTTGAAAACACGCTATTGGGTGAGGATCTGACTGTTTATGAAGTTTGATACTTTATTTCTTTTTTCCAAAAAAACTCTTCACTGTTTGCACAAGCTTCAAACCCATCATCACACCATCAGCCAGTGTCATGCTTTTTTGAATGGTCGACAAAATAGTTGTGGTCAATGTTTCCAATGAAAACAATTTCTTACCGGAAACTGTAATTTGGTCACGCTGATTGTTGATTTGTTGTTTTAATTCAGCTTTGTGCGCAATCAAATCATCCAATCCAATTTTCCGTTTTCTGGTATTTGAAGTAGGTACTATTTCCATAACGTTATTTTTTTGATTTGGTCAGAAATAATTTACTCAGAAACCGTACCAATGGATTGATAATAAGCCCTTTCCGGAAAGCAAAAAGCAACACAATTAAGAGTAAGTATAATGCCGAAATGATGGAAAAACTGATGGCCAGACTTCCAAACATCGGTTCCAGCGAGTATGCCAGCGAGAAAAACAAATAAAACAAAGCCGCCATTGCCAAAATGACTACCAATATGATAATCAGCAAAGAAGACAGCAAAATAGTCAGTTTTTCAACAAACTCCAACTTTATATAATCCGTTTGCAGTTCAATGTACTTTTTTATATCGTCATAAAGTTGTTGAAAATTTTCAACCGGTTCGGTAGTTGATTTCATAAAATTTCGATTTATTGAATTTTAAACTTCAGGTTTAGTTTCAGTTGCCGGTTCATCATTTTCTGTTTTAGGCAACTTTATTCCAAGTTTCTCCAATTCTACTACCATTTTCTTACGCGTTTCCTCACCACTTTCGGGCGCCAAAAGCAATCCAATAGCTGCTCCAACAAGTGCACCGCCTAAAAATGCTGCAATAATTCCTGCTGTATTTTTCATAACCTAAGTTTAATTATTTGACAAACAATTATTTCAAATTAATCGGGATTATATCCAAAACTCCGGAGTTTAATATCTTTATTGCGCCAGTCTTTTTCCACTTTCACAAATAATTCCAGAAAAACTTTCTTCTCGAAAAACAACTCCAAATCCTTACGTGCTTCAGTTCCAACCTTTTTAAGCGATTTTCCACCATGACCGATTAAAATTCCTTTTTGTGAATCACGTTCGGCATAGATTACCGCATTAATTCGAATCAAGCGGTCATCTTCCTGAAATTGTTCCACTTCCACTTCCACCGAATACGGAATTTCTTTTTCGTAATTCATCAAAATTTTCTCACGAATAATTTCTGTCACAAAGAAACGTGCAGGCTTATCGGTCAACTGATCCTTTTCAAAAAAAGCAGGCGATTCGGGCAATAAGTCTTTAATCCGCTTGAATAAAACATCAACATTAAATTTTTCGAGAGCCGAAACCGGATAAATTTCTGCTTGAGGCAGAATCACTTTCCATTTATCAACAAGCACTACCAGTTTTTCTTCATCAATCAAATCTATTTTATTGATAATAAGCAAAATGGGCGCCGGATTCATTTTTACTTTTTCCACAAAATCTTCGTTTTTCTCATACGAATCAAAAACATCCGTCACATAAAGCAATACATCAGCATCCGACAAAGCCGAACGAGAAAAGTTTAGCATCGATTCCTGAAGTTTATAATTTGGCTTCAACACACCCGGTGTATCCGAATAAACTATCTGAAAATCATCGCCATTCACTATTCCCAAAATGCGATGACGGGTAGTCTGTGCCTTGGAAGTTATGATAGAGATTCGTTCACCAACCAACGCATTCATCAAAGTTGATTTACCAACATTTGGATTGCCTACTATATTTACAAAACCTGATTTATGCATTTATTTTGTTGTTATTACAAGTCACAAAATCGCTAACTTTACAATTCACAAAGATACAACATTTTATGCATACGATAAACCAAAACAACATATCATACTTTTTTGCTATATTTGACGTTCATTTCAAAAAAGAAGAAAAAACGTCTCTCTACTTTACATGGCTCTGAATATCAATAAATTATATGAAATAACCCGTCAACTGAAACTGGCATTTCTGGTTATTGCAGCAGGAATCATACTCGCTTCCACTTATTTCACCAATCAGCTGGCAAATTCACTGGCCGGTGAAGAGCGAAAAAAGGTGGAAATTTGGGCTGAAGCCATTCATCAGTCAATATCAGCATCGGAAAATACCAACATTGAAATGGTAATGAAAATTGTGGAAAGCAATACCACCATTCCGATTATAATGACTGATGCAAACAATAAAATGATTTCATCGCTCAACATTAAAGAACCCAAAACCAATATACCCGAATTTTACGAAAAAGAAATTATACGATTAAAAGCAAAACGTGCTCCAATTGTTGTAAAACTTGACAAAACAATTCAATATATTTATTACGATGATTCACTGTTTCTCAAGCAATTAGTTTACTTTCCATATGTCCAGTTTGGGGTGATAATTGCATTTTTGCTGGTGGCATTTTTTGCTTTTTCAAGCACGAAAAAAGCAGAACAAAATCAGGTTTGGGTGGGACTCTCAAAAGAAACTGCTCATCAGTTGGGAACTCCGATATCGTCGCTGTTGGCTTGGGTTGATTTGCTCAAAATGAGACATTCAGAAGATAAACTGATTGGCGAAATGGAGAAAGATGTTAACCGTTTGGGTATTATTGCTGAACGTTTTTCGAAAATTGGTTCAAAACCTGATTTATTGATAGTAAGTCTGAATGAAACCCTACAGAATGCGGTGCAGTATATGTCAAACCGTTCCTCTCAAAAAGTAGCAATACAGTGTCACTTTCCAACTGACGAGCATGTTTTTATATCTTTAAATGTTCCTCTTTTCGAATGGGTTATCGAAAATTTATGCAAAAATGCCATCGATGCTATGGACGGTAGTGGTCGGATCGACATCAGCGTTTTGCAAAAGAACGAGGAAGTACTTATTGATGTAAAAGATACCGGCAAAGGGATTGACAAACGAAAATTCAAAATGGTGTTTACCCCAGGATTTACAACTAAAAAAAGAGGCTGGGGTCTGGGTCTTTCGCTTGTAAAACGAATTATCGAGGAATATCACGGTGGAAAGATATTCGTAAAACAATCGGAATTGAATGTCGGCACCGTTTTCCGCATTATTTTGAAAACAAATCCGGCTTAAAATCAGTCAAAATAATCTCAGGATTATGACTTAATAGACTGATAGCTTTTATTTTGGCTTATATTTTGAATAAATTCATTAAAATAGAAACGAAACTATTTTGTAATAGAACATATTTTCGTACCTTTGCACGATTTTAATTTTCAAGTAAAAAATGTCAAAATTTGGACAATATAATGTTGTATTAAAGGACTTAAGCGACGCATCCCGTCTGTACGAGTTCGAATTAGACGACCTTTATTTTAAAAAAATAGACAGTCCCGAAGTTCAAAAAGGGAATGTTCATGCAAAAGTAAATGTTCAGCGCAAACTGAGCGTTTTCGAGCTTCAGTTTATGCTCGACGGTTCGGTAATCATTCCGTGCGACCGTTGTTTGGACGATATGGAGCAGCAGATACATTATAAAGAAAAACTTCAGGTTAAATTTGGCGACAAATTTTCAGAAGAAGATGAAATAGTAATTGTACCCGAAACAGAAGGCGCAATCAATATAGCGTGGTTTTTGTACGAATTTATTGTGTTGAACATACCGATTAAGCATGTTCACGCCCCCGGGGAATGCAACAAAACCATGGCTACCAAGCTTAAAAAGCATATTACCCGACAGAAAGATGACGATGAAGATGGTGTAAGCACATTATTTGAAGACGATGCAGATGATGATTTTTCAGTAGAAGAAACTCAAACTGACCCGAGATGGGACGGTTTACAAAACATAACAGAAAACAATTAAATAAACAAAAAGATGGCACATCCTAAGAGAAAAATTTCGAAACAACGCGCAAGAAAAAGAAGAACACACTATAAAGCTGAAGCTCCAACTTTAGCAACTTGCTCGAACTGCGGAGCAGCTCATATTTATCATACTGTTTGCGGCGAATGTGGCTATTACAGAGGTAAATTGGCAATCGAAAAATTGGCGATGGCATAATGCCCATTACCTTCCAATACAATATTTTTAAATTTAATTAAGCTCTAAACATATCCTTTAGGGCTTGATTTTTTATGTAATAAATAGAATAATATGTCAAATATAAGAGCAGTTGTTACTGGTGTTGGTGGATACGTTCCGGATTACATTCTTAACAACCAGGAACTTAGCACAATGATGGACACCAACGATGAGTGGATTACCTCTCGCGTTGGAATAAAAGAACGTAGAATTTTAAAAGATGAAAACGTTGGAACTTCATTTTTGGCAGCTAAGGCCATTGAAGATTTGTTTGCAAAAACAGGCACGAAACCTGAAGAAATTGATTTGGTTTTGTGTGCAACCACAACACCCGATCATATTTACCCTTCGTGCGCCTCGATGGCAGCTGAAAGAGTAGGAATTAAGAACTCCTTAGCTTTCGATTTACAGGCAGCATGTTCCGGTTTTATTGTTGCAATGGCAACCGGTGCAAGTTTTATTGAATCGGGAAAATACAAAAAAGTCCTGGTTTTGGGCGCTGAGAAAATGTCGTCGATAACCGATTACACCGACCGTACCACTGCTCCTCTATTCGGAGATGGTGCTGGTGTTGTATTACTTGAACCAACAACCGAAGAATTCGGAATAATGGATTCGATTCTTCAAACCGATGGAGTTGGTTACAAGCATTTGCATATAAAAGCAGGTGGTTCGGCCATTCCTACCACAGCCGAAACGGTTGAGAACAGAATGCACTACACCTATCAGGAAGGCACCAATGTATACAAATATGCTGTCGTAAACATGGCTGAAGTATCTGCCAACATAATGGAGAAAAACAGCCTGACAAATAAGGATATTGCCTGGCTGATTCCACATCAGGCCAATTTACGTATTATCGATGCTGTTGTTCAGCGCACGAGTCTTGATTACGAAAAAGTGGTTATCAATATTGAGCGTTTTGGCAATACTTCGGCAGCAAGTATTCCACTCGGAATATGGGAATGGGAAAAGAAATTCAAGAAAGGCGACAATATCATTCTTACAGCTTTTGGCGCGGGTTTTACCTGGGGTTCACTCTGGCTGAAATGGGGATATTAATCAGAATCTGAAATATAAAAAAAGACAGCAAAATTTCTTGCTGTCTTTTTTTTTAATCTATCCGCAAAAATAAAACCCAAACCGAATAAATCAGTTTGGGTTTTATTTTTATCTGTAAGTTTGCTTACTATGCGTTTTTTGCTTTCAACACGATAGCTTTGAAAGCTTCGGGGTGATTCATTGCTAAATCGGCTAATACTTTTCGGTTCATTTCGATTCCCGATTTGTGTAATGCGCCCATCAATTTTGAATACGACATACCTTCCAAACGTGCTGCAGCGTTAATACGTTGAATCCACAAAGCACGGAAATTACGTTTTTTGGTTTTAC
>CAZTDH010000073.1:0-9627 GCA_964612615.1 uncultured Paludibacter sp. | reverse complement strand
GCAACCACATTCGAGCCTGAATTTCGAGAAATTTCCTTTTAGTCCGTTTGTTTCAAAGAAAAGTTCAATATCATCAGCGGTGGTTTTGAATTTCCTGTGTTTCATTGTTGGAATTATCCTTAAAATCAAAGATTTTGGTCTTTTTGCTTTCTTCCCACAGGGCGGGAGCAATTTTCGAAACGGGTTTGTATGCAATTGATTCTGCCTTCGATTTTGCTTTAATGATAGGAAAACGGCTGTCGATAGCTTCAAAAACATTAATCAGAACACTCACCACCAAAGCATATTTAATAGCGGCAAAAATGCCACCCAATAGCTTATTAATACCACCTAATGAAATGGATTCGAAGAACTTATCAAGTGATTTGGCAATAATTATTAAAACAGAAGCAATCAGAATAAACAGAAAAAGGTAAGCCAATGGCAAAGCGGTTTTAGGAGAAAAACTCATCGACCGAATAAAAAAGCCCGACAAGGAAGGAGCGAAAGCTTTGGCACCGTATATTCCCAAAAAGATGGCAGCAAGCGAAGCTAGTTCCTTAACAAGACCTTTAAACAACCCAAAAACAAAGCCCAAAGCAATGGGAATTAAAATAATAAGGTCTAAGGTATTCATAGAATGACTAATGGTTTGGATGCAAAGATAACAAAAAAGTGGTAATGGATACTAAGTTCGGGATATTAAGCATTTCTAAAATCGCAGCGTTATATCTAAACATTATGATTATTTTTCAGACATTTATATTGTTTATTTTCTGCGTTTTACGTGAATTTTAAAGTTGAATATTAATCATATATAATTTCTTCGAAATAATTTGGCACAGAAATTGGAAAGAAGTATTTACCTGAAAAAAAGATCACATTCAGGGTTTTAAACAAGAATATAAACCGCTAAAAATTTACGATCATGAAAGCAAGAATAGTTGGTCTGTTGGTTTTAATTTTAGTAACCACAACCCAGTGTGTAGCGCAAAAAACATACACTGTAAATGCCGAAAACAACGACATCAGCAATAATTTGGATTTAAAAGCTGTAGCAACTGCCTTTGGAGAATCTAAAAATCTGGAAGAATTTGAAAACAAACTGAATGATTACGACAGTAATATTTCTAATCTCGACCTGAATAACGATGGTCAGGTGGATTATCTTCGGGTGGTTGAAGATATGCAGAAAAACACACACGTAGTTGTAATTCAAGCTGTTTTGGATAAAGATGTTTATCAGGACGTTGCAACTATTGTAGTTGACAAGGATCAGAATAACAGCACAAGTGTTCAGGTAATAGGCGACCCTTATATTTACGGTCCTAACTACATAATTGAACCTGCTTACTATTACACTCCGTCTATTTTTGACTTCTTTTGGGGCATGAACTACCACAGATGGAATTCTCCTTATTACTGGGGTTATTATCCTTCATATTACAGACATCACAGCCCATTTGAATTAAATGTCTATATGTCAAACATTTATGGACACATAAATCACGATCATCGGTATTATTATTCCAATACAGTAAGAAATACATCAGTCGGGAATATTCGTACAACTATTAGTCGCAACGACTATGCAGTCAGAAATCCTGACCGATCATTTACAAGCAGAAATGCCGATGTTCGAAACAAACGCGACTTTGAATTTAATAGAAATGGCACCATCCGAAATGGAGCAACACGACCTGCCTATCAACAAAATTCAACCGAATCAACGAGACCTGCAAGAAACAATGACAATGTGAATGGAAGCAGAAATAATCCAACGAATAACTGGAATCAGCGAAATTCAACGAATAATTCAACTCGCGATAACAACTATCAAAATCGTACAAATACCTACGATTCGGGCAACCGGAACAATAGTTGGCAAAACAATGACCGTACACGTAATCAGAACAGTACAACAACACCGACTTACACACCTCCTCCAACTAATAATAACCGAAATTCGGATGGAAACAATAACAACCGTGTAACTCAACCAACTCCTCGTAACGATGGAGGTCAGAATAACACAATACGTCGAGACAATACGCCCAGACCAAGTACGCCTGCTGCACAACCAAGACCAACAGAGCATAGAGCTACAGTAGCTCCACCTGCAGCCAGAGAACAAAGGAGTGAATCAAGAGATAATTCTACAAAAAAGGAGGAAAGAAAATAGATTTGAGGTTAATAGATAGATTTTGTTTAGTTTGCAGAAACCGTTGGAATTAATTTTCCAACGGTTTTTTATTTTCAAAGAAATCAATTAAATTTGTAGATTAATTTTTCTGTTATGGCAATTCCAACCTCACGAACCAAAGAACCCGGGCGCATCTTTATCGATACTGAGAAATGCGACGGTTGCGGACAATGTGTAAAGGTTTGTTCTGATTTTAGTTTTGAACTTATCAATCATAAAGCTGTGATTTCTGAGAACAGTATTTTTGGCTGTGTAGCCTGCGGTCATTGTATGATGGCATGTCATACGGGAGCTATTGCTGTCGAAGGCCGTACATTATCACCTGTTCAGTTATTCGATTTAGCTGATAAAGAATCAGTTCCGACATACGAGAGTTTATTGGCATTACTACAGCGGCGGCGTAGTATCCGAAAGTTTAAAGACAAAGTAGTTGAAACAGAAAAAGTCAATCTTATTCTGGAAGCTGCCCAAACAGCTCCAATGGGACTTCCTCCTTCTGATGTTCACGTTGTTGTGTTTGAAAATAAAAAACAGGTTCGTTCTTTTGCCGAAGATTTTTCTGTTTATCTGAAAAGTGTCCGTTGGATGGCTTCCAACTGGTTTTTGTTGTTGATGCGTCCGTTTTGGGGAAAAGCGAACGATGAAATGATGCGTGAATTTATCAAACCTGTGTTTGATATTTATGTTGACAGCATGGAAAAAGGCGACAACTGGATAAATTATGATGCACCACTTGCAATGTACTTTTATGGTTCACCTTATACCGACCCCGCTGACCCAATTATTGCTGCCACTTATGCCATGCTTGCCGGCGAAAGCCTCGGACTTGGAACTTGTATGCTAGGAGCTGTTCATCCGTTTATTCAGAACGGCAAAAAAGCACGACTTTTCAGAGAAAAATGGGGAATTAAATTTCCGTCACGTGAAGGATTATTTGTGATTTTTGGCTATGCAGATGTTCATTACAAACGTGGAGTAAAACGAACATTTGCTGATATACACAGAGTTAATTGACAGTTTTCACAGCTATAAACTATGAGATGAGTAAAGGTATTCCTGCTCAGTTTGTCCGGGTGTTGGAACTAATTCAGCTTTATTCAGGCAATTCAGCGCATCCAAATCCATTATGCTCGAATATCCCGAGCGGCATATAATTTTCTTTGCACCAAGTAAAGCTGCAACTAATTCTGCATCTGGCAAATGTGAGACCAACTTAATGTTGGCAAGTTGACTTTCTATCTTTTCAGCTTGAGGTTGCCCGCGAACAATCAGTATTTTTTCTGGTCTGTTTTTGTATTTCAATATCAGACTATCTTCAAAAATAGTCCGTTGTGGTTCAACTCCCGAAACAACCGCCACCACATCAAATGCTGTATTTGGAACTGTTTTCTCCATTCCCTCAAAACGCGAAAGTGAACCGATAAATTTCGCATTGCGGGGCAAAGAATATTTGTGTGCCAAATCGCCAGACAAACCGCCATTTTCTGCTCGGTCGGGAATCCAGCACTCGTCGTATTGTCGGATAAAAGCCTTGTGAATGCGATGAACAAGCGGTTCGAGAAACGTTAGATATGAAGGCATTTTCACCATCAACTGATGTGTCATATAAATGGAATGAACTCGGCGGTTCCACATTCCGAAGCGGTTGTCGGAAATAAGCTGATCGAAATGCTCATTTCGCAACAAATCGCTTAGCCAGAAATGTTCCCGAATAATGCCACTAATGATATTAGGAAAATTGAACAACATCGCTCCCACCTGTGATTTTCCGGCAGCATAATACACTGAATAGGATGGGAATTCAATAAAACGAAGTGAGGGGAATTGCTGACGGAGAAAAGTGAGGGGATAGCCATCTGCCACCACTACCGGTTCATGACCTTCAGTGATAAATTTTCGGATAATTGGCACACAACGCGTGGCATGACCCAATCCCCAATTGAGAGGTGCGATTAATATTTTCATCCCGCCACAGAAACAACAAATCCTTTCGCTCTAACTTTCTCAGCAATGACGTTTAATTCTTCCACACTTATTTTTTGAAGATTTTGAGTCGGTGCTTCACGGTCTAGACTGTACATCATAACCTGTTGTGGTCGGATTTGTTCCAATGCCAAAAGCCATGCTTCCACTTCTTTGTCAGTTGTGTTATCGAGTTTCTCGCCATTCACTTCGCCACGCAGGAACATGGTTTGAATGATTAACCGACCTTCGAATTTCTTTAATTGTTCGATAAACCATGCCACGTTGATGTGTTTTCCAACCGGTTGATCCATCAGTTTCATGGTACGGTCGATCGCCGAATCGAATTTCAGGATATTATTATCAACTTTGTTCAGTGCTGAAAAAATATGCGGTTTATGAACGCGGGTAGAATTGGAAAGTACACTGACTTTTGCTGTCGGGCAATAGGTGTTTCGTAAAACTATGGTATCATCAATTATTCCTTCAAATTCGGCATGAAGCGTTGGCTCACCATTTCCGGCAAAGGTAATTACATCCGGAATTTGTCCTTCGGCTACCATTTCCTGCAACTTAGCTTCGAGCGTTTCACGCACCTGTTCCCGATTTGGAATGGGCGATTCCTGCATGGTGGTATTAAAACCGCATTCGCAATAAATGCAGTTGAAAGAACAGATTTTAGCATCGACAGGCAGCAGGTTTACACCCAGCGAAAGTCCCAACCGACGGCTGTGAATAGGTCCGAAAATGATTTGGTCGAAGAGAAACATCTATATTCAGATTGATTTAAAATTTGAAAAACCAGGTGCACATCGGCAATGGAAAGGTGACAGCAGTTTTTGCCTGATAATCATAAATTGAAACTCCGGCTAACGAAACCTGAAAAGCACTGTTTTCATTTGTTTGAAACCGCATACCGGGCATCAGACAAAATGCAAAAGAGTTTGTAGTTTGATATGATGTAATAGTTTGATATGGATAAATCAACGAATACTCAGTTGACAGAGACTTAGTTCCAATAAAACCAAACATGCTATCAAAAATAAAGCTTGCTTTGGCCCCAACTTTGGTTATGCCTGCAATTGAGAATATCGGAGCTCCCACGCCAAATTTTGAATCGGAGAATGAACTCATGAATCCATATCCGGCAGAGAGAGTCAGATTCTTTTTTACATCACCAAAAGTAACACTTGCAAAAGGTAATCCTCCGTAATAATCAAAGTTCCAGAGATATCCCGATGTTCCTAACATAGTTCCGACAGCATAATGCACATTTTCGTTTGTTGATTTAAAACTATGTTTAAGCACCACTATATACGGACTTGCAATCCAGGTGGACATAATGCCGACACTTAGATTATCGCTTACTGCAAAATGAACTTCGGGGCCTGAGAGGCTTAATATGGCATAGTTCGCCCCTTTTTTTAATGGAAAACCATTGGTAGTAAAGGAATAACGCGTGGTGAACGGACCTGCTTCGTAATATTCACCCCGAACAACGGACTTTTTATCTGTAATTTTTTCGATAGTACTGATATCCGATTTCGGAATATAAATTTTTCCCAGTTTATCTGTCAGAATAAGCACTTCACGTCCGTCGTCACTTAAAATTTCACAAATATATTCAGTCTTATTCAGTTTGGTAAGCAGATAAAGTTGTTTGGTTTTGGGGTTGTCGGTTTGTTGCACTTGTGCCGAATCAGTAGTAATGGGGCATAGTGTTTCAGCTTTCAGCTCGCCAATAGCAAAAAGAATTAAGAAAAAGATAGTTGCACTGATTGTTTTCATAATAGTTTACTTTAATGATTTATAAACGACTTTTTGACTGCAATTCATTTACAATTTGATTATTATTCTCTCTCCAAGTGTTTTGGAGAGTTGCTTTTTTATATCGTCATATTGCTTCATTTCCTGCATAATCTGATCCATAAGTGCGTTGTTTTTGGCATCGTTTGCCGCTTTCAGTTCGAGCAGTTTTTGCTTGATAATATCGAGAATCAGCGAGTTTTTAAATTCGTACACCACCCGTGGAACCAGTTCCAGTAAGCGTTCGGCATCCGATTCTATTTTTTTAATTTTAGCATGAATTCGGCTCAGGGTGTATTTTTCCGAAATCAAATCGGCTGTCAGCATGCTGATGCGGCCGTTAGAGTGATACAGGAAAAAACGTTCGGCCACAAAACCTTCGTGCATGTGCTGAAGCTTATATTCTTCAAGCATAAGTGCATGGACCTCGTTGTAGAAAACGAGATTGTCTTTTTCCAGCTCTTCCAGAATATAATCGCCCACTGTAATCGGTTGCAACTTTTCTTCGTCGGCATAATAAAAAACCGCCTCGCCGTGCTTAACCAGAATCTGCAGGATATTCCGCTCCTGATCTTCGAATTTGGATGAAGAAGTGATGCGGGTCACCGAGTTATCGCCATTTTCGGTCTCAGGTGCATCCATTATTTCGGGCTGACGGCGCGTGGCATTTTTCTCGTTTTCCGAATTTTTGAGCTTGTTGATTTCGTAGTAAAGCATTTGCTCTTCCACGTTCAGCAGCGCACTACATTCTTTCACATATTCGCCCCGAATGGCTGTGTTAGGAATAATGGCAATGCTTCGCACAATGTCCAGCACCAGTCCGGCACGTTTCACGGGGTCGTTACCGGCATCGTCGAGCAACAGATTGGTTTTAAACCGGATAAAGTCGGAAGCATTACGCTGTACATATTCAATAAAATCAGAAGCATTGGTTTTACGGGCAAACGAGTCGGGGTCATCACCATCGGGCAGGAGCAAAACCTTAATGTTCAGTCCTTCTTCCAATAATAAATCGATACCACGAATGGAGGCTTTGATACCTGCCGCATCACCGTCGTAAATTACGGTTACATTTTCGGTAAAGCGGTGAATAAGCCGAATTTGCCCGGGAGTAAGCGATGTTCCCGACGAAGCCACTACGTTTTCAATACCGCTTTGGTGCATCGAAATCACATCGGTATACCCTTCCACCAAAAAGCAGCGGTCTTGTTTGACAATGGCTTGTTTGGCAAAATAAATTCCGTATAGCTCGTTGCTTTTGTGGTAAATTTCCGACTCGGGCGAGTTGACGTACTTCGCCATTTTGTCGTCCTTCTTGAGGATGCGACCACCAAAAGCCACCACTTTGCCCGACAGGGAATGAACCGGAAACATCACACGACCACGGAAGCGGTCGGTGGTTTGTCCGCTTTCGTTTTCAAGCGTCAGACCGGTTTTGACAAGGTATTCTTTATTGTAACCGGCTTTCAGAGCGGCCTGCGTAAATGCATCGCGCTGCTCCAGACTGTAACCGAGTTGGAATTTTTGTATAATATCGTCGCGGAAACCACGTTCGCGGAAGTAGCCAAGTCCGATGGATTTGCCGTCGATGTGGTTGTGAAGTGTGGAAGTGAAGTGTTTTTGTGCAAATTCGTTGACCAGAAACATCGATTCGCGGTCGTTGCGCACGGCCATTTCCTCGGGCGAGAGTTCACGCTCCTGCACCTCAATGTGGTACTTGCGGGCAAGGTATTTCAGCGCATCGTAGTAGGTAATCTGCTCGTGCTCCATGATAAAATGCACCGAGTTGCCGCCTTTTCCGCACCCGAAACATTTGAAAATACCCTTTGCCGGCGACACGATAAACGATGGCGTTTTCTCGTTGTGGAACGGACATAGACCAAGCAGATTCACCCCGCGTTTCTTCAGGGTAACGTAATCGCCCACTACATCTTGTATCTGTGCAGCGTCGGTTATGCGGTCTATTGTAGGTTGGTCAATCATTTTCGGGCAAAAATCAGGATACAAAACTACGGATTTTATTCGGGAAATTGAGTATGAGCGTATTTAAATATTGTTGTTGGTCGACCCTCTTTCCTTTCTTTTCTTCCGAAAAAAACGTATCTTTGCGCTGTATTATTGGTTAATATCCAATTTCCGGTTTTATGTTACGACAACAGTTACAGCAAAAATTACAACAGAAACTTTCGCCTGCGCAGATTCAGGTTATCAAAATGCTCGAAGTGCCTACTTTGGAGCTGGAGGAGCGCATCCGGCAGGAGTTGGAGGAAAATCCGGCGTTGGAAGAAGGAGCTGAATCGGAAAAAGAAACCGAGGAAATGGATGATCTGAGCATTGACGACGGCGGCAATAATGATGATTTCGACCCCGAAGAATACATGGCTGACGACGATATTCCCGACTATAAACTGAAAGCCAATAACACGTCGAAAGACGACAAATACGAAGATATTCCGTTTTCTGTGGGCATGACTTTTCATGAATTTCTGGAAGAACAGGTAGGGTTGCTACACGTCACCGAGCATGAACGAATGTTGATTGAATACGTGATTGGCAATATCGACGATGAAGGTTACCTGCGTCGTATGCCCGAAGCCATGGTGGATGACATTGTGTTTCAGGCCGGCGTGCAAACCACCGACGACGAAATGTACCGCATCATTGAGCAGGTTCGGCAGCTCGATCCCGCCGGAGTTGGAGCTTCCAACTTACAGGAATGCCTGTTACTGCAACTCAAACGCAAAGAAACCTGCACGTCGGTAGAACTGGCTATCCGACTGATAAAAGAATATTTCGAAGAATTTTCCAAGAAACATTACGATAAAATTCAGCGCGGTCTGGAAATGGACGACGACATGCTGAAAAAGGTGATGAACGAAATTATTCACCTGAACCCGAAACCCGGAAATGCCTGGGGTGGCAATATCCTTGAAAAATCGATGACCACCATTGTACCGGATTTTATTCTGGAAAACGACGAAGGGCAGCTTACCGTTTCGCTCAACAACAGCAATGTGCCTGAGTTGCGGGTGAACAGCACCTACAACGACATGTTTCAGGATTATGCCGGAAACAAACAGAATCAGAGTCGCGAAATGAAAGACGCGGTCATGTTTGTAAAACAAAAGATTGACTCCGCGCGTTGGTTTATCGACGCAATCAAACAACGGCAGCAAACCTTGCTCACCACAATGATTGCGATAGTGAATTTTCAACGACAGTTTTTTATCGAGGGCGATGATACGTATATGAAACCAATGATTCTGAAAGATATAGCCGATCGTACCGGATACGATATTTCGACTATTTCGCGCGTAAGCAACAGCAAGTATATCCAGACCGAATTCGGAATCTTTCCGGTGAAATATTTTTTCTCCGAATCTATGACCAACGATTCCGGTGAAGAAGTTTCGACCCGCGAAATCAAGAAAATCCTTCAGGATTGCATTGATGCGGAGGACAAACGCAAACCGCTCAACGACGAAACTCTGGCCGAAGTACTCAAAACTAAAGGCTATATCGTAGCACGCCGTACTGTTGCAAAATACCGCGAGCAACTAAACATTCCAGTGGCGCGGATGCGTAAAGAAATTTAGAAAAGTCGGTAGTATATAGTAATTAAAAAAAAATGAAAAAGTTTTACGAAATAATATCACTGGTATTTCAGCCTTTGCTGA
>CAZTDH010000072.1:0-9649 GCA_964612615.1 uncultured Paludibacter sp. | reverse complement strand
GGGCGTTTAGCTCAGCTGGTTCAGAGCATCTGCCTTACAAGCAGAGGGTCGGGGGTTCGAATCCCTCAACGCCCACAAAAATCAAAGGTCATACATTCAGTTGTATGACCTTTTTGTTTGAATACTAATGAAATAGCTGTGGAACATTGGCATGTTGATTAATTTCTGTACCTTTGCACCCTCAAAATATTTGCACCCGCTGTTCAGCTTTGCGAAAACCTGAACTGAAATAAAACAACTGGAATGTAAATATCTAACTTTTTAGATATAAAAAAAATATGGGAAATATTGTAGCAATTGTAGGCCGACCAAATGTCGGAAAATCAACACTTTTTAATCGTCTGACTAAAAGTCGTAGAGCTATAGTAGATGATGAAGCAGGTACCACACGCGACCGTCAATACGGCAAATGTGAGTGGGAAGGTCGTGAATTCTCGGTAATCGATACCGGTGGTTGGGTAATTAATTCATCCGATGTTTTTGAAGATGAAATAAAACGCCATGTTGTATTGGCTATTGAAGAAGCTGATGTTATTCTGTTTTTAGTTGATGTTCAGAATGGAATCACAGATTATGATTTAGAAGTAGCGCAAATTTTGCGTGGACACACCAAACCTGTTATGTTGGTTTCAAATAAGGCTGATACCTTCGAGTGGCAATTTCAATCTGCAGAGTTTTATAAACTCGGATTGGGAGAACCTTATCTGATTTCTGCTATCAACGGACTTGGAACTGGTGAATTTCTGGATAAACTTTTGACTTATTTCAAGCCTGATTTCTCAGAAGATGTAGACGATGAATTACCTCGTTTTGCTGTTGTTGGACGCCCTAATGCCGGTAAATCGTCTATTGTGAATGCATTTGTAGGCGAAGAGCGTACCATTGTTACCGACATTGCAGGAACGACGCGAGACTCCATTTATACCCGTTTTAATAAATTTGGTCATGATTTCTATCTGGTTGATACAGCCGGAATCCGTAAGAAAGCTAAAGTGAACGAGGATTTGGAATATTATTCGGTAGTACGGTCTATTCGTTCCATTGAAAATTGCGATGTTTGCATTCTAATGATTGATGCCACTCGTGGTATTGAAAGTCAGGATTTGAATATATTTTCGCTGATCCAGAAAAACAAAAAAGGAGTAGTGATTTGTGTAAATAAATGGGATTTGATTGAAAACAAGGAATCAAACGACATTAAGAAATTCGAAAAAACTATTCGCGAACGGTTAGCACCTTTTGTTGATTTCCCGATTATTTTTACATCGGTAATAACCAAACAACGCATTTTGAAAGTACTTGAAACTGCCGTAGAAGTATATGAAAACAAACAACGGAAGGTCGCTACTGCCAAACTGAACGAATACATGTTGCCGGCTATTGAAAACTATCCACCACCGGCATTGAAAGGTAAGTATATACGAATTAAGTACGTAACTCAGTTGCCTAATACCCAAATTCCGACATTCTTATTCTTTGCGAACCTGCCACAGTATGTAAAAGAACCGTATAAACGATTCTTAGAAAATAAGATACGGGCTAAATACGATTTTACCGGAACTCCGATTCAGATTTTTGTCCGCCAAAAATAGGAAGCCGAATTCTTACAAAAAAAATGCAACAGAAATTTTCTGTTGCATTTTTTTATATTCTTAAATGGTTCTTTTAAAACCCGCTGTAGACAATACTAAGTCTCATAGGCGAAGTAGTATTCTGTGCACTTTTTACTGAAACAGCACCCATTAGATACTGTTGTTTGACCGAAGAAATTGACGTAGTCCCGCTTGAACTGGTAGTTGTGCCAACTGCAACAGGGACTAAACGTAAGTTCAAAGGTTGAATGGGTTTGTCTTTTGGAGCATTTTTTAATTCATTGGCAATTAACTTAGCTACACTAAACGTATAATAATGTTCGTATTCAGTTGTACTTCCGGTTTTTAGTGCAGTCGTATAAGTAGCCAATACGGAACAAGTGTCTGTAGGAAGTTCTTTGTTGTTGAAAATACGGTCTATAGCAGTTTCCTTAGCTAATAAAACGTATTTCACAACAGGATGCAGAAGTGTATCCTGCTCTGTGTCAGTAACATCAACCCGTAATAAAGCACTATTAATGGTGAGTTTTTTGCCATTAACACCTGCATTTAATTTGGTTTTGATATCATTTAATTTTACTGTAACCTGAGTTTGTAGGTTTGCAGGAGAAGAAATGTAGTTTGTCTGATCACTTAAAACCACTGACAATCTGTCAGGGTGTTGTATGCAATTTACCTGACGAACTTCTTTACTGGCAGGGAATGTAAGATAATCACTCACCATAACAGTCGAATCATTTCCATGAATATCTTTTAGTTTATATGCAGGATAATGATAATAATAGAATAGGTTTAATTGCTGTCTGCCAATGTTCAACAAGGTAGAAGCTCCAAAATTTGCAGTAATATAAAGTCCTTTGAAGAAATTTGTGAAAGCAGAAGTGGAATTATAATACGTATCATCTTTAAAACGAGTTAGAAATGCATTGTCCATTTTAAAACTAATCGATTTGCGAGTACTTGAATTTGGACCTGCTTTGAAAATACGTTCTCCTAATTTGATAGAACGATCTGAGAAATACGACGGTAGAGTGTCAGAGGCGTAAACTCCTGTGTATGAGAATGTCGCTTTGTTCATTTCGTAGATATTTACATCGATGGGTGAAAGCGTATCCCCAAAGCAACTATAATAACTTAGATAAATTTTGGCGGAATCAGCTATAGCATTTGGCGGAAATTTAAAACCAACCGGACAATTTAGCTGGGCTAAGATTTCAGCCCGAATTGTTCCAAATTTTGTGTCATAGAATGTTCCAAGCAAAAATGAATCAGGCTGTGAAGTGATTGATTTTACAAAAACAGTCGTTGATGAAAGGTGAAAAGTGTCACCTTTAACTATGATTGAATCGGAATTGGATAATGTATTTTTTCCTATATCGGTCAAAGTGTCGGTACATGAAAAAGTAAGGAAAGATAATAAGAAAAGCAGAATTACCGGATAAGACTTCATGCTAATTACTTGGGGAAATAAAATTACAAACTGGGATTTACTAATTAAAAATCAATTACAGTGAAATTAAATGCTGTCATAAAAGTTCACATAATCATCGGCGTAATCTTCGCCTGAAACGTAAGGCAAAAATTTTAGTTTTTTAGATTCAATGTATTTCAAAACATCTTCGTTTACAAGAGGACTTGATTGAATTACAGCATCTGAATAATCAATGGCCAGTTTTGATAGAGCCACAAAATCAATCACTTTATCTTTTACCTGAACTACGTGTCGTTTTTCAATTCCTTCCAACAATAATCTTTCTGCAAAAAGGCTGCGGAAAGGTTTTTTAAACTCATCAGCAAAAAGCGAATAAACTACTTTGGAATGTTTGAAAAATGGATCATCGTTATAAGCTTTCTTGATATATAATGGTGCTAAAGCAGTCATCCAACCCTGACAGTGAATTACATCCGGAGTCCAGCGAAGTTTTTTTACTGTTTCCATAACACCACGAACAAAGAAAATGGTGCGTTCATCATTATCTTCAAATTCCTCATCGTTTTCGTCAGCAACTGTATTTTTCCGGTGGAAATAATCATCGTTATCAATAAAATAAACCTGCATGCGTGCCGATTGAATAGAAGCAACCTTAATAATAAGTGGGTGGTCGGTATCGTCGATAATTAGATTCATACCCGACAAGCGAATTACTTCGTGAAGTTGATTTCTTCGTTCGTTTACTGCACCAAATTTAGGCATAAATGTGCGGGTTTCGCGTCCCCGGTCTTGTACCGCTTGAGGTAAGTATCTCCCCATGTTAGACAACTCAGATTCAGGCAAATAAGGAAATATCTCTTGCGAAATATACAAAACTTTAGTAACTTTTTGTTTCATGCTCTTCTGTTCAGTGCTTTAGAGATAACTATCGGAATGCAAAGATATATAAAAAAAATCGGATATAAACAAGACCCTAAACGCCAAATGTTAAGTGGACTTATCAATAAATGTACTTATATAAAAAGCATAAACATTCAAAAAAAAGTTAGTTGTCACAAAATCAACTATTTAATTGAAATAGCGAAATGATTGATTGATTTACACCAAGTTGGTATTTATAAAAGTTTAACCAAGTATTAATTGCGCTCAATTGAGTTACTAATGTGCTATTGAGTTGAAATGTACGGTTGTGAGAGAAAACAGGACTAAAAATGCAGGAAGTATTGTAGCGAAAAGTGAATGATTATACAAATAACTTTTAGTACTTTTGCACCCGATTTTTGTTTAAAACAATCAACTATCTCGAATATCTTACTAAATTGCTGAATATAATGGAATTAATAAGGTTCAAGTCCCGATTGGAAGCTGAAATAGCGATTATAAAATCAGTTGGAAAAACAATCGGTTTTGTGCCGACAATGGGAGCTTTGCATGAAGGACATTTGGCTTTAGTCTCTCGTGCTGTTGCCGAGAATGATATTTGTATAGTGAGTGTTTTTGTGAACCCTACGCAATTCAACAACAGCTCTGACCTTGAAAAATATCCACGTGATTTGAATCGTGATGCAGCATTACTTGAAAGTGTTGGATGTAAAATAATTTTTGCTCCATCATCCGAAGAAATATATACTGAAAATGAGATCAACAGCCGGTTTGAATTCGACTTTGGTGGCTTAGATAAGGTTATGGAAGGAAAATTTCGTCCCGGCCATTTCAATGGAGTGGTACAGATAGTAAGCAAACTTTTCAGTATGGTTCAACCGGATAAGGCGTATTTCGGCGAAAAAGATTTTCAACAACTGGCCATCATTCATCACATGGTAAATACCCTGGATTTTGGAATTGAAATAGTAGATTGTCCTATAATTCGTGAACCAAGCGGACTGGCTATGAGTAGCCGGAATGAACGATTAACTGACGAACAGCGCAAAAAAGCAACTGAAATCTCTAAAGTTCTGTTTGAAAGTCGTAACTTTGTCCCGAATTTTACTCCTGCAGCGTTGACTAATTGGGTTATAGCAAAGATTAATAAGATTGAGGGTCTTGAGGTTGAATATTACGAAATTGTGAATTCGAAAACTTTGCAAACTCTTCAATCATGGAATGAACCTTCAGTAGGTTGTATTGCAGTTTTTTGTGGAGAGGTGAGATTAATTGATAATGTCAGATACAATCAATAATTCATAATTCATAATGGATAATTCATAATTAAGAATTAGAAATTGAGAATTGAAAATTAAAAATTATGTTCGTACACGTTGTAAAGTCTAAGATTCACAGGGTTTCAGTCACTGAAGCAAATCTTAACTATATCGGAAGTATTACCATTGACGAAGATTTAATGGATGCTGCCAATGTGATTGCCAATGAAAAAGTAAGCATTGTAAACAATAATAATGGTGCGAGGCTTGAAACATACGTCATCCCAGGTAAGCGCGGATCAGGTGTTATATGTCTTAATGGTGCTGCTGCACGCTTGGTTCAACCCGGCGATATTATTATCATTATGGCTTATGCAATGATGGATTTTGAAGAAGCCAAAACATTCAAACCTGCCATTGTTTTTCCCGATACTGCCACTAACAAGTTAATATAGCTAGTTTATAAAGTTTACAAAGTTTATAAACTGTCAACTTTACAACTTAATTTAAATGAAAGTCGTAATTATAAAATACAACGCAGGAAATATCCGTTCAGTGCTTTTCGCATTGGAGAGAATTGGTGTGAATGCCCTTGTAACAGATGATCATGACGAGATTCGTTCTGCTGACCGGGTGATTTTTCCCGGAGTTGGCGAGGCTTCATCGGCGATGAAATATTTGAGAGAAAAAGGACTGGATAAATTGATTTGCTCATTGACTCAACCTGTTTTGGGGATTTGTTTGGGAATGCAGTTGATGTGCTCTCATTCCGAAGAAAATGATACGGATTGCCTTGGAATTTTTGAGCAACAGGTTAAGCTTTTCCCTCAAAACGGATTTAAAGTTCCTCAAATTGGCTGGAATAATATAACTGATTTGAAATCAGGCTTATACGATGGAGTTACCGAAGGTGCTTATATGTATTTTGTACATAGCTACTTTGTTGAGAATTGCGAAAATGCTATTTCAAAAACTGATTATGTGATTCGATACAGTTCAGCCATTCAAAAAAACAACTTTTCAGCTGTGCAGTTTCACCCCGAAAAATCGGGCGAAGCAGGACAAAAAATTCTTGAAAATTTTATAACCGGGAAATGACATTTGACGTACAGCATACCGATACAAATTCAAATGCCAGAGCCGGCATAATTACTACAGATCATGGCGTCATCGAAACGCCTATTTTTATGCCTGTTGGTACGGTTGCATCCGTTAAGGCTGTGCATCAGCGTGAGCTGAAAGAAGATATAAAAGCACAAATAATTCTCGGAAATACTTATCATTTGTATCTTCGTCCGGGAATCGATACGCTTGAACGTGCCGGAGGATTACACAAATTTAATGGTTGGGATAAACCAATACTTACTGATAGTGGCGGTTATCAGGTATTTTCTTTGTCTGAAAATCGAAAACTAAAAGAAGAAGGAGCTACGTTTCGCTCTCATATCGATGGAAGTAAACACCTTTTTTCACCGGAGAATGTGGTTGATATTCAGCGAATTATTGGGGCTGACATAATTATGGCTTTTGATGAATGTACGCCAGGAACTGCTGATTACCAGTATGCTAAAAAATCTATGGAAATGACCCATCGTTGGTTGGAGAGGGGATTGAAGCATTTTGACCAAACTGAGCCAAAATACGGTTTCTCGCAAACCTATTTTCCGATTGTTCAGGGATGTATTTATCCCGATTTACGTCGGCAGTCTGCGGAATTCATCGCTTCTCAAAATCGCGAAGGCAATGCCATCGGTGGTTTGGCAGTTGGTGAGCCCACCGAAAAAATGTACGAGATGATTGAAGTGGTGAACGAAATACTTCCGAAGGAAAAACCACGTTATTTAATGGGAGTGGGTACGCCACAAAATATTTTGGAAGGAATTGAACGCGGCGTGGATATGTTCGACTGCGTTATGCCAACCCGAAACGGACGAAACGGGATGCTTTTTACGTCGCAGGGAATTATGAATATGAAGAATGAACGATGGAAAAATGATTTTTCTGCACTTGATGAGTTCGGAACCTCGTACGTTGACCATGCTTATTCAAAAGCTTACCTGCGACATTTGTTTATGAGCAAAGAACTGTTAGCTATGCAGATAGCGTCGATTCACAATTTGGCTTTTTATCTTTGGCTGGTTGGCGAAGCAAGAAAACATATTCAACTTGGTGATTTTTCCGGATGGAAAAAAGGAATGATGGAACAACTCGGAAGACGATTGTAGATATCAGAAAGTTTATAATGAAATGAAAATCAATTACCGCACTTTTGGTTTAAAACGGATTGATACCTACATTATCAAAAAGTTTTTGGGGACATATTTTTTCTCCATTGCACTGATTTTGAGCATTGCTGTCGTTTTCGATTTGACTGAAAAGCTGGATAAATTTTTCGAAAATAATGCACCACTTAAAGCCATTATTTTTGATTATTATCTGAACTTTATTCCTTTCTATATGAATATGTTCAGTCCGCTGTTTACTTTTATTGCCGTTATTTTCTTTACTTCCAAAATGGCAAATAATACCGAAGTTATAGCCATTCTTTCAAGCGGAGTGAGTTTCAGAAGATTAATGCTGCCTTATTTTATATCAGCTCTCGTAATTGCTACTATTTCGTTTACTGTCGGAGGATATATAATACCGCCTGCAAGTAAAAAAATGTTGAATTTTGAGGATAAATATGTGCGAAAAATTAAACAGGATAATGCCCGAAATGTGCAAATGGAAGTTGAAAAGGGTGTTATAATGTACATAGAGCGATACGAAGTGTCGAATAATACAGGATATCGGTTTTCGCTCGAGAAGTTCGAAAATAAAACCCTTGTTTCCAGACTGACTGCTCAAACAATCAGTTGGGATTCAGCATATAAATGGAAAATTACGGATTATTTGCAGCGTGATTTTAATGGCATGCGAGAAAACATTACTAAAGGTGTAATGAAAGATACGACCATTATGGTAAAGCCAGAAGAGTTTTTTATTACGGCTGCCGAAGCACCACAGCTTAATAATGTGCAACTTGGAGCTTACTTACGCAAGCAGCGAAACAGGGGGGTAGGTAATATTCAGGGATTTGAAGATGAGTATTATAAACGGTTTTCCATGCCATTGGCAGCATTTATAATGACATTAATTGGTGTTTCGCTTTCCTCGCGTAAAGTACGTGGTGGGATGGGAATTCATCTTGGAATCGGATTGGCACTTAGTTCGTTGTATATTTTATTTTCCACTATGTCCACCTCTTTTTCAGTGAGTGGAAGCATGTCAGCATTTACTGCTGTTTGGTTGCCAAATGTTGTGTTTTTGTTGATTGGCATATATCTCTATAATACAGCACCGAAATAATTCTCAATAGTGATAAAAAAACAATGGGCTAATCAGATTTCTGATTAGCCCATTGTTTTTTTTGAATTAAATTTTCTAACGCTCCGAATACTGTTTTTCGTAATAGTTTTTGTAATCGCCATTAATGATATTGTCCATCCATTCCTGATTTTGCATATACCAGTCTACTGTTTTTTCAAGTCCTTCTTCAAATTGAAGTGAGGGTTTCCAACCCAGTTCGCGTTGAAGTTTGGTAGAGTCAATTGCATAGCGCAAATCGTGTCCTGCTCGGTCTTTTACGAATGTAATCAGTTTAGCCGATTCGCCTTCAGCACGACTTAATTTTTTATCCATAATCTTGCACAGAGCATGAATTAAATCGATGTTCGACCATTCGTTATTTCCACCGATATTATAGGTTTCACCATTGTTTCCATTGTGGAAAATGGTATCGATAGCGCGAGCATGATCATTCACAAACAACCAGTCACGCACATTTTCACCTTTTCCGTAAATCGGAATTGGACGACTGTTTTTGATATTATTGATTGAAAGCGGAATCAGTTTTTCAGGGAAATGATTTGCTCCGTAATTATTCGAACAGTTCGAAATTACAATCGGCAAACCATACGTATCGTTGTAAGCACGAACAAAATGATCTGAAGAAGCTTTGCTTGCTGAATATGGTGAGTGTGGGTCGTATTTGGTGTCTTCGGTAAAGAAAGTTCCGTCAAATTCAAGCGCACCATATACTTCGTCGGTAGAAACATGATAAAAACGTTTACCTTCCATATTGCCTTTCCAACTTTCCTTGGCTGCATTCAACAGGTTGCAAGTGCCAAAAACATTGGTTCTGATAAATGCAAACGGATCTGTTATCGAACGGTCAACATGCGACTCGGCAGCTAAATGCACTACACCATCAAATTGATAAGTTGAAAACAATTCCGGAATAAATTTCTCGTCGGTGATATCACCTTTCACAAATTTATAGTTTGGCGCATCAGCTACATCTTTCAAATTTTCCAGATTGCCGGCATAAGTCAATGCATCCAGGTTTACAATTTGATAATCAGGGTATTTCGTTACAAATAACCTTACCACATGCGAGCCAATAAAACCCGCACCACCTGTAATTAAGATTGTTTTTTTCATTA
>CAZTDH010000071.1:0-9662 GCA_964612615.1 uncultured Paludibacter sp. | reverse complement strand
TTTTTTTTACTGATAAATTGAATATAATGAGTATCTATCTTAACACCTAATTCATTTTAACAATGCTTGCAAACGACCGACCTCGTCCGGTGAGCCGAAAAATGGAGTGAAGTAGGCGAGGAAAACTTTTCTGTTTGAGTCTCGACGTTGCGTCGAGACGAGTTTAAAAGTTTTCAGCCTACAAACGACTAATTTTTCGAGTGAAGCGGGCGCAGTCTTGAACTTTTTTGCTTCGTTTTTTGGTTCAAGCCAAAAAATGAAGTGGGGTTTTAGGGGCGAAGCCCCTGATATTCTATTTAATATTATGGATAGCTAATAAAACGAATAATCATTTAAATTTTCACTCCCGTAGTTGTCTTGTTTAACTTCAACTGAATAATATTCCTTCTTTACAGTGTCAGGTATCGACGAATCTAAGGTATATTGCTTCTTAACTTTGTCAGAAAGGTTCCGGTTTTTGTCAGAAGCCAATTGGTTTGAGTCTTTTCGCAAGATGACTTTGTCAGGAGTGATAAGGTTTTTGTCAGGAAGTAACCTGACTGAGTGTTTTAACAAGATGATATTGTCAGGAGCGTTCGTTGTTTTGTCAGCACTCCACTTGATGAAGTATTTTTACAGGAAGGTTTTATCCGGAAGCAACCTGATGAAGAATTTTTGCAAGATGACTTTGTCATGAGCGTTCATGGTTTTGTCAGGAAGCATCACGGTTGAGATGTTTAACAAGATGGTTTTGTCAGGAATCAGGAAATAACCGAATCAATAAATCAATTTATAGCTGTGAAAGGATTGCCCTTGTTGTACCTGCAGCAGATACAAGCCTTTTTGGGTTATTGGCAGTAGCGTTTCGGGGGTGGCAGCATGAATACTGTAGATTTTCTTACCGACGGCATCAAAAACGTTTATGTCAGATTGATCCGAAAGATTTTTCAGAAGGATTCCCTGTGTTGTAACCGACCATTTTAATGGGTTTGCTTCTGTTTTATCAACAGCGGTATTGATAGAAGTTTGCACCACCACCTGATTGGAAACAGTTGCGCCATTTCCGATAGGTGTAACTGTGTAATAATAGGTTTTGTTGCCCTGAAGTCCGGTAACCTGATAAGTCAACACGTTTCCAACCGATTTTGGATAGCCCGAAACGGAAAGTTGTGAATAAACTGGTACGTTTGAAACCAGTCTTACATTATCAATAATAACACGCTTTCCTATATCGGTGTAAAGCGCTATAGAGGATACGGACGTAGCGACAGGTAGATTTACACTATAATCCTGAAATGCAACTGCCGTTGTCCATGATGTAACCAACCCATTATCAAGCGATACCTTTAATAAAGCTCCATTATCGCTACCATATTGTTGTGCACGAACGGTTAGTGTGCTGGGTGCGGTCGAAAGATTTTGTGCAGGCAGTGTAAGTTTCCCGAGATCGGTGGAAGATCCAAGTTTTTCAGTTCCACCTGTATTAATTGTATAACCACTTTTCGCCCAGTTGTTAGGAAGTGCCAACAGAAACTCCTCATTAATTAACGAATTTGGGTTCGTACCGGTATTCTCTATGCTATATACATTCAGACTGTATCCTGTAGCTCCAGAAGAAGGTGTCCATGTTGTTACAAAACTGCTGTTGGTAGCATTTGAAGCCGGTAAAGCTGCAAATTCGTCGGTAGTTGTGGTTTTTAATCTGAGATTTACTGTTGTGATTCCGCCGCCTGAAATACTGAGAATAGCCGATTGATTTCCGAGACTTGTTGCCGGATAATGTATCTTAATCGTTGTTCCGGCTTCGGCCTGAGCTTTGGTGAGCGATGTTTTATCCAAACTGAAATAAGCTGCACCCGTTCCTCCTAATGACAAGGTCAAACTACCTGTCAGATTCATTGCCTTCAGGTTGATGGTAGTATCCTTCGCCTGCTGATAATACGTATTGCCCAAATTAATGGTATCGTTGTCGTTGGGGTAATTCAAATACGGAAATACAATGCTTCCATCAAGCCGGTAAGGTACTGTGGTCAGATTTCCCCATATATATTCAATCAGTTCGGGATGGTCGATAAACGGGTTGCGGTTTTTCTGAATTCCGTACACCTGATCGTTTCGGGTAGTTTCTTTCAGACTTACCACATCCTGCCTGTGCCATTGCAACAATAATGTCAACGCCCACGGTTTAAACACCGGATAAGTATTGTTTTGCATCATGTTTTCGGGCTTGGAGGTATCCCATTTCCGGGCATAATGCTCGTAGGCGGTAGCTACGTAAAAATATCCACGGGCAAAATCCCCTTTATACTTATCTGCAGGTTCAAACACAGTGCCCACATAACCGTCGTAATTGGCAGGACCAACTTTGCTTTCACCGTTATTGGTGGTAGGTGTTCCGCTTACAACTCCCAATGGGTTATCGTTTTTTGCCTCATTGGTGCTTCCATCTGCAGGATAAAGATGATTCAAATCTCTTGCCGGACAGTCGGGGTGTGTTATATCGCAGCCCCACCAACTTTTTGGAACAGAATGTTCGATATGAATTTTCTGACCAAAGCCAGGATAACCCTGTGCAACATAATCGGTAGCAAAATAACGCAACGAATCGGAATACATATCAATTACCAAATTGGTAGCAGGATTACGGTCGGTATTATAAAACCCCTGCCAGGTATTGCCTGTGCCCGATCCATAACCAAGATAATGGGTGGTATCCTGACAAATGATATTATGAACTTCGGTTTTCAGGGCTGCACCTTTTTTCCCCTCCAGACTGCTATAATAGCCTGTAGGAATTGCTGCAGACAGACTGAAAAACATCAGTCCGAAAAAACCTGAAATCAGAAATCCTTTTGCCTTCATAAATTAAATCACGTACTTTTAATACTAATCTCTAGTTAATAATAAATCATTTTCCACGCAAAGTCGCTAAGGTGCAAAGCCACCAGGAAAAACTTTTAAGTTTTTCTCTTTGCGTTCTTTGTGAATGCAGTTGATTATTATCTGATAAAGAAATTAAACTTTGCGCTCTTTGCGTTTAATTAAAAACTAACTAATTTGATTTTTTGTAATAACTTGAACCGCTTATCTGCTTGATTACTGCTGATAGTTGATTTTATAACTACTTATTTTAATACAATACTTTATAGTTCTGCTGAGTTTGACCGGATTCAATCTGCAACAGATAAATGCCTTTTGCAGGTAGTACTACATTTATTTCGGCAGACGGCGAATATATACTCTGAATAAACTTTCCGGTAAAATCAATTATTCTTAAACGACTATTTGTCGGAATGTCCTTAATGTACAGACCATTAGATGAAACAATCCAGTGAATAGTATTGTTCTTGTTTTCAGTTATTCCGCTTTTAATTCCGGTACGAACCTGAATCTGATTGGATACTGCAACTGCATTACCTTCGGGTTGAATGCTGTAATAATAGGTTGAATCAGCAATCAGTCCGTCCACTACATATTTCAGGCTATTTCCTACTGATTTTGGATAGCCTGAAACAGAAACGGCTGTCTGCACTGAACCTTGTGTCTGAACCTTTACATAATCCACATACACACGACTACTTGTAGCTGCTGATAATGAAATAACAGAGTTTGCAGTGGCTTGTGGAATAGTCACAGTAAAATCCTGATTGGCAACAGCGGTTGTCCAAATAGTTAATGGTTGATTGTCGAGAGTAGCAGTCAATTGGGCACCGGCATCGGCGTTATATTGTTTGGCTCTGACGGTCAGCACTGTTCCCGAAGTTGAAAGATTCAATGCAGGTGTACTGATTTTACCACCACTGCTTCCCGAAGCGAGTCGGATATTGCTTGCTAAGGTGTTATCGGTGTAAGGAACACTTGTCCATCCTGATGGTAATCCGCTTAAGAAATCTTCTTCAAGCAGGGTTTTAGCCTGCGTTGCACCACTGCTTTTCAACGAAAAAACATTCAATATATAACCGCTTGCGCTGGCCGAAACTGTCCAGTTGGCAGTAAATCCATTATTGGTTATTTGTGAAGCAGGCAGTGCCAAAAATTCGTCGGAAGAAACCACTTTCAGATTTACCAACGTTGTTGAAATGCTATCTCCCGAGATGCTGAGTTGAGCTGTTTTTGTACCTACAGATTGAGCTTTGTAATTGATAACCAGTTTATAACCAGCTTCTGCATTTGCTTTTGAAACAATATTGGTTTGTAATGAAAAATCGGCAACATCAGTACCGGCAATTGCCAGCGTCAAATCACCTTTCAGGTTGGATGCTTTGATATAAACCGAGGCTGTATCCGTTTGTTGATATACCACTTTACCAAAATCGACAATGCTGCCGGCAGCCGGTGAAAGCAGGTAAGGAATACTCACATTACCGTTGGGCGTAAAAGGCACTGCCATCAGTTTTCCCCAAACATATTCGGCCATGAGTGGATAATCTATATACGGATTGCGGTTTCCCTGAATTTTATAAATTTCGTTGTTGCGGTCAATTTCTTTTTGGCTTACCGGGTCTTGCGCACACCATCTCAGAAACAAATCCACGGTCCATTGTTCAAAAACAGGATAGGTATTATTGTCGAGTTGGTTTACTGAATTTCCTGTCCATTTAGCCGATAAATCCTCGTAACTGGTAACCATATACATATACGACCGGGCAAAATCACCTTTGTATTCGTCGGCAGGTTCCCATGCATCGATAGTTCCACCGGGGCGACTACTTGATTTACCAACTTTGATAACACCATTGGAGTAAGTGGTTGATCCATCTACCACAGCTATCGGCCAACTTCCTTTCGACGAATTTGCTGAACTGTTGGACGGATTCAGATTAAATAAATCGTTGTATGTCTGATTCTTTGTTCCTCCCCACCAGCTATTAGCCAACGAATGTTCAATATTACAGCCGCTTGCAGCCGAAGTTCCATTAACTGCTACATGATAGCTGCTGTACATATCCCAAATAGTTCCATCTTCAGGGCGAACATCTGTTTTTGCAAATGCAGCCCAGGTACTTCCAGCTCCACTGCCATAACTTGGTGGTGTGGCATTCATTACAATGAGATGAAGAGCGGTCTTCAATTCAGCTTGTTTTTTACCAATGGCAGAGTCGTAATATCCGGTTGGAATTTGAGCAAAGAATGATAATGAAAGTATAAGAAATGCTGATAATAAGAGGTTTTTTTTCATTGAAATATTTTAAATGATACGAAAAGAGAATTTACAGATTGATTTTACCTGCAAATTCTCTTTGTAAAGTTGTTTGAAAGTTAATTTTGATTGAGGTAAGACATTTCTAATAATGCATTTTAAAACTATAGGTTTCCTGATTCATTATTAATTGCATTAGATAAATACCGTGAATATCGAGTTTCAATTTAGTTTCTCCACGACCCGGTTTTAGAGTTTGCACTCTTTTTCCAAGCATATTCGATACAATTAAAGTACAATTTTCAGGAAGATTTCGAATCACAATACCATCGGAAATTACAATCCAACTCAGATTGTAGCTTGCTGTAGCAGTAACAGCATCGTTAAGAGCTGTTGTAACCTGAATCTGATTAGATACAGCAGCCGAATTTCCCTGAGGAGTTACTGTGTAATAATAGGTCGTGTTTGGAGTCAAAGCACTGACTGTCGATGTAAGCACATTGCCAACCGATGCAGGATAACCACTAACCGAAATAGGTGTTTGTACAGCACCCTGATTGGTCAGTTTCACATAATCTACATAAACACGTGCACCTTTCACTGCTGACAGAGCGATACTTGACGAACTGGTTTTAGAAGGGATGTTTACTGTAAAATCCTGATTTGCCACTGCTGTTATCAGCGAAGTAATAGAATCACCATTTGCTTTTACAGTAAGCTTGGCACCTGCATCATTACTATATTGTTTGGCACGTACCAGTAATGTTGTTGGTGTGGACATATTTAAAGGTGTCGAAGTTATTGCACCATTACTGCCCGAAGACCCTGAAGCTATCCTGACACTACCTGCAAGATCGGTTAGAGAAGTATATCCGGATGTTGTCCAGGCTGAAAGTGCTGTAAATTCATCTTCCAATAAGGTCTGACTCTGAGTACCACCCGAACTCTGCATTGTAAATACATTCAGTGAGTAATCTGTTGCAGCCACTGAACTACTCCAGTTGGCATTAAATCCGGTTGAGGAGATGTTGGTGGCAGCTAAAGCCAGAAATTCGTCGGACGAAGTTGCTTTCAGATTCACCGTTGTGGAAGTAATACCTCCACCCGAGATGGTCAGTGTAGCAGTTTGAGTACCAACTGTCTGAGCATTAAAATTAATAGTCAGATTATAGCCAGCTTCTGCCTGTGTCTTGGTAATGGTTGACGTGGAAAGCGAGAAATTTGCGGCATTTGTTCCACTTAAAGCAAATGAAAGACTTCCGGTAAGATTGGATGCGGTAATCATTAGGCTTGTGCCAGCTGTTTGTTGATACGAAATTTTTCCAAAATCGATAGTTGTTCCTGCACCCGGAGTTGAAAGTGTTGGATAAATTCCACCTGTTGCCGACCATGCCTGACCTTTTTTGCTTCCCCAGATATATTCCACCAGTTCGGGATGATCGATAAAAGGATTTCTGTTTTTCTGAGCAGCATAAACCGCATTATTTCTGTTTATTTCTTTTTGACTTACCGGATCCTGAGCACTCCATTGAATCAGCATGGTATAAAACCAGGGTTTAAATGCCGGATAAGTATTCCCTGCCAGTATTTCGTTTGCCGATGAGCCGTTACTTGCCCAACCAGTAACTTTCGATTCATACCGGGTTGCAACATAAAAATACATACGGGCAAAATCGCCTTTAAATTCATCGATTGGCTCAAATACGATACCCGAATATCCTGTACTCGGATCGGCATTTCCCAGTTTACTTCCATTGCTCGATGTCCAGGTGACTGTACCAACTTTCCCGTGGGGATAATCACTCCGGCGGTTATTTACATATCCGTCTGTTGGAATCAAATGGTGTGCATCCGACCGTTGTGGTGAGGCTTTTCCAATCCACGAATCGCAAAACATGTGTTCACGGTTATAGCAATTGCCTTCTGCAGTATAACTTCCGCATTTATCTGTACCGTGTGTAAAATAATAATCAGCTGTTCCATCGGCTTTCAAAGAATACATATCCCAAACCTTTCCATTGGGCAAATTATCACTCGTTGGATAAATATTATACAAACCATCATAGCCTTTATCAACAGCACCAGCCGAAATAATAGCCGACAACTGAGTTTTGAGAGCTGCATCCACTTTTCCCTCGGCAGCAGTATAATAACCAGCAGGAATCTGTGCAAAAATGGAAAGAGAGAGAAGAAGAAATGCTGAAAAAAGAATTAAATGTTGCTTCATGTTTTTTTGATATAAAAAAAGAGAATTTATAGTTTTGGGTGTTATAAACTCTCTAATTGATTATTGAATTTATACTGCTTATTTACTGACCACAAACTTTTGAATTGATTTGCGGTTGCCGGATTTTAATTGAAGTAAATACATACCGTTTTTAAATTGACTAACCGGAATTGTTTTAGAAATCATTAAACTATTTTCTTCTAAAAGTTGTCCGTTCAGATTGTATATAACGTAACTCAAATTTAATTCATCCGATTGAATTGTTAACTCACCCTGAACAGGATTGGGTGAGATGGAGAATTCAATTTTCAACGGATTAACTCCTGCTGTCAACGACCAGGGTTCGCCTTTGTGTGCTCCCCAAATATATTCAGCTAAAATTGGATGATCGATAAAGGGGTTACGGTTGTGTTGAATACCATACACGGCTTCGTTACGATTTATCTCTTTCGGAGAAACAGGGTCTTGATTGTTCCATTTAAGTAATAAGCTTATAGTCCAATCTGTAAAAGCAGGGTATTGTGTTCCATTTAAATGTGGTGAAGCATTTGCACCTGCCGCAGCATTCCAACCCGCTACTTTGTCATCGTAAGCGGTTACCATATAAAAATAAGTACGGGCAAAATCACCCTTATATTCATCTGTTGGTTCGAAAACAGTTCCTGAATAACCAGGTATAGATGAAGAGCCTACTTTACTACCATTACCGAATGTGAGAGAAGGAGTGCTTGTTTCACCAAATGCATCATTCCCCCGTTGATTGTTTACATATTTATCAGTTGGGTACAAATGAAAAAGTTCTGTATACATGGGCGTGGCATCACTGAACCAACTTTTTGGGAATGAGTGCTCCCGATTATAGAATTGACATTCAGCAGTTCCACCTGAACCAGCATCCTGTTGAGTAACAAAAGTAAAGCTGCAGTTGGAATACATATCCCAGGCTTTTCCATCAACTCGTTTATCAGTAGTTTGAAAATCTGTCCAGAGATTAGCATATGTTCTTTCAGTGTGAGGTCCCACAATAGCACAAAGTTGTGTTTTTAAAGCTGCATCAAGTTTACCTACCGCAGCATTGTAATAACCTGTTGGTTCTACAGCAAAAGCAAGAAATGAAATAAAAAGAAGAAAAGGAGTTAATAGTTTTTTCATATAAATCAAGTGATAATAATTTCAATTTTGCAATTTTTTCTTTTAGAAAAAGCTTGCAAATGTATAGAATAAGTTTTGAATTTTCATTCAATTTTGCACTTTTAAGTATTTTCTGAATAATAATACAATATGAATTAGCGAAAATAAATTAGCTGTTTTGTTTATATGACATTTTTATTTCAGCTCTAATCTTTATGATTATGAAAGAATCCATTACATTTGCACTTCATTTAAAAATTTGAATGAAAATGAAAAGAACAATCATACTAATAGCAATCGCACTGATGGCACAATCCAAAAACCAGGCTCAGGAAAACCTGACCTACCAACTTCCTCCGAAATCAATTCTTCAACTGGCCGATTACGAGCGCGCTCCGCAGGTAAGTATAGATACAAAAAAAGAGTATATGCTGCTGACTTATCGCAGTACCTATAAATCGTTGGAAGATCTTAATCAACAGGAAATGAGCATGGGCGGTTTGCGCATTAATCCGCTAACGAATATCGGTTCTGCTATTAATTATACAAACAACCTGAAAGTGCGGAAAGTTTTGGACAAAGAACTAGTTCAGGTAAAGGGGTTGCCAGTGAATCCCCGAATCACCTTTATTACCTGGTCGCCCGACGAAAAGAAAGTTGCTTTTACCCACACTGCTGCCTCAGGTGTAGAGCTTTGGGTGTTGGATGTTGCTTCGGCACAAGCTACCAGGTTAACTGATGCCGTTGTAAATGCCAATTTGGGAAATCCACTGAACTGGTATCGCGACAGTAAAACTTTATTGGTGCGCTTATTACCCAGGAATCGCCCGACACTTATTGATCCGAAAAAGCAAATGCCTGTTGGTCCAACTGTTTCGGTGAGCGATGGTTCCAAATCGCAGAACCGCACCTATCCCGATTTACTCAAAAATGCTACCGATGAAGCTAATTTTGTGACGCTGGCAGGTTCGGAACTTTACAAAGTGGATTTGAATGGCAAAGCAGAGCTTTTCAAAGGCGAAAATATGTACAGCTTTGAGTCATTTTCGCCTGATGGAAAGTATTTATTGGCAACTTCAATCCAAAAACCATTTTCATACATTGTTCCACTCAATCGTTTTCCAATGACTTCGATTGTGTACGATTTGAAAGGAAATGAAGTGAAAATGGTGAATGAAGTGCCAC
>CAZTDH010000070.1:0-9719 GCA_964612615.1 uncultured Paludibacter sp. | reverse complement strand
GTAACCCGGATTGGATTTTGTATTTGAAGCGAAACAATCAAAAGGTGCACAATTTACTGATTTACAGTACAATAATTAAAGTAAATAACGAGTTAAAAAAGCTTAACATAGTGGTATTTAACCGGATAGCTGTGTAAGAATAATAGTAAATGTTTTTTTCTTATCAAAAATTAAAGCTATAATATCAAAATTTATCTATCTCGTTGATAGTTCAATAAATATCTTTGCGTAATTAATTTTTTAAATAAGTATTTATCATGAAAGAACAACAAATTACGCAGGCTTTTGAATACGCAAAAGCACGTTATACAGATTTAGGTATTGACGTTGAAAAAGCCATAACTGAATTAGATAAATTATCCATCTCGCTGCATTGCTGGCAAGCAGACGATGTTGCCGGTTTTGAAAATGGTGATGGTGAACTTACAGGCGGTATTCAGGCTACCGGAAATTACCCCGGAAAAGCACGCACCATTGCTGAGCTTCGTGCCGACATTGACAAAGCCATGTCGTTACTTCCGGGCAAACACCGTGTGAATATTCATGCTTTCTACGGCGATTTTCAAGGCGAAACTGTTGACCGCAATCAGATTGAACCAAAGCATTTCCAAAGCTGGATTGACTGGGCAAAAGAAAAAGGATACGGATTGGATTTCAACTGTACCTGTTTTTCGCACGAAAAATCGGCTGACGGTTTCACACTTTCACATCGCGACCCTGCTATTCGTCAGTTCTGGATTGACCATGTTATCCGCAGTCGTAAAATTGCAGAAGAAATGGGTCGTCAGTTAGGCACAAAATGTATTCACAATATCTGGATTCCGGATGGCTCAAAAGATTTGACTGTTGATCGTTTGCTTTACCGTAAGAATTTGAAAGATTCGTTAGATAAAATCTTTGAATATAAAACCAACGACGATTATATGCTCGACAGTATTGAATGTAAGTTGTTTGGTATTGGTAGCGAGAGCTATGTAGTTGGTTCTCATGAGTTTTACATGGGTTATGGTATTTCGAACAATAAAATGATTACCCTGGATTCAGGTCACTTCCATCCAACCGAAGTTATTTCGGATAAGATTTCTTCTTTATTACTTTTTGCTTCTGAAATCATGCTTCACGTAAGTCGTGGCGTGCGTTGGGATAGTGACCATGTGGTAATAATGAACGATGAATTGCTGGCGCTTTCACAGGAAATTATCCGCTCGGGTGCGCTCGACCGCGTTCATGTAGGTTTGGATTATTTCGATGCTTCTATCAATCGTATTGGTGCTTACGTGATTGGCGTTCGTGCGATGCAGAAAGCGTTATTACAGGCATTATTGGAACCTATCGCACAATTGCGTACTTTTGAGGCCAAGGGTCAGAATTTTGAACGCTTAGCATTGCTCGAAGAAGCAAAATCATTGCCTTGGGCGGCAGTTTACGACAAGTATTGTCAGAGCAAAGGCGTAATCGCCGGCGAAGCATATATAGCTGACATTCAAAAATATGAAGTGGACGTAACTTCAAAAAGATAATTCTTACACTATACTTACAAATCTAACATCATGAATGCACTCTTAGGTATTTTATTTCATTCCATAGGCGGATTTGCATCCGGTAGTTTTTACATGCCCTACAATAAAGTAAAAGGCTGGGCATGGGAAAGTTTCTGGATAGTGGGCGGATTATTTTCGTGGCTAATTGTGCCACCACTTGCTGCGTGGATTACCATTCCTCATTTTTCAATGTATATTGCTGCATGCTCTACACAAATTCTAACTATCACATTCACCATGGGTCTGCTTTGGGGAATTGGCGGTTTGACGTATGGGTTGGGTGTTCGATACCTCGGCATGTCGCTGGGAAACTCTGTAGTATTGGGATTCTGTGCTGCTTTTGGAGCAATTGTTCCTTCAATTTATTATAATATCAACCCAACTGTTGGCAAAATTTCTTTCACTGACATGCTTGCACATCCGGGCGGACAGTTAGTTCTGTTAGGAGTTGTTGTTTGTATTACCGGTATTGCCATATCAGGCAGAGCAGGTATTCTGAAAGAAAAGGAACTTACAAAAGAACAACAGGAAGCATCTGTTGCTGAATTCAGTCTGGTAAAAGGATTAATTATTGCAGTGGTTTCAGGTATTCTGAGTTCATTTTTCAACTTCGGAATTGAAGCTGGAAAACCAATGGCAGAAGCAGCTAATGAAGCGTGGAAAGCATTGCATCCCGGTCAGGGCGAATTCTTATATCAAAACAACGTAAGCTATATTATTATCCTGTGGGGTGGTTTAACTACCAATTTTATCTGGACTACTATTTTGAGTCTGAAGAATAAATCGTACAAAAACTTTACAGACAAGAAAACACCGATTACCAAAAACATCATTTTTTCGGCATTAGCCGGTACAACATGGTTTTTACAATTCTTCTTCTACGGAATGGGCGAAAGTAAATTGGGTAACGGTGCCAGTTCATGGATTCTTCACATGTCAACTATCATCCTGACAGCCAACATGTGGGGTATTGTTCGAAAAGAATGGACAGGCGTTTCGTCAAAAACGAAATGGACAATTACTACCGGAATTGCTGTAATCATGCTATCGGTTGTGCTTGTTGGTATAGGTAACTCGATGTAAATCTATACATATAAAGAATTTAAAAAAGGGGAGTTACTGAAAAGTGTCTCCCTTTTTTGTTGAAACAAAGCTAAACTATCAATTTCTTTAAAATTGAAGAACTTTTCAATAAAAAAATATCCTAACTAACGTTCGGAGAATACCACAACATTAGCAAAACACAAACTTTTACAAAAGTAGAGTGATTGATAAGAGCTTTTATGGTTTATATCGGCTTTGAAAAGCATTGTTTCTATGTTATAGAACAGAAATTGAAAAATAGTTGGAAAATGATTTGGAAAAAAATTAATTTCATATTAATTTTGGTCGACCAACCCATACAGGTTGTAAAGTCCTTATCTATTTTAAAATAATCGAAAAAGATGGATTTGAGTCAAAAAATTAAATATTTCATATTATCTTTGCAGAAAGTATTATAAACCAATACAATTAGCATTTTTTTGCATTGATTTTTTACCTTTATAAGAACAATTTTACTCTTACGATATGGCTGAAACTTTTGCTGGACTGAAAGAACAAAGTTTGGAAAGTCCCACTGACAGAGTGATTTCTAAAGTTAAGGAACTAATTAACTCCGGGATTCTAAAACCGGGTGATAAACTTCCTGCAGAACGGAAATTGGCTCTGGAATTTGGATTTGGACGAACTCAGGTGCGTGAAGCATTACATAAACTTGAATTTTATGGTATTATCAAAACCCTGCCTCAAAGTGGTTCGATTATAAATGGATTGGATATCAATACATTGGATGGTTTAATTTCAGATGTATTGGATCTTCAGAGCTATGATTTCTTCTCATTGGTTGAAACCCGTGTTTTGCTTGAAACAAATGCAATCAGGCTATGTGCTGAGCGCTGGAATGATCAGGATATGAAGAAACTGGAAAAAGCTCATGCAAATTATTTGAGGGATTTTGATACTTCCGACCGAATTGGAAGCGATTTTGCTTTTCACCGTACTATTGCCGAATCAAGTCATAACCCCGTTTTTAAAGCGATGTTGATGATTGTAATTCCTGATATTATGACAATTTATCAACGTGACAGGATTTGTGCTGCAAACCCCGACGTGACAAATGAACATCAACGTATGATGGATGCCATCAAGAAGCGTGATGGTGAAGAAGCTTCCAAAATCATGGCACAACATTTAAAAGGCGTTCTTGATTTTGCAAAATTAAAAATGGAACAAGATAGCAATTAATATCAAATTGGATAATTTATGGATTTGGGAAGCTTTCAGCTTCCCTTTTCTTTTGTGAATTAGTTGGTAATTAGCTATTTTCAACCCTAAATTTCAATTTATATGCAAGAGATTAGTATATTTTATCATTCAACAAAATATCGGATTAAAATTTAATGATTACTTTTGACATCCGATTTATGCAAATCAAGTAAAAACAAAATCTGAATGTTAGCAATATGACAATTCATCCCAAATTGAAACCGGTTATTTATGCTATAATTGTGTTCTTTGTTTTTATGGCATTGTCGGTAGCATTAAAGCTTATAACTCACCGCAATTCGATTGATGATATTTATTTTGGCATTCTTTCAAAAAAAGACCTGATGATTGGCTTGGGTATTGCACTTTTCCTTACTTTCACACACGAGCAGAAGAAAAAGCTCCACTGATTTATTGATTTGAAATGAATGAAATTATTGATTATATAATCCAATTTCTATTGGGCGATTCCGTCCCTCAAAAGCTTATTTCAAAAATTGGATATACCTCCAATCCGAAAGAATTCCGCAAATACAAACTTGTCATTACACCGTCGTCTTTCTTCTCTGAAGAAATTTACGGAACTGAGGCTTCCATGCCACAGATTCCATTACAAATTTGGGAGGAAGTACCAATTTTGTATGGCAGCCCAACGTTAGAAGATGTAGGTAAAACAAGAATAATAAATGCCGACCTAATTGCCGGAACGTACTTTTTGATAAGCCGTTACGAAGAAATGGTACAACGAAATACCCGTGATGTACACGGTCGTTTTCCTGGCAAAGAATCATTACCTTACCGTGCCGGGTTTATTGATTCACCATTGGTAGAAGAATATGGCAAAATACTGCGAAATCAATTGCGTGAAATTGGTTGTGAAGTACCAGAACCATCCGAAACTATCCGAAAGATTTTTCTAACCCACGATGTGGATCAGTTATCTCACTTCCGTAGTTTGAGAGGCTTTATGGGCGGATTTTTGCGTGGAATTCAACGCCCGAAAGAAGGAAGTAAAGCAATTAAAAGCTATTTTGGAGGATTGAAAAATGATCCGTGGTACACCTTGCCATGGTTATTTAAACTTGACAATTCAGTGCGACAGGCTTTAGGAAATGAACGCTGCGAACCGGTGGTGTTTATAAAAGTAGGTGGCGGAACACGCAAAGAAGATAAACCGAATATTACCCATCATATTCAGGATTTTCAGTCGCTCATCACCCTTTGCAAAAAGAAAAATATCACTTTCGGATTGCATCTTAGCTACGAAGCAGGAATTCATCCCGAACGCATTCCGGACGAAAAAAAACAGTTGGAAAAAGTATCCAGAAAAAAGACATGCTACAACCGACACCATTTCCTGGATTCGCGTGAACCGGAAGATATGCAGGCTTTAATTGATGTTGGTATAACCGACGATTTCACGATGGGTTATGCCGATATGGCCGGATTTCGCCTTGGAACATGCCGTCCGGTGAGATGGATTAATCCAAACACAAAACAACTTACTTCACTCACATTACATCCATTAACTATTATGGATGGAAGTCTGAATGATAAACGTTATATGAATCTGAATGCTCACGAAGCATACGAATATTGTATCAGACTGATAAATCAGGTAAAAAACTGGAATGGAGAACTGGTTTTGCTTTGGCATAATACTATGGTAGAAGATACACCTAAATTGTATCATCGCAATTTATACAAAGATATTATCGGCTATCTGAAAACAATGTAACCCTTACGTTTAATCGACTAAGAACATACTAAACAAACGATGCAAAAAACGGCCATAGTATGCGTATCGAACGATCTGAGCACCGATCAACGGGTACATAAAACTTGTACCACACTTCAGAAATGCGGATATTGGGTTATTGAAACCGGACGACTTTTGCCCGATAGTCTTCCGTTGGAACGCTCCTACTTCACACTTCGCCGGAAACACTGGTTTAACCGTGGACCACTGTTTTATGCCGAACTCAACATTCGTTTGTTCATTTATTTAATGACAGCACGGGTTGATTTGATTTTTGCAAATGACCTCGATACACTTCCTGCAGCTTTTTTTGCTGCCGCACTTCGACAAAAAAGGCTTATTTACGATACGCATGAATATTATACTGAAGTTCCCGAATTAGTCAGACGACCACGAACTCAGGCTATCTGGAAGGCAATTGAAAATTATTTATTCCCGAAACTGACTGATATTCTTACCGTAAACAGCTCGATTGCTAAACTTTATACTGATAAATTCCACAAAACGGTTCATGTAAGCCGAAATATACCATCTACTTTTGCTCCCGAGCGACTGAAAACCAGAAAAGAACTGGAATTGCCTGAAAATAAGCATATTCTAATTTTGCAGGGTACAGGAATAAACATTGATCGTGGTGCTGAAGAAGCTTGTCTGGCAATGCAATATCTTGAAAATTGTGTATTGTTGATAGTGGGGAGTGGCGATGCGATGCCTGAACTTCGAAAAATAGTACAGACAAATAATTTACAGGAAAAAGTAATCTTTAGACCCAAAATGCCTTTTTCCGAACTCCGTCAATACACCATGAACAGCGATTTAGGACTGGCAATTGATAAAGATACCAACCTGAATTACCATTTTTCGCTTCCTAATAAATTGTTTGATTTTATTCATTCCAACATCCCGACACTATCATCAGGTCTACCGGAACTGAAACAAATTATTGATCAGTACGATATTGGGTATTACATTCAAAGCCATGATCCAAAGCATATTGCTGAAGTTGTCAAAGGTATTTTTGCCGATGAAGTTAGATACAAAATAGTGAAGCAAAATACAGCGAAAGCAAAACTTGATCTTTGTTGGGAAAATGAAGAAAAGGTTCTAATTGGAATAATAAAAAGTTGATTTTCAACTCAAAAAAATGAACAGGCATTTACATGTAATCTCGTTTGACATTCCTTATCCGGCCAATTATGGTGGGGCAATCGATGTGTTTTATAAACTGAAAGCACTTCATGAAAATGGTGTTGAAATTATACTTCACTGCTTCGAATACAGGGGAAATCAGGCACCTGAACTGGAGAAAATCTGCAAAAAAGTATATTATTACAAACGAAACACCTCTGTTTTGTCGCATCTTACTTTTCTTCCTTACACAGTTTACAGTCGAAAGAAACAGGAGTTGCTAGAAAACCTATTAAAAGACAATTATCCGATTTTATTTGAAGGCTTAATGTCATGCTATTATTTAAACCATCCAAGTCTTGCAAAACGGGTCAAACTATTTCGCGAAGCCAATATAGAACATCATTATTATAGCGGTTTAGCTAAAGCCACTGACAGTTTTATCAAAAAAATATATTTCTCACTGGAGTCTTTGAGATTTAGAGCATTTGAGAAAAAACTGGAATCAGCTGACGTAATATTGGCTATTTCACAGGTCGATGGAGATCAGCTTAAATCAAGATTTCCTAACAAACGTATTGAATTCATTCCCGGGTTCCACAGCAATAACAGCGTTACTTCTTTGCCGGGGCAGTCTGATTTTCTGCTTTATCACGCCAATCTTTCAGTACCGGAGAATGAACTTGCAGCCATTTATCTATGTGAGCATGTGTTTAGCAAACTTAGCCATAAATGCATAGTGGCAGGACTAAACCCGACTAACCGACTAAAAAGAATTATTGCAGAATATACTAATATAAAATTAATTTCAAACCCCGACGAAGCAGAAATGGCTTCATTAATCACTGATGCTCAGGTTCATGTTTTGGTCACTTTTCAGGGAACGGGGCTGAAATTAAAGTTGCTCAATACCCTTTTTGCAGGCCGGCATGTGTTAGTCAATCAATTAATGCTTGAAGGAAGCGGACTTGATCAACTTTGTCATATTTCCGACGATAGCTTAGAACAAATACAAATCTGCAACAAGCTAATGCAGATTCCTTTCAGTCAATCGGATATCAGCGAGCGGGAAAATATTTTATTTCCTCAATTTTCGAATAAAGTACAGGCGGAAAAGTTAAGCGAACTATTTTAAGTTACTAAAAATGACAAGTTGTCAGCATTACGAACTGCTTTTAATAAGATAAAACTAATATAACTGTCAGAATTGTCAGAAAATGGCTTTGGCACAAAATTAGTAAATCAAAAACCAGTGCTTATAACTTTTGATCTTTCAAACGTTACGAACAAAAAACTAATTATTAATTTAAAACTGAAAAATATGAACATTAAACCATTAGCCGACCGCGTGTTGGTGAAACCGGCACCGGCAGAAGAGAAAACGATTAGTGGAATCATTATTCCTGATTCAGCTAAAGAAAAGCCATTGAAAGGCGAAGTATTGGCAGTAGGTAAAGGAACTTATGAAGATGAAATGCTTGTTGCAGTAGGCGACACTGTATTGTACACCAAATTTGCCGGGACAGAACTTGAATGGGAAGGCGAAAAATACCTTATCATGCGTCAATCGGATATTTTGGCAATTATTTAAGAAGTATGTTGTAAGAAATAAGCATTCTTGCAATCGTAAATTGTAAATTTAAAATCGTAAATTAAGAAAGATATGTCTAAAGAAATTTTATTCAATATTGAAGCCCGCGATCAACTCAAAAAAGGAGTTGATGTATTGGCAAATGCCGTTAAAGTAACGCTCGGACCAAAAGGTCGTAATGTTATTATCGAGAAAAAATTCGGTGCACCACATATTACCAAAGATGGTGTGACAGTGGCTAAAGAAATTGAAATTGACGATGCATTCCAAAATCTTGGAGCACAATTAGTGAAGGAAGTAGCTTCGAAAACCAGCGACGATGCGGGTGACGGAACAACTACGGCAACTGTGTTAGCACAATCAATAGTAGGTGTAGGAATGAAAAACGTGGCTGCCGGAGCAAATCCAATGGATTTGAAACGCGGTATCGACAAAGCTGTGGCTGAAGTGGTGAAAAGCATTGCCGCTCAGGCTAAAACAGTGGGCGATGACTACGACAAAATTGAACAGGTTGCCAGTATTTCGGCAAATAACGATGCAACTATAGGTAAACTGATTGCAGATGCTATGCGTAAAGTTTCGAAAGATGGCGTAATTACGATTGAAGAAGCCAAAGGAACCGACACGACTATTGAAGTTGTTGAAGGTATGCAATTCGACCGCGGTTATATTTCGGCTTATTTTGTAACCAATACTGAAAAAATGGAAGTGGAAATGGAAAAACCATATATCCTGATTCACGACAAAAAAATATCAAACCTGAAAGAATTGCTTCCTGTTTTGGAACCTGCCGTTCAATCGGGCCGTCCGTTGCTTATTATTGCAGAAGATGTGGATAGCGAAGCGTTGACAACTTTGGTGGTAAACCGCCTGCGTGGGAACCTGAAAATCTGTGCTGTTAAAGCTCCGGGCTTTGGCGATCGTCGTAAAGAAATGTTGGAAGACATTGCTATACTGACTGGAGGTATTGTAATTTCGGAAGAAAAAGGAATTAAACTGGATCAAGCCACCCTGGAAATGTTGGGTACAGCTGAGAAAGTAACTGTAAACAAAGACAATACTGTGATTGTAAACGGTGCAGGTGCAAAAGATTCTATTGCCAACCGTGTTGGCCAAATCAAAGCACAAATTGCTTCTACTACCTCGGACTACGACCGCGAAAAACTTCAGGAACGATTGGCTAAACTGGCTGGTGGTGTTGCTGTTCTTTACGTTGGCGCTGCTTCGGAAGTGGAAATGAAAGAAAAGAAAGACCGCGTCGATGATGCATTAAGTGCAACACGAGCAGCCATCGAAGAAGGAATTGTTCCCGGTGGTGGAGTGGCTTATATCCGTGCAATCGATTCGTTGAGCAAAATTAAAGCGGAAAATGATGACGAAGCAACCGGTATTG
>CAZTDH010000069.1:0-9803 GCA_964612615.1 uncultured Paludibacter sp. | reverse complement strand
TTTTAAAAACGAGGTAATTGGGGAGAAGAAACGCTTTGATAAAGAATATAAAATCTTAAGAAAATCAGATTTTGAAGAACGATGGGTTCATGGCATGGGTGAATTGATTTTTGATAAAAATGGAAACCCGATAAAACTCATAGGTACTATTCAGGATATAACCGATAGAAAATCTATTGAGGAAAATCTGAGAATCAAAGAGGAAAAATATCGCAATATTTTTGAAAATATTCAGGATGTATTTTATCAGGTGGATATGAATGGAAAAATTTTTGAAGTGAGTCCTTCAGCCAAATTTTTCCCGGATTTCTTTGATTCTACAGCATTAACTCAAGATGTTAATGATTTATATGCAAATACAGAAGATAGAACTAAGTTTATGGAGATGATTTCCAAAGAAGGTGAGGTAAAAGATTTCGAATTAGATTTGATAGGGAGAACAGGTGCATTAAAGCATGTTTCAATCAATGCAAAATTAATGAAAGATGAGTTTGGAAATCCAACTCACATAAACGGTGCAATAAGAGATATAACAAAACGAAAAAATGCTCAAAATGCATTGTTGGAAAGCGAAAAGTTTCTTAAAGAAATTCAATCCATTGCTCAAATCGGAAATTGGAGTATTGATTTGAAATCAGGAAGACTAACTAGTTCAGAAATACTGGATAACATATTTGGTTTTGATTCAATGACCGATAAAACAATAAAAACAATAAATGCAATTATTCATCCGGACTGGAATAAGGAAGTCAGTGAGTATTTCTTAAATGTGGTTATTCGAAATAATACGAAGTTTGATACGAAGTTTAAAATCATTCGTTTAAGTGATAAATCTGAACGTTGGGTGCATGGAATCGGGGAGTTGAAACTAGATGAAAATAATCAACCCAACATAATGATTGGAACCATTCAGGATATAACGAAGCGAAAGAAAGCCAAGGAAGCATTACAAGCATCTCAGGAAGAACTGAAAAAATATGCTGCTCATCTTCAGAGTGTTAGAGAAGAAGAACGTAATATTCTGGCACGTGAAATTCACGATGATTTAGGACAAATTCTGATTGCTATGAAGATTGATTTGGGCTTGCTGAAACAAAATGTACTTAAGACAGTGGCTGAAGGCGAATATGAAAATGTGAAAATACGATTTGACGAATTGAATGGAATTGTAGATAGCACACTAATGTCAGCTCGTCGCATTATGACCGATTTAAGGCCTGAAGTTCTTGATATGTTGGGATTTACAGATACGGTTAAACAACACCTTAATAGTTTTCAGCTTAGACATAAAATACAATGCTCATTTGAAAACTACACGTCGAAACTAACACTGAATTCAGAGCAGTCAGTTGCTTTGTTTCGTATTGTACAGGAGGCCATGAACAATGTTGCAAAGCACTCCAGAGCTACACAAGCAAAGGTCTTATTGACACAAACGAATGATTCTTTATCGTTGAAAATTGAGGATAATGGTGTTGGATTTGATCAGAATGAAAGAAAAAAAACTGAATCTTACGGTTTAATTGGAATAAGAGAACGCGTTTTTCTTTTGGATGGAAAACTCGATATCAGCTCAACCAAAGGCCAGGGAACTTTAATAAATATAACCATGCCATATTTATGTGATTTTAATTATAATTAGGTAGTAGTATTCACTTTTCAAAATTCGAATAAAATGATTAAGGTATTTATTGTAGACGATCACGAAATACTTCGCGAAGGTCTGAAAAGAATTCTGAATGATGAGACCGATATGATGGTTGTGGCAGAGGCCGACAACGGAACTGAGGTAATGAAAATGATTTCAGAAGTTGACTGCGATTTGATTTTGCTCGATTTGAATTTACCCGGTCGGAGCGGAACAGAACTCATCTCTGAAATCAAGAAAAAGAAACCTAAAGTACAGATACTAATTTTGAGTATCAGTCCGGAAAAAAGATTTGCCATACCGGCATTTAAAGCAGGTGCCTCAGGTTATTTAAACAAAGATTCGGCTTTGACAGAATTGGCCACAGCAATTCGGAAAGTGCAATCTAAGAAAAGGTATATGAGCATGTCTTTGGCTGAACAATTGGCTTTCGAATCGGTTGCCGAGGATGCTCCAGAACAAAGGCAACTATCGAATCTGGAATATTGTGTAATGTTAATGCTTGCAAAAGGAAAAGAAAATAAAGAAATTGCAACTGAATTAGCATTAAGTATAAATTCAGTGGCTCAGAATAGACGAAAAGTGTTAGAAAAATTACATCTGAAAAATAATGTTCAATTGACGCATTATGTCATTGAAAATAATCTGTTTACAGCCTGATTTTACTTGAGATGGAAAATAATTCGAGAGGTATTTTCTTGTAATTTTCTATCTATTTGGACTTTGTGTTGTTAAAGTCCACAAATATGATATATTTGTAGCAATTTTTTTCAATAGTCTTGAATAATAGTGATTCTTTTTAAAAAATATTCTTACATTTGTATTCATAAAAATTGCTGATTTATTGGTTAAAAGTTGGATAGTAAAATAAACAACGCTTTTTCCATTGATAAATCCAAATCAAATTTCTGAAAAATTAAATCAGTTTATGGCTGATTCCAAAAATATAAACTTATGATAAATGTATTCATTGTAGACGACCACGAAATAATTCGTGAAGGGTTAAAGAAAATTCTGAAAGAAGAACCGGATTTAACCGTAGTTGGTGAAGCTCAGAGTGGCGATGAGGTGCTAGAAAATATCAGAAATATTGACTGCGATATTATGTTACTCGATATGAATATGCCCGGAAGAAGCGGGATGGAATTGGTAAGTGACATTAAAGGATTGAGGCCTAACATTCATATTCTGGTGCTAAGTATTCATCCTGAAGATAAATTTGCATTGAGGACTCTTAAAGCTGGTGCATCTGGTTATCTTTGTAAAGATACAGCTTTAGACGAATTGGTTATTGCTATTCGGAAAGTTTACACAAAAGGACGATACCTAAGTACTACGTTGGCTGAGCAGCTGGCCTTTGATTATATGCCCGACAAAAATCAGTTACCTCACGAGTTATTATCAAACAGGGAACAGGAAATTATGCTAATGCTTGTTAGTGGTAAAAAAGTGAAAGATATTGCTGCTGAGTTGAATTTGAGTATTAGTACTGTTTTTACATATCGTGTACGCATTTTTGAAAAACTGAAAATCAAAAGTAATGTTGAACTAACTCACTATGCAATTTCTAATAAATTAGTTGATTAAAATAAACGTAGTTTGATATATTATTAAACAAAAAGTGAGGTGCTGCACCTCACTTTTTTTATTCCTTTAAATTACTATTTCTTTTTTAGTTCTTCCAATGCTTTTCTTACAGTTTTGTCATCTTTGTAAAGCAGCGGATAGAATCCTGGATCACCCAGCATGTTCCGGGAAATATAAGCTTTCAATTGTAATAACAGAAATCGTTTGGAGATATTGATTTGACCAACATTAGCCACAACTCCTTTACCGGCTGCAAAAGAGCTAAACTCACTCAAAAGATTCTGTCCGTCAAGGTAGGCAGACATTTGCTGCCAACTTTTAATCGATTTCAGTTTGTCACGGTTTTTGTCGCTGTATTGGAAGGCGAATTGGTATAAATAGCCGTAGTTTATCACTTTGTTCAGATAGGGTGTGTATTCTGATGTGTCGCGTGGAACGAAAATATCCGGCATAATTCCGCCGCCACCATATACGGTTCTTCCACCTACAGTTTTGTATTTTTGCGTTTTAGTTACATGTATACTGTCTTTGCTGTCTAACTCACCATGTTTGTATCTGTTCAGAATATCCATTTCATAATCTTCGGCTTTGCCTCGCTCGTAAGGTTTCTGAATACTCCGCCCCGAAGGCGTATAATAACGTGCCACAGTAAGACGAATGGCAGACTGATCGGATAGTTTCATTTGCTGTTGAACTAATCCCTTTCCAAATGAGCGGCGACCAATAATAACACCACGGTCGTTATCCTGAATAGCTCCGGAGAAAATCTCGCTTGCCGATGCAGAAAACTCATCAATCAAAACGGCAACAGGCAAATTTATACAACTGCCTTTACCATCAGATTTAGCTTCGGAACGCGGATAAGATTTGCCTTGAGAGTATACAATCATACGATTTGCCGGAAGAAACTCATTTACCATATCGATGGCTTGTTCCATATAACCTCCACTGTTTTCGCGTAAATCTATTATATATTTTTTTGCACCCTGATTTCTGAGTTTGGCAATGGCATCAAGAAATTCAGAATAAGTAGTGTCAGCAAATTTGCTCACTTTTATAAAACCTACACCAGGTTCAATCATATAACCAATATCTACCGAATTAACAGGTATTTCACCACGGGTAATAGAATAATGAAGAGTTTCGTGTGTTCCACGACGGCGAACTCCCAGTTTTACTTTTGATCCGGCTTTTCCACGCAGTTTTTTCATCACTTTTTCGTTGTTGATTTTTTTACCAACAAAAACAGTGTCATTTACCTGAACAATTCGGTCGCCGGCTAATAAGCCAACTTTTTCGGATGGTCCACCACTGATTACTGCCACTATCATCACCGTATCATTCTGTATATTAAACTGAACGCCAATTCCACTGAAACTTCCTTCCAACTCGCTGTTTACAGCAGCCAAATCCGCTGCAGGAATGTAAACTGTGTGGGGATCTAATTTTGAAGCAATATCGGTCATTACTTCTTCAGTGGTTTGTTTTAAATTTACTGTATCAACATATTGTGACTTTACGATGGAAAGTAACTCATCAATCTTACTATGCGACATCATACCGGATAATCCGGAACCATTTGATCTTTTCGAAAGCAAATTCCCTAACAATATGCCACTGAGTAATGAGAATAACACAATAAAAACCAGTACTAAATTTTTCTTATTCATTTCTTGTAATGAGAGATTTATTAATCAATAACCGAAATCTACAGTTAGATTCGATTTAAATATTTTCTAAGTAAATTACTTCTATTTCAGCACGTTCGAGTAATTCAACTCCATCCATAATACGGTATTTTTCGCCATAAACCACCCGTTTTATTCCCGCCTGAATAATCAATTTAGCGCATTCAATGCAGGGTGAAGCGGTAACGTATAACGTAGCATTGTCGCTGCTATTGTGTGAACGGGCTACTTTGCTTATGGCATTGGCTTCGGCGTGTAAAACATACGGTTTGGACACATTGTTTTCATCTTCACATTTATTTTCAAATCCCGAAGGAGTTCCATTGTATCCGTCAGAAATAATCATTTTGTTTTTTACCAACAAAGCGCCAACTTTACGTCTTTCACAATACGAATTTTCTGCCCAAATTCGGGCCATACGCATATATCGGTTGTCTAAGGATTGTTGTTTTTCTGTCATTTTTTACTAATTGTTTATTTACAATTGGTTGAAAATTCCCGTAAATTCTGGAATAACGGAGTAAAACTGCTCATCAGTTACTCCAATCTGTCGGCAAGCCATTCGGGCGGCATCAATATTTTGGAGATTATTTTCCCCTGAAATTTTTAAAGGTATTTTCCCGTAACGTGATATCAGATAAGTAATTCCGTCTTTTATCTCAAATTTAGGTGTATTATAAGCAAATGGAACAATATCACGACGAAGTTTTGTGGCAATTTCATTCAGATTTTCATCTCCATCGAAATATATTAATCGTCCCTGAACTTCCATTAATTCGGTAAATTTGCGGAATTGCTCCACATAATTTTCAAAGCTTGGATATTTATTTGTGTCACCCTTAACTATACCGGTAAGTACTGCAATATGTGGTTTGTACTGATGAAATTCGGGAAGACTATCAATAGGAGAAGTCATATTTTCATCGCCTTCAAACACTGCAATACGTGATTCATACGAAAGTTTTACATTATTTCCATAACCTTCAATTCCTGAATTTATCAAGTAATCAGCATCTATTTTTAGTTTTTTCAAAACAAAAAGAATCATGGCTGTAGTGGTTGTTTTGCCATAACTTCCACCTACCACAATACGGGTTTTGCTGCGTGTCTGCAAAAAAAAATATTCGGGGAATGAGAAAGTTTTCAGCTTTAATTCCTTAGCCCGAACCAGTTCCGGATTGTCTTTTGTAACATCCTTTCCAATTATTACGGCTGACAATCCTTTGTGAATTTGTTCGGGAAACCAACCTGATTTATCGGGCAATAAACCGTTCTTTTCCAGTCTGATACGTGCAGGTTCTGAGATTTCATTGTCTGAACCTGTAATCACGAAATTTTGCTTTTTGCTAATGGCAATGGCCAAATTGAGCATGTCAGCACCACCAATTGCTATAAAATGTACTCGATGCATACGCTTGAGAGATGAAAGTTTTTAGCTATTTTTGTGCAAAATCTGAAATGAACGCAAATGTACTAAAAAGTTTAGCAAGTTGATTAAGTTCTTAAGGTTTATCAAGGTTGAAGGCTTATAATGACAGAAATATTCAGAAATTTCAACGAATGAACTTATAAAAATTCTTTTCAGGGTGCAAACTTTCTAACTGTAAACTCAACAATGAAATTATATAAAATAGAAACCGGAACTTTTCACGTTGATGGAGGAGCGGCATTTGGTGTTGTTCCAAAAAAAGTGTGGCAAAAGCGCTATCCATGCGATGCAGATAATTATTGTACCATCACCATGCGTTGTTTATTGATTGATACCGGTGAGAAACGAATTTTGATTGATGCCGGAACAGGCGATAAGCAACTAGAATATCTGAAATATTACGGTTTCAAAGGAGTTATCAATTTTACAGATGAGTTAGCCAAAATTGGTTACAGTTGTGCTGATATTACTGATGTTATTTTTACACATTTACACTTCGACCATTGTGGTGGTGCAACCAAATACAAAGCAGATAAATCCCATGTAGAACTCGTTTTCCCAAATGCAATACATTGGGTGGGCGAAACTCAATGGCAGAACTTTCTGAATCCGAATGTGCGCGAAGGTGATTCGTATTTCATCGAAAACATGATGCCAATTGAACAGGCTGGAAAATTAAAGCTTGTGGCTGAAAATCAGTTTGTTTGTTCTGAAATTGAAGTCCGTATTTACAATGGCCACACGCCAGGACAGTTGGTGAGTTATGTTAATATCGGAGAAAAAACTCTTGTTTATGTGGGAGATGTAATTCCATTGGCAGCAAATGTGCCATTGGCGTGGATTTCTTCTTATGATATTTTCCCGATTTCTGCTATGGCCGAAAAGAAAATATTGCTTGATGAAGCTGCCGAGAAAGGCCAGATTCTATTTTTCGAGCATGATGCTTATACCGAGTGCTGCACAGTTGCGTCACAATACAATAAACATAAAGTGGATAAGTTGTTGACTTTCAAAGAAGTGATAAGCCAATATATAAAATAATCAGTTGAATTATTTTCCTTTTATCACATCAAATCCCTCGCCATAAACTCCAATAACGGAAGATTGCGAAATAAATGCATTTGGGTCAATATCTTTGACAATCCTGAAAATCTTGATGGATTCATTTTTACGTGCAACAACCGTAACCACTTTCACAGGCTCTTTTGAATACCAGCCCATTCCGTCCAATATAGTTACACCGCGATGAACTTCAAGGTTTATTCTTGTTGCAATGGCTTCATATTCTTTCGAAAAAATAAAAAATTGAACCGATTGCCGAACACCATTTATAACCATGTCGACTGCTATAGTGGTGATGGCCATAGCAGTTAACCCATAAACGATTTTCTCAATGCTCCCGAATTTAAATAAATAGGACGAACATATAATTAAAACATCACAATAAAGAAGAATCCGACCAAGTGTGATATTGCGATATTTGTTTACAACTTTGGCAATAATATCAGTACCTCCGGAACTGCCATTTGAAAGAAATACAATACCAATACCTGCTCCTGAAATGAGTCCACCAATGACACAGGCCATAAAATTATCTTCAGCACCGACAAAAGTTCCGGGAACTGCTTGGGGCAAAATTGCAAAAAACAAGGTCAGGATTGACACTCCATAAATTGTTCGGATACAGAATGCCCATCCAACTGATTTGACAGCAATTGCCAGCAGAACGAAATTTATTGCAAAATATGTCACAGAAATAGGTATGCCAGTTGCGTAATATATAATAGCACCAATGCCTGTTACACCGCCTCCGGTAATTAAATGCGGCAATAAAAATGCTTTCCATGCTCCGGCGTAGAGTAGGAGACCAAAAGCAATAAAAACATATTCCCGAATGTCAATCCAGGTTTGTTTGGTTATGGATTTAAGACTCATATTTATTGCTATTAAATTCAATTACAGTACTATATTCACAATTTTACCCGGAACAACTATAATTTTCTTTGGAGCGTTACCGTCCAGTTGTTTAATGGTTTGCTCGTTTGCCATGACTGTTTTTTCAACGTCTTCTTTGCTCATATCAGCAGGTAATTCAAGCATAAAACGCACTTTACCGTTGAATGAAATTGGATATTTTACCGAACTTTCAACCAAATAAGCCTCGTTACAAACTGGAAATTGTGCATCGCAAACCGTTTCTTCATTGCCCAATACATGATACAACTCTTCCGCAATGTGCGGAGCAAATGGTGCCAGTAAAATAGTCAACGGTTCAAGTATTGTCTTTTTATTGCATTTAAGCGTAAACAGCTCGTTTACACATATCATAAAGGCTGAAACCGACGTGTTATAAGAGAAATTCTCTATGTCAAACGTTATTTTTTTGATGGTTTTATGCAGTGTTTTCAACTCGTCTGCATTTGCTTGTTCATCAGTAAGTAAAAGATTTCCTTCTTTGAAAAACAAACCCCACAACTTTTTCAGGAAGCGGTGAACACCATCAATCCCGTTAGTATCCCAGGGTTTTGATTGTTCCAATGGACCAAGGAACATTTCGTACAGACGAAGCGTGTCAGCACCATATTTTTCAACGATATCATCCGGATTCACAACGTTATACATCGATTTGGACATTTTCTCAACCGCCCAACCACAATGATATTTACCATCTTCCAAAATGAACTCTGCACTTGCGTAGTCGGGCAGCCAGTTTTTGAATTTCTCTATGTCCAGAATATCATTTGAAACAATATTTACATCAACATGAAGTTGAGTGGCTTCATAGTTGTCTTTCAAATTCAGAGAAACAAATGTATTAGTGTCCTTAATACGATACACAAAATTGCTTCGTCCCTGAATCATTCCCTGATTAATCAGTTTTTTGAATGGTTCTTCTTCACAAACAACGCCTAGATCGAACAAAAATTTATTCCAGAAACGGCTATAAATCAAGTGACCGGTAGCATGTTCCGTTCCGCCAATGTATAAATCCACGTTTCTCCAATACTGATTTGCCTCCGGACTAACCAATGCGTTGGCATTTTTCGGATCCATATAGCGCAAATAATACGCCGAAGAACCTGCAAAACCGGGCATGGTATTCAGTTCCAATGGAAAACCATCAACTTCCCAACCTTTAGCGCGTCCCAATGGTGGTTCACCTTTTTCGGTTGGAAGAAATTTATCAACTTCAGGTAATTCAAGCGGAAGTTTACTTTCGTCAAGCATATATGGCATTCCTTCTTTGTAGTAAACCGGAAATGGTTCGCCCCAGTAGCGTTGGCGACTGAAAATGGCATCGCGCAAGCGGAAATTCACTTTCACACGACCGATTCCTTGTTCGGCAACATATTTTTTTGTAGCAGTAATAGCTTCTTTTACAGTCATTCCATTCAGAAAACCGGAATTCATCATGATTCCTTCTTTGGCATCAAAGCTTTCTTCACTCACA
>CAZTDH010000068.1:0-9852 GCA_964612615.1 uncultured Paludibacter sp. | reverse complement strand
AATCGAATTTGGTCTGCAAAGTAAACACTTTTTTTCGGATTATTCAAATTTAAAGTCCTCAAAATTTCAATTGCCTCGGCGTATTTTCGTTCAGTAATGAGTTTTTTTGCTTTAATTTCTGATATTTCATCATCAAAAGGCTTTAAATCAATCTTTACCGGCACTACATCCTCTATCAAAACATCAACCTTTTTAGGGATCTCAATTGGTTTTAAAGTCTTTGAAGGTTCTGGTTTCACAACCATTGCTCGCGCTTCCTTAAGCTTCTGAGCCATATTTTTCAACGATTGTTTCGTATCACCACCTTCCGATTCAATGGCATTAATCATATCAAAATAATTACCAGAAGTCTTACTAACACGTTCGTGTCGAACGGGCTGCTCCTGTAAAACTTTTTCAGGAAAAATATAATTATAAAACCATTGTCTGTCAGCGCAATATACTGCAGATTCATTCAGAAAAGCAGTTGAATTGATGTCTTTCGATTGATTATAAGCAAAAGCCAGCATTAGACGGGGAGCAACAAAATAAGGATACTTCTCAACCATCTCTTTCAACTCAACCATCTGCTCTGTTTTAGCAGTTTGCGGCTGTTTGACAAGCGATATAAATTCTCCGTGAGTCATGGTTGAGTTTTAAGAAGTAAAAATCTGAATATCTTCAAATTACCATTTTGCAACAGTATCGTTATAAATATTATCAACAATTTCGGAAATCATAGTTTTCGCTAATTCATCCTGCACATCGGTCAGCATTTTGCTACTGTCAAAGTTTTGAAAAGCAGAATAGGTTTTTTCAAAATCATCCTGCGGATTCTTATTATTAGAAAACCTGACTTTAATAGTCATTGTCAACTTAGTTTGAGATGAGTATGAATCGGCACTAATAGCCATTGGAGTTAACTGGTAGCCAACAATTTCACCTTCTAAATGCAAGTCACCACCTTTTTTAATTTGCTGCAATCGGGTTTGCCGTATATAGATATCTCTCAAAGTTTCTGAAAACTGCTGTGACAAAGGCGGAAAAACCAACTCGGCTGTGTTTGGAAAGTCCGAAATAGATATAGTTCGGGTTTTAGTGTAATCAATGGATGAGCCGTTAAATTTGTAAGAAATCAAACAGGAAGTCATTGAAATCTCCACAAAACAAATAACCAGTAATAAATTTAGTTTTGATAAAAATATTCTCATATTGCTTTTATTTACGATAAATCATCAAGACCATATTCTTTAATTTTCCGATATAAAGTACGTTCAGAAATATCCAATTCTTTTGCAGCGAGCTTTCTTTTGCCTCTGAATTTTTGAATTGAGTCAGCAATCATCAGTTTTTCCATTTCTGCTAAAGTGACAGGTGCTGCATTTGTTTCTAAAACATGATACTCATCTGCATCCTGAAAATCATCAACATCATCAATCTGAACATTTTCGCGATTTGACTTATCAGAAATAATTTCAACTCCTTTTGAAGGGTTATTGAAGAAGTTGTCACTTTGACTCAGAAACGAGGACTGATAATTAAGATCAGTGCTTTGAAGGTCAGTTGGCTGATTATTCATTATATCATGAACCAGTTTCTTCAAATCATTCATATCTTTTTTCATATCAAAAAGAACCTGATACAAAATCTCCCGTTCACTACCAAACGTTTTACTATCCCCAATTGATTTCGACAATAATGCCGGCAACCGTTCCATTTCGTCCTTTGGTAAATAATTTCGCAAAATCTGACTCGAAATTTCACGTTGTTGCTCAATCACCGAAATTTGTTCTGTTATATTCTTCAGCTGGCGGACATTTCCGTTCCAGTAATAATTCGACAATAACTGTTTAGCATCATCAGTAAGTTTGACTGCCGGCATGCGGTATTTCTCAGCAAAATCAGAAGCAAACTTCCTAAACAACAACACTATATCTTCTTTTCGTTCGCGAAGTGCCGGAACAGCAATTGGAACCGTATTCAATCTGTAGAACAAATCTTCGCGAAACTTACCGTCACGGGTTGCCTGAGCCATATTCAAATTAGTTGCAGCAACTACCCTCACATTTGTTTTAAGTGTCTTAGATGAACCAACTTTAATAAATTCACCCGTTTCCAGCACTCGCAACAACCTCACCTGCGTAGAAAGCGGCAACTCCCCCACTTCATCTAAAAAGATAGTGCCACCATCGGCTACTTCAAAATAACCTTTTCGATCAGCAGTTGCGCCGGTAAACGAACCTTTCTCATGACCGAAAAGCTCAGAATCAATTGTACCTTCGGGAATGGCGCCGCAGTTCACAGCAATATAAGGTCCATGTTTACGATGACTGTAGAAATGAATAATCTGAGGAAAATTTTCTTTACCCACACCACTTTCACCTGTAATTAATACAGATAAATCGGTTGGAGCTACCTGCACCGCAATATCAATTGCTCTGTTCAGCAATTCAGAAGTTCCGATTATTCCGAAACGTTGTTTTACTGATTGAATTTCAGACTGTTGCATAATAGTTTAAAATAAAGACTGCAATAATGGCATAAAAACACCTGACAAAATTACAAAATATTACCTAATTCTGAACATTTATACTCCAGAATTTTAATTAATAGGGTATGATACAGATATCAGGTATAGATATCAGGTATAGATTATTAAATGATCTTTTAAACTAAAAGAGCGGATAAAATATCCGCTCTTTATATCTTTATCAGAATCAAAATGATTAATCAATTGTGTTAATTACAATTGCAGTATTTGAGTTTCCTAAGTCTATACCAACGTAAGCAATTTTCTCTTGTTTTTCAGATTCATTCATTCTTGCTTTATCTAATGAATTCAGGCAATATCCTCTGGCTGCACACATAAATGGTTCAGGATAAACCTTAACTTCTAAAACATCCTGGAATTCTTTTTTAAACAACTCAACCAACTCAGGATACATAGCACCACCACCGGCAAGGTAAATTTTCTTTGTATTCACATAATCTTCGTCATTGAATTTCTTGCGAATTGCAGGTGAGATTACTTCAGTATAGTAGCTCTTCAATGCTTTCGCACGAAGATCAGTAATATCAATTTTCTTACGGTTAGAAACGATTAAGCCACGTTGGAATGCTCTTTCAATTTGCTGATCAGTAAGCATATTCAAATAATAATCTTTCTGCAGTTCATTTTCAAGCAAATTAACAGCATAAGAAATACCCTTAGTACTATAAGCTGTACGGTGCACAATACCACTATTAGTTGAAAGTGCAGTTTCAAAGGTGCCAAAACCAAGACTGGCAATGAAGAAATCTTCCTTTTCGTTGAATGTGTTTCTTACAGCAATGCTGCAACCTTCAATTTCAGTAATTACATTCACCTGATCAACACTTATTTCTACTTTTTCAATCTCATCTTTTCCAAATGTTCTACCATCAAAGAAAATAGTGTGACTTCCTGTAAAGAATTTTTCGGCATTTTTTTTGAACAACTGATAAGTTGTGTTAGGGAAACCAATTGTAACCTCTAATTTAAGGAAACTTCCCATTGAAGCAATAAGAATGGAAGACAAAGCCAATAACTGATAATCAATGTCTTCGGCAGAGCTATTGATAAGTTTATGAGGTGCAACTCCTTCTTTCAATGCAAGATTACCGATTATATAATCTTTTTCCTTAAAGTGTACTATTCTGATACCATCAATAAAATTGTCTGCAACTTTAGAGAATAGCATTGAGTTTTCCTCGAAAACACTGGGAATAATAAAAGATTTTTCCATTTTTATTAATTTTATTAAATGTTATTTTTATTGATTTTGAAAAATTTTGAAGAAAAATGAATCATCTTCATTGATATTTGAATTAATTTCACGAGATATATTCAAAGGTTTACTTTCACTAATAGGTTTGCTGTTATTAACTGTAAAATCAGGTAATTTTGGAAACAATGCAGCATTCTTTGCGGCAGCCTGCATTACAAGGTTATTGACATTCATAACAGCTCCGTTCTCAACCTCAATTAAGTTAGTGTACAAGCTATTCGATTTCACACTTGAACTACTGCTTAAAATAATCTTATTTTCAACCGTGATATTTCCGTGCACTTTGCCTTTTATAAGCAAATTCTTTGCATAAACATCACCAACAACTTCAGAATTTTCACCTAAAACGAGTTTGTTATGAATTTCAAGATTTCCATGGATTACTCCATTAAAATAACAACTATTTTGACTGACTAAATGACCATTTATTTGCGATCCGGCTTGAAACTGATTAACCCTTTCAACTATATTTGATGATTCCTTAGTTTTATTGTCTATCGTTAATGATTTTAAATTCTCATCTGACTTCGTTCCTTTTCCCACAAATTTCAAAACACTCATATTGAAATTTTTTTAATAGAAATAAAATAACATGTTTAAGCCATTTTATCCACCCATGAAATTATTATCTTGAGATTACACTAATCAGATTTCATAAAAATCACTTGGAATGTAGATTTAAACGCTGATTAACAACTCGCTTGATGGACAAAAATACTATATTTTTAGTTTTTATTTTTATTTTGTTTATAAAAAAATATATTATTAACTATTTTAACACTAAATTCATATTTCTAAATTGTTTACATATTATGTAGCAATCTGAATTACAGAGTTTACACAAAAGAACCTATTAAATTTAAGATAAAAAGAAGCTGACTTAATATTGAAATTAAGTCAGCTTCAATGGCTTATTCTTGATATTTATTTCTTTCCTTTTAATGCTTTATCAATCCATTCTATAGATTTTACAGCTTTATCATTTTTAGGATCAACAACCAGGATTTTATTCCAATAAAGTTTTGACTGCTGATAATCCTTTTTCTGGAAATAATAAGAAGCCAGATAATTGGCACATTCTACAATTACTTTATTAAATCTCACATCGGCTTTTGCTTCACAAAATGCAAGCGTGCTTTCGTAATATGGTTTGGCAAGACCAGCAGTAAGATCTGGATCCATAAAGAAATTTGTCTGAGCACGATAATAATTGGCACGATATCCGTTTGGTTCCATAACAGCAACCTTTGCAAAAACTGTATCAGCACTCATTAATGCAGCTTTCTTTTCTACAGCAGTTAAATTCTGTAAGTTTCCATAAGTTAGATAAAGCCGTCCTAACTTAATAACCAGCTCCGAAGTCTTTTTTGCTTCAGGTAGGGCTTTCAGGTACACTTGATAAGCCGAAATAGCATTTTTATAATCTTCCTTTTCACTGTACATGTCAGAAATATCTTTAAGGAAACCAATCTGAGTTGTATCAAGTTTATAAGCATTTCTGAATTGTTCGATAGCTAAATCCAATTTCTTAGTTGAACGTAATGCCTGACCATAATAGGTATAATCATAATAGGATATTTCAGGTTTGTCTGATTTATAAAAAAACAAATCTGCATATTTAATAGCATCATCATATTTTGCTAGTTCAACACAATTGTACATAGCCAACCTGTTGAATACCGGGTTACGTGGAGCTTTCTCGAGTCCGAGTAACGAAATTTCAAGCGATTTAGCATATTCCTTACTGTAGAAAACAGATGAAGCATATTTAGTAAAATCCGAAATACTTGTGTTACCTGATTTTAAATACTTATCATAACTTTCAGTAGCTTTTGCAAATTCATTGTTTGCATAGTAGATGTCGCCTAACTCTTTTTCTGCTAATAAGAACTTCGGTTCTTTTTGTTTCAGATTATTAAGCATCTCAATGGCAAGTGGGGTATTTACATTTTTATATGCACGGGCATATTTAATGTAAGCTTCCTTACATTTATCATCGTAAGAAATTGCTAATTCATAATTTCCACATGCTTTACCTACATCTTTACGGGCCAGTTCTATATCACCCGCCAAAACAGCTAATGAAGCATATTTTACTTTGATATTTTTTGCCTTTTCCATATATATTGTTGCCTGATCAATCTCACCATTGAACAAGTAAGCATTGGCAGCAGCAATAAAATAATCGGAATTCCTTTTGCTTGTTGACAGTTTAAGAACGGCCTGAATATCAGTCTCGGCTTCTTTTGGATTTGTCTTCACTTTTAACATGGCCAATCCAATTGTATTCAATACATTAACCTGTTTCCCAATCAATCCTTTTTTAAAGTAAATTGCAGCAGAATCAGTTTTATTTTCTCCAAAATAAATATTGCCGAGGTAAAAACAGGTTTCTGAACGTGTTAAAGTATCTGTTGCATACTCTTTCAATAAAAGTGGTTTAGCCACCTGTGGAAAACCTGCTTTATAATAAGCAATACCCTGAGCAGGTTCAGCAGCAGAAATAGTTGCAGCAATTACTGCAAAGAAAACAAATAAAAAGTTACGTTTCATGTAGCTTGTTGTATAGTTAAATAAATAATTATTGTTCGTCCTTTACATGCACAACGCGAACGGGTTGTGTTGCAGGCACAAGACCTGATTTGAGTATAATACGTTGTCCACGATCGGAAGTTAAGAATGAAGTGAATCCTGAAGGCAAAGAGCCTCGGGGGTCATTCACAATAATATAAACGTATCGGGTCAATGGATAATATCCGTAAAATAAATAGGCCTGAAACGGCTTATAACTATCGGCAAGTGTTGCTTCGGAAGCCTGACTGACAGCCATAACCCTAACTTCGTTTCTGAATGAAAGATTGCTTGTATCTTTGCGATTACCCAACCAATTTACACCTATAACTCCAATTGCATTCGGTGTCTTTGATACAAAGTCTATTACTTCAAGGTTGTTATTTTGTGCAAAAAGTTTTTTTGACAAAGGTTTACCCCCACAAATAGAGTCAATTGCATATCGAATTGTACTTGAGTTTTGATTGTCGAAAACTACCTGAAATTTTCCAAGTTTGGATTTCGGAAATATGTCAGTCCAATTTAATGCTTGTCCAGTCAAAATTCTACGAATATCACTAACAGTAATCAAAGAATCCATATTCTGGGTATTTACAATCAATGCTAGACCATCTTGTGCAAATTTGTAGGAATGAGGATAAAAAGACTTACTGTTAAGGTATTTTTCTTCATTTGAAGATAGCGGCCGGGTAGCAATAGCTAAACGGACACTATCTTTCAACAAAAGATTTAAAGCTTCAACCTCATTGGTATAATTTGGTTTAATGCGTGCTTTTGGTGTCAAAGCTTCAAAAACATCTATTTCTTCTTGTACAATCGGTTTGAAATTCTCATCTACTGCAATGGGAATTTGACCTGTTGTATATGTATCTGTAAATTTATCTTTTACCGGTTTCTGGCAAGAGAAAAAAAATACAAGAGAAAAAACAGACAGAAATTTGAATTTTGACATGAATACTATTCTAATTTAAAAGTAACCGGTAATGTATACCAAACTGAAACAGTTCTACCATTTTGCTTCCCGGGAATAAATCTTGGAAGTGATTTTACCACACGTATAGCTTCATTATCAGAGCTATGAGAAAGCGAACGAAGAATTTCAACCTTATCAACTATGCCGGTTTTTGTAACTACAAAACGTAAAACCACTTTGCCCTGAACATTGTTTTCCATATCAATGACCGGATACCTTACATTTCGTCCAATATAATTCAGCAACTCCTGTTCTCCTCCCGGAAATAAGGGCATCTGCTCAATACTGGTCTCATAAATCGCATCACCATCATCCGTTCCAGCTACAGCATCTTTTAAAGTTGCTTTATCTACTGTTCCACCCGGTGAACCAATTTCATCGATTAGTGAAATAACAGCATCTGATTTGTTGACCGATGCCATATCTTTCATTCCTTCATCTGTATTTACCCTGTCATCTTCTTCAATAACTGGTGGTAAAAACTGAATGGTTTTAATGAATTGTGCAGCAGGTGGTGGAGCTAATGGCTCTACCGGCTTCACAACAGGCTCTTCTGTCCTATCGATTTGTGAAATGTCAATTAAACCATAGCCTTCAGAAATTTCAGGCACTTTTGGCTTGACCAGATCAATGAGTTTGGGTATATTTAACCCAACAACTGTCATAATAGCAACAATTAAAATTGCTACACTATGTCTACTCTCAGATTCACTGCGCATTTTATATGCACCATACTCCTTATTTTTACCTTGAAAAATAAGTTCACGCCATTCTACTGACGTTAAATCAAATTTAGCCATCTTGTCTATCTTTTTAAAAGTTAAATAACTTTACTGAAAACCCAGATAGTGACATTTTTCCTGAATACGCTTATTCAGGTTCGAAAGCTAAAATTCTATATAGTACAATTTATTCTACTCTAATTTATATGTAACCGGCAGTGTATACCAAACAGCTACATTCACACCGTTTTGTTTACCTGGAATAAATTTAGGAAGCGACTTTACAACGCGGATAGCTTCTTTATCACAAGCAGGATCGAGTGGGCGAACTACTTCTACCCTATCAACCATACCGGTTTTTGAAACCACAAATCGTAAAATTACTTTTCCCTGAACACCGTTTTCCTGAGCAATAACCGGATATTTGATATTTCTATTAATATAATTCAGAAGTTCACCTTCACCACCGGGGAACTGAGGCATTTGCTCAATAACCTGATATACTTTTTCTTCTTCTTCCTGCGATACAGCTTGTTTTACATCTGCAATATCAATTTTACCATTATCAACACCTTTTACGTCGGCAACCGAAATGGCCACTTTGGTATTGTTCAGTTCTTCCTGACTTTTCATTTGATCTTCATCTTTTACTTCCTCATCTTTTTTGATTACAGGAGCAACGAATTTTATCGAACTTTTTAAAGCAGGTGGTGGTTCAACAGGTTCTACTTTTTTGATGTCATTTTTCACTTCAGCTTTTTCTAATTTCGCAAAAGTGGTAACATCGGTTACTTTATCTACTTGTTTTGGCTTTACCATTTCGATAAGTCGGGGAAGACTGAATCCGACAACTGCCACAACTGCTATAATCAGAATAGAAGTATTGTGTCGTCTATCGGAATCGCTGCGCATTTTATATGCACCGTATTCCTTATTCTTACCCTGAAAAATAAGTTCACGCCATTCCAAGGATGTTAAATCTATTTTAGCCATTTTGTTTTGTTTTTAAGGCGTTTAATTATTTTACCGAATTCGCGGAAAGCGCGCCTTTAGTCTGATAATTCTTGATAAGAAACTTTTCACTTGGAGTAATTTTATCGATTACGTATTTTCCAATGTTGCAAATCTGCATTTCATCCAGTGCATCAATCAGATTTTTATACGTTGCCTTATCGGCGGCCTTTATAATTACTACCGGTGTATTTTTCCCACCCTTTATTTCAGAGGCTTGTTTAGTGTACTCTGCCGGCGATATTTTCAGTTGAGCTTTTTTCTCTTTCAGTTCATTGATTTTGATAACAGCTTCAGTATTGCGTTTCAAAAGAAATTCCCTGATACCATCAGCACTATAAGACGTTAATTTCAACGATTTATAATCTTTATAATTAGGTAATCCTTCGTAATAGAAAACAGAATCGCCACCAGACAAAACCAGGGTAATTGCCTGTGATGCTTTTACCGGTGGTTGGTCATCTTTGCTTAGTTTTTTATCATTACTCGGCATACTGATTTCCATTGTTTGAGGTTTACTCAACGAGGTACATAACATGAAGAATGTAATCAACAACATGTTCATATCCACCATGGGAGTAAAATCAACGAAAACACTGATTTTCTTCTGTTTACTGCCACCTTTTTTATGTTTTCCTCCGGTGTCGTTAGTTTGTATTTCAGACATGATTTCTTATTTATTAGCAGTTTCGTTCTTCAATGCTGTAATTAAGTTATAACGGTTTTCTCTCAAATCCTGCAGAGAAGTCATTACATCTTTAATTACTTTGTATGGTGTTTTTGCATCAGC
>CAZTDH010000067.1:8520-9944 GCA_964612615.1 uncultured Paludibacter sp. | reverse complement strand
CATATTTGAACTGACCGTTACCATCAATCAACACACATCCATCAGGTGATTTTTCGATAATAGCCTGATAATGTTGACTAATTCTTTGGACTTCGAGTTCTGCTTGTTTTCTTTCAGTATTATCCTGAATTGATGACCGTATTCCGGTAATCTCATTATTATCTACAAGAATAAGTTTATCAACAACCAAAGTTGGTATTTTTGTTCCATCCTTACGTACAAATTCCCTTTCGTAGGGCGTAAAATTTATTTGCTTATTTTTCAATTTTTCCATCGTCACTTCCAATGAAAAGGCTTTGTCAGCAACTAATTCCCAGATGAATTTCCCTTCAATTTCCTCGAAAGTGTAACCAAGCATATTTAATTCTGTTTGATTCATGCGCGTGATACGCCCTTCTAAATCAATTTCGTGATAGCCAATTGGTGCGTTATCAAAAAGGTCTTTAAATTCCTCACGACTTTGAATTAAAGCCAGTTCAGCTTGTTTTAATTTATTTTCATTTTCAATCTCAAGACAGACTTTTTTTACCACAATTGGAATCAAGTCCAGAAAATGAGTATCCTTCACGACATAATCACGTGCTCCGAGTTTCATCATTTCCACTGCAGTACGCTCATCTCCACGTCCGGTAGATACAACAAATGGAGGAACCTCAGCTGACGTATTTTTAAGCTGAAGAATTAACTCTTTCCCGGTCATATCAGGAAGGCTATAATCCAGCATTATTAAATCCGGAGTATTTGTTTTCAACCATCCAAGTGCTTCATTTGCCGAGCTAACCGATACTGTTTTAAAACCGCTTTGCTGAATATTTTCACTCAATAATTCAATTAAACCGGCGTCATCTTCAATGATAAGTATCGTTTCCTTTGGTGTTTCCATTGTGTTTTTTCAATTAAATTTTTACTATCTGAAGAAACAAGCCCAGACGTTTCAGTGTCTCAGCAAATTTGATAAAATCTACAGGTTTGGTTATATAAACATTACAACCAATTTGATAACAGGCTTCTACTTCACGTGGATCGTCGGTGGTAGTTAGCATTATTATTGGAATATCCTTCAACTCCTCGTTTGTTTTTATTCTTCTGAGTACCTCGATTCCATCCATTTTAGGCATATTGATGTCGAGTAAGAGGAGATAATTCTTACTCAGGTCACGAATTTCATTTTTACCCGTTCGGGATAAAAACTCCCAAACTGCTTCACCATCCGGAAATCGGATAAAATGGTTTTTCACACCCGACTCCAACAAACCTTCAATAATAAGATCGGCATGTCCGTCGTCATCTTCTGCAATCAGAATAATTAGTTCCTTGTAAGTTTTCATGTGATTATTTTTTATTTTTTAAATTAAGGACACATGGAACTCGCATGTCAAATTTTCACTGTCTATGGTGAATACTCGTATTCATGCTCGTTTCAT
>CAZTDH010000067.1:0-8420 GCA_964612615.1 uncultured Paludibacter sp. | reverse complement strand
CCTTTATGTTTGGTTACAATGGTTTTAGTAATGCTCAACCCAATTCCTTCGCCGGCTTCCGATGCTAAAGGATCAATCCGGTAAAATACATCCCATATTTTTTTAAGATGTCTTTCGGCTATTCCTTTTCCATTGTCTGATATACTGTAAACTATGCGGTTATGTGTTTGTTTTGAACTTATTTTTATCTCAGGTTTCCTGTCGGGACTTCTATACTTTAAAGCATTTCCAATGATGTTAGAGAAAACCTGATTGAGTTGATTTTCATCTCCAAAACAAGGTCGTAAATCCTCAGTTTTAATCAAAGCCCCTAATTCAGTAAGTTCATAATTGTAACTAACAATTACTTTATTCAGCAGCATATTCATGTCAAGTTCTTTTATTTCCAGTGGCATACGTCCTGTTCTGGATATCTGAAGAAGGCTATCTATCAGGTTATTCATTTTTGTTACATTGGTCTGAATAAAATTGAGCGTGCGTGGCATATCCTCATTTGTCAACTTATCCATATTTTTCCGAACTTCAGTTTCTACATTCAACTTTTCAGAAAAAGCCTTAATTTCTGATGATTGTTTCTGAAGTCGCTGACTGAAACCTTGTATATTTACCAATGGTGAACGTAGATCGTGAGACGCTACATACAAATAGTTTTCAAGTTCTTTACTTTTATACAATATCTCATCCTGAGCATGTTTCATGGCTGTAATATCTGCAGTGATGGTAGCAAAATGATTTTTTGATGGTGATACTACTGAAATTCTGAAGTGTTTATCCATTGGTGCATAATAACGGGTAAACTCATATGAATTACCTGATATGGCAATCTCACAATAAATATCCAGATAAGGTGCTGAATCGGTTTGATATACTTCTGTTGCCAGTTTTCCAACTACATCCAACTTTTTCATGCCTGTAATCGAGCAAAATGCTTCATTACAATCCAATAATCTGTAATCCACGGCATTTCCGCTCTTATCAAAAACCAATTCATGAATAACCACCATTTCAGTCATAGCACCAAAAAGTGCCGAAAGCTTTTCTTCACTTTCTTTTAATGCCAGTTCAGCTTTTTTGCGGTCCGATATATCCATAAAACTTACCAGACTTGCCCAAATATTTCCTATTTCATCTGTTACCGGCGATCCGAATATTTCCAGCAAAGTATCAGTTCCATCAGGGCGTTTTACCAACATATCGTCAATTCTTGAACTTTCACCTTTCATACCTCTGATTACAGGCATTTCATCTACCGGATATTTTTCATTACAACCTGTTTTGTAAGCGTCATACACGTCATGAAGGTTCTCTCTGTTTGCATCCGGAAGAATTCCCCTTCCCAATAAAGTTAATGCTGCATCATTAGCCAACAAGGGCTTGCCTGAAGGTGCTTCAACCATAAATACACCCATAGGAAGGTTTCGAATTAATGAATCGAAAAGTCCATTTTGTCGTTTCAATTCCCTTTCACTTTCAATTATTTTTTCTTCGGCTAATTTTCTTTCGGTTATATCATTAAAACTGATTACAATTTCTGTTATTTCATTTTCATTGTTCAATACCGGGAATCCATTCACCGTCACCCAAATAATCGCAGCACTGGATGATTGTTTAATTCCAAGTATTTGGTTTCTAATCAATTGCTTTGTATTTAGAACCCTATTGACCGGATAATTTTCCAATGACATAGTTGAATTGTCTGGATTTAAAAAACACCATGCCGGATCAATTGCAACTTTTCCTTTCATTTGTTCAATACTTAACCCAAGAAGTTCAGAAGCACGGGGGTTACTCGTAATTATGGAAGTATCGGCAGCATGAACAACAACTCCGGTTTCCAAATGCTGTAATAAACTGCTATAACGTTCTTCACTTCTTTTTAAAATATCTAATGTATTTTTCCGTACGCGAATATCCCTGAATGTACCTAATAACAGCTCTTTTTCTCCAATTTTTATGGTTTGTCCCAAAATTTCAACAGGAATTTCATTTCCTTCAGATGTAATAATGATATTTTCAATGGGGATTATAATTTCGGCATTGGGGCTTTGAATAGAATGTATATCGAATTCTTCTTTTGATTTTGAAATTATTTTTTTTGGATGAAGTTCATACTGATAAAGTCCAATAAGTTCAGTTTTTTCTTTTTTAAACAAACGGCAAGCTGCAGCATTTGCATCTACTATCTTTCTTGTTTCTGTTTCAGCCAGAAACATGGCATCCGGAGCTTTTTCAAAAAGAACTTTAAATCTTTCTTCGCTTTCTTTTAATGTATTTTCTACCTCTTTTTGTTCCGTAATATCTGTAATAATTCCATACCAAAGTGTACTGCCATCTTCCAGTAATTCAGGTTTAGCATCACACTTTCGCCAACGAAGCCCCTTTTGTGGTAAAATTACCCGAAACTCACTATGATAAATGGTCTGATTTCGGGCTGACTCCATTATCGTATCTACAATATTATCATAATCATCCGGATGAATCCGTGTAAAAACCGGTGATGCATCCTCACGTACTTCATCAGGTGTTACTTCATAAATATCGTACATCCCCTCGCTGGAGTATGGAAAAGCAGAATGCCCATCAGGGTATAACCGATATTGATAAACTACTCCGGGCACTTGCGCAGTGAGCTTACTTAATAAATCATAGTTTTCCCTGACTAATTTTTCTGTGTTTTTTCGCTCTGTTATATCTCTTCCAATCCCCAATACTCCTATTAAATTTCCATCATCGTCATACATTGGAGTTTTGATAGTTTCAAGAAATTCACTATGTCCATCATTTGCATAGGTAACCCACTCTTCATTGATAGTTGGTTTACCTTCAGATATCGCATTTTTATCATGACCACGAAAAAAATCAGCTAATTCTTCTGACATAAAATCATAGTCTGATTTTCCAACAATACTCTCCTTTTTTGCTCCAAAAAACAGTTCAAATCTTTTATTACAGTTAATGTATACTCCATCAGTATCTTTTAACCATACTAAATCCGGCAATGTATTAATTAAAGTATCGAGCTCAGCTTCTCTCTTTTGAAGTTTTACTTCCACGATTTTTCTGCTGGTATTATCATGAACATTAGATCTGATACCTGTAATTTTACCTTCAGGCGATTTGATTAATCTATCTGTAACTAAAACAGATAATATAGCACCATCTTTTCTTCTTAAATTTCGTTCATAGCTTATTCCCGGATGCAAAGTACCTGCAAGTTTTGCTGTAATATCTTGTTGGCAAATAGCTTCATTTACTGTAAATTTCCAGAAATATTGTCCAATAACTTCTGCTAATGTATAGCCAAGTAAATTTAATTCTGTTTCATTAATTCGTATAATTTTGCCTTCAGCATCAATTTCGTGATAACCGATTGGAGCATTTTCAAACAAATCTATAAATTCTGAATCTCTAAGAATCAGTTTTTGTTCAACCTCTTTTTGTTCAGTTATATCACGTGCAGTAGCTATTAGTACGTTCTGTTCAAAGAATTTTCCCTTATTTACAATCACCGATTTAGGGAAAATTTCTCCATTCTTTCGTTTAGCCCAAAAATCGAACTGAACCTCTTTCCCTGTTTCCAATACCGATTGCATCGTTTGCAAAATAGTTGGCATATCATTCATCCCCGGAGCAGCAACCGAATCAGGAGTTTGGCCGATAAGTTCCTCTCTTGTAAACTGATACATTTTTTCTGCACCTTTATTTACCTCAATAAATGAGAAGCTTTCGTCCAACACATAAATGGCTTCTGAAACAATATTTATAATATCAATATAATTTTGTCGGATAAGTTGCTTTCTTTCTTCTTCTCTGTAACCCAAATTCAATGTTTCTTCTGCATTTTGATGCAAATTTTCAGGGTTAAATTGTTTGTTTTCGGAAATTTTCATAGGTGTTTCCTTTTATTGAGGCATACTAAACTTAACTTTGACTTAAATAATTAAAAAATTGTATGGCAATTTACTTTTAGCATTGAGCTAAATATTTCAATAACAGCTAATTTTAAATATTTAATTTGTACAAATATAATAATAAATGTTTTTAGCAGATATTAAAAAGCAGTATTATTTTGTTCAAAAATGAAAGAAAAGTGCATTTTTATGTTAATAATGTTTTTAATCTTTTTCAACCAGATGGCAGATGTCCAAAAAAGTAATAGTAAACACTACAGTATCGTCATACTTTCTATGACGCACATTTAGACTCGTAAAATCTTCAACTTTAATTTGGATGTAAGATACCACTGAAAGTAATACTGTGAATGTAAAAACGGCATTAAAAAACCTTATTAAACCTCGTAAATTAGCGCTTTTTTGACCCGCGTTGTTTATAGAAGTTTAAAAATGGTCGACCAATCATGAAAATATGTTATAAAACAGATAATTTATGCTTGTTTATTTGGATTGTATTTAATTATGCTGTACTTTTGCATCGTGATTTTTTCATAGTATTAGATTTAAGGTTAACAAAGATTGGTAGTATGCCGTGAGGCAAGCTACCTTTCGTCTTTTATAGCCCTACCCTATTCAACCTATTGCTCATAATAAGATTTTTTTTAGAAAAACTCATTTTCTTCAGGCATAAAAAAGTACACCCCGCAAACTTCACAGCCTGCAGGGTGTCTCTTTGAACAGCAAAACAAACTACCTTATTAAATCTGCGGATGGAGTGCAATCAATCTGATAAAAACTGACTTTGACGCTTTATTTGCATCAGCACTTCGGGCATACAAATAACAGCATTGAACATCAGATGCCTGAATACCCGGATAGTCAATCAGGATAGTTCCTACTGTTTCTGCTCCGCGCTCTTTCGTGTCAATCAGTATCTCACCGGTGTAAGTTTTGGCAATGGCAACTACTTCATCCGTTTCGTTCACTCTTGGAACTCGCAACGGTGTTTTGTAACTAATGCTGATACCTTCGGCAACTATTGATACCTCAGTCACAATCATTGCCGGAAGTGAACCATCCGAAACTGCCAGTTTGCTGTAATCAATTACCGGTTCTACACCACTCTTATCAATCGCACCGGGCAGGTTTTCTGCCATAAAGAGCGTATAAGGAGTCTGACCCTCTGGAACTTCTGTAAAACCAAGTTCGATTACTCCGCCCCACGATTGATACTCGTCCACGATTAATTTAAAACCTCCACGCTGTTTCTGCTGTTGTTCGCTGTTGGCGTTACGTGGTTTAAACGCCTTTGATCGTACTAAATTTTGCTTAGCACGTTTGCTTGTTACAATGTTTCCAACCGTACCACTCATCTGGCCTGTCATTGGGTTTTGGGCTAAAGCCATAATCAATATTGCATAGGTTTTTACAAAAGAACATCATGTAACTTTTGACTCTATGACAATGCAAATGTACGGCTCAAATATCATTCATGCAACACAACAGAACATACTATAATGCTATATTACAGCACTTTATACGCTTTTTGCGTTGGTTTGCGCAGGTATGCGCAGGTATGCGTAATGCGGGCAGGAAAGTTTAACTTACATTATATCGACTTTAATATCTCTTCGCTATAAAACTCCTTGCATTTGAAAATCGCATATGAATGAATTCATACGCTCGGAAAATCGCATTTGGGAGCATAGCAATAAATTGCTACGCTCGCCATATCGGTCGTGGCTCTGCCACTTGCATAAAGCGCATCCAAGCAAGTCGAGTAGCGACGAGCGATTTGGATTGCGTAGGGTTTCAACCCTATGCAGTTGTTTGGGGTTTCAACCCTATGCAATAAAAAGAGCATGATGGTTAGTCATGCTCCTGAAAAAGAAATTTAGTCAGCATTTTATTTCCCGGACTTCCGGCGATTATCTTCACGACAAAGCATTTGACAATTTTCAGCACTCGTTTTTCCCCCTTCGTGCCATGGAGTTGCGTGGTCAGCCTCCATTTCATGAAGTTCAAATTTCACTCCGCATTTTACGCAAATTCCTTCTTGTCTTTCATAAGCTTCACGTTTCTGATTGTCTGAGAATCCTCTGATATTGAGGTATTTTTCCTTACCTGTCAAAATATATTCGTAAATGCCTTTTTTGTTTGTAACATCTTCGTCTTGCATTAATTTTGTGATTTCCACCTCAAGTTTTTGTGAGTCAAACTTTTGATTTTTAAACTCGTTGTAAAGAAATCCCCATTGAATGCCTTTCATTTCTTTACGATACGTTGGAAATGTGGCTTTCACCCAATTAATAACACTTTGAAAGTAAAGCCAAAGTTCGTTAGCATTTGGTTCGTGCTGATTTTTGGACATGTACCCTTTTATATTCGATTCCGAAATCCAATTAATGGCAGTTTCTAAATATTCTTGTCGGTTTGCAGAGCCACTTAAATACTCATCACCTATTTTGGGGCGATTATTTTTAGAGAAATAGCGTTTGGCATCTGATACCCACGAACCGGAATATACAGCATTTCGCAATTCCTGATTTGTGAGTTCCTCTCCGGCAATGTTTATGGTTTCAAACCATTCCAATTTCTCACTCGGTTCACCCGTACAAAAGTAAACCATTAATTTATAGTCTAATATCTGCTTTTGTTTGTCAGATTGTAGATTGTGAAACGCCAGACCGTTTAAAGAGAAATCGCCATTTACATATTGGCAGACAGAAATAGTCCGTTGCTGACCGTCAATCACTTCAAAATTCCCATCCTCACGCACAGCCCAATACATTACATTCAATGGAAAATCTTTTGTCAGGGTTTCTATTACAGCATTCCGTTGTTTGTCACCGTACACAAATTCACGCTGATAAGGCGGACGAATATCCAACCTGCCACCATAACCTACTACACCATTTTCATTGTTATCTTCGTAACCACTTGTCAGTTCGCTGACTGCAATTTCTTTGAGTTCGATTTTCATAGTCTTTTGTTTTTGATTATAATACGAGCATAAGGTACATCTACTATTCCATCTTTAATCATATATAAATCACCATCAACTGCTCCTCTTTTCTGAATTTCTTTTCTATATTTTTTATGTTCAGGTTTATATGGCTGAACGCCAAACTCAATACCTGAATTAGATATTCCCAATCCTATGATTTCAAACTGATCAGGATTATATTTATCTAAAAACGTAATTGGCACACCTATATCGCCTTCATAATCCAATGGAATATCTTTTGTCACATCTACATTTATGGCATTGTAGTTGTCATAAGAGGGGAATGCCTCAGGTGTGTAATTTTTGTAAAGAATAAGGTCTTCGTGTCGTTCATTATAATCTAAATTTGTAAACCACCGTACTCCTTTTACACGAATGAATTTATTACCAGCTTCATCAATTCTACTGCTTGCTGCAGTTAATGGGTAGTCATCAGGTACACCAAATTCCCTATCTCCACTATGGATACTAGCACCAAGCCATAATTTATTAGCTTTTATCAACTTGAAAATATCCTTGTATGTAATAGAATTGACATTACCAATTATTATAAACTTTTTGTCATACTCAACCAATTGCGCCACATATTCTCTAAAAAGTGAGAAAGGTGGATTTGTAACCACTATATCGGCTTGTTTCAATAGTTCGATGCTCTCCGGGTTACGGAAATCACCATCCCCTTTTAGGAATTGAATACCAATTTCTTCAGGATCGGGAACTTTGTTTCCATTTTTGTCGCCCGTGTATTCAAGGTAAATGGCTTTTTCAGATATGTGTTCGCTAAACAAGTCCATGTTCTGGCTCTTATAGCAAGTAGTAATTAGTTTTTTAAGCCCGAGATTTTCAAAATTATAGGAAAAATAATGAAAGAAATTGCTTACGCGTGGATCGTCGCAATTACAAAATACCACTTTGTCTTTGAAATGCCCTTTATAATGTTTTAATTCTTTTTCAATGTCTGAGAGTTGAGTATAAAATTCATCCTTTTTAGCTGAATTTGCTATGTGGAGGTTTTCGTTTTGTGATTTCTTTGCCATTATGTAGTTCGTTGGAATTCTGAACTACTGAGCAGGTAAGGCTTTAATCCACAAAAAAAAGCGTGGACTAAATCCTTACCCGCCACCAAGCCCCTGAGAAGGCCACATGCAAACGATAAGTCAAAAGCCCACGCCGGTTGGCGTGAGCATTTTGCTTACTGAATCTGTTTGCATGTTCGCTTAGGGAAATTTCTCAGGTTTCTGGTGGCGCGAACAATAGCAGAATGCTATTTTAGTATGTTGAAAATTGTTTTATTTCTGTTTCTTGACCTCCCTCCAACTCCCTCCAGGGAGGGAGAGTTATGGCATAAGAGGCTTTGCTTATTTAATATGTTTGATTTGCAAATGTACAAAAATTATCTTTTAAACATTGCATTGGGATTATTGCATTGGAATAAATTCCAACGCAAAGCAAATCGGTCGTGGCTACGCCACTTATATATCTTGGTTGCCAGCCAGTCGCATAGCGACGGGCGATTTGGC
>CAZTDH010000066.1:0-9961 GCA_964612615.1 uncultured Paludibacter sp. | reverse complement strand
TAGGCGTTCTTTGGGTAGTTGCACCGAATGGTCCAATATCACAATAACCCATATCGTCGATCAAAATTACTACGAAATTTGGTTTGTTATTCTTTGCTTCAACCTGATTTGAAAAAGCACTTGCTGCTATGAATAGGGGAGCAAAAGCAGTTGTGCTGTTCAGTTTAAATTTTATGTTTACCATTATTATCATTATTAGTTTAGTCTATTTAAAAATTCTTTTGGTATTTCTGGCATGGCACCGTTTTGCGTACATACATAAGCCGAAACATCAACAGCTAACTGATGCGCTTCCGAAATGCTTTTGTCGTTCAATATTGCCGCCACAAAAGTAGCTGTAAATGAATCACCTGCACCTACTGTATCAGCAACCTTCACTTTGGGAGTTTCTTTAAATGAAGTTTCATTTACAGTAATAACATAACTTCCATTTTCACCACATGTCAGAACCACCATTTTCAACCGATAATCATGTATCAACTGTGAACAAACTCCAGTATCAGAAATTGACTCCCAACCAAACAATTTTGCCAACGTTCTAATTTCTTCGTCGTTTATTTTCAATATATTACATCGTTTTAGTGATTCAACAATTAGTTTCATTGAATAGAAATGCTGACGAAGATTAATATCAAAAATTATCAATGCCGACTCAGGAATGTAATTTAAAAATAAGTTGATACTGGCTCTGGAAGCATTGTTCCGTTGTGCCAGCGAGCCAAAACAAACTGCATTGGTTTGTCGTGCAAGTTTTTCCATTTCTGCAGTAAAAGGGATATTATCCCATGCTACATTCTCACAAATTTCATATTGCGGAATACCTTTATTGTCGACTGTTACCAGAACCGTTCCGGTTGGGAAAAAAGTGCTTTCGAAAAGACAATTCAACTTCTTATCTATCAAACTTTCAAGAATTTCATCTCCAAATTTATCCTGTCCAATGGCACTGACAGCATAGCCATCGTAACCAAACTGCGAAATATGGTAAGCAAAATTGGCGGGAGCACCACCAAGCTGTTTTCCTTCCGGAAAAACATCCCAGAGAATTTCTCCAATTCCAACTACTATTTTATTGATTTTCATTTCTCAAATTAGTTGTTAGAAAGCATTTTTGATTCCAACTCTTCCAATGATTTACCTTTAGTTTCAGGCATAGTTGTAATTACCCAAATCAGTTGAAGCACCATCATTGCTGCAAAGAAGGCAAAAATCGGCCAGGGATTGTCTTTGAAAATGCCATTTTTCGCATCCAAAAATAAAGGAGTAATCAGGGTAATAATGGCAGCAAAAACCCAATGTATACTGGCACCGAATGATTGTCCCGCACCTCTTACTTTGTTTGGGAAAATCTCGGAAATAAATACCCATATAACCGCTCCTTGTCCAACCGCATGTGCCGCAATGAATAATAATAAAAAACCCATCAAAAATACCGGACTAGCGTGTGTAAAAAAGGCATAGGCAACCATGCTCAAACTCAGTATATACCCCAACGAACCGATTAACAACAATATTTTTCGACCTAATTTGTCAATTAAATAAAGTCCCACAAATGTAAAAATCAGATTCGTACCTCCAATGGCAATGGAGTTAAATAACGATTCTTTGGCAGCCAAACCCGCTTTTTCCAAAATTTCAGGCGCATAATAAAGAATGAAGTTTATACCCGATAATTGATTGAAAAAAGCAATCACAAATGCCAGATAAATAACTTTTTTGTGTGCTCCGCTAAAAAAGCTATGCCCTCCTTTTTCCGCTTTCGATTCATGCTTATTGCTCTCCAGAATATTCTTTACTTCTGCATCCGGATTTTCAATACCAATCAATTGCATAATGGCTTTAGCTTCGGTAATGTTGTTTTTGCAGGTAATCAGCCAACGGGGACTTTCCGAAATACCAAGTACCATTAAGGTATAAGCTATCGAAGGTACAGCCATTACGCCCAACATCCAGCGCCAGTCGCTGCTGCCACCAATGCCTTGCAAAAAGTAATTCGACAAAAAGGCGATTAATATACCAAACACAATATTGAACTGATACAATGCTCCCAGACTTCCGCGTGTTTTCGGAGTAGAAATTTCAGCAATATAGATGGGTGCTACCACCGAAGATACTCCAATTCCTAATCCCCCAATGAAACGGAAGAAAGAAAAAATATAGGGATTTGGAGCAAAAGCCGAACCAAGTGATGAAGCTGCGAACAATATACCTATCCAGAGCAGTACTTTTTTACGACCGTATTTTTCGGTAGGAATTCCTCCAAACAATGCACCGATTACTGTTCCCCAAAGTGCCATCGACATGATGAAGAATCCGTGAAACAAGGGTGTGGTATGCCACAGCTCTTTTATGGGTTGATTCGCACCCGAAATTACGACTGTATCGAACCCGAAAATAAATCCGGCCAATGCTACTACAATTGACCATTTCAGCATGTTGTTTTTCTTTTTCATTTTTTTTATAATAAGCCCCCTAACCCCTAAAGGGGGAATAAGTACGGGAATAGAGAGAAGTTAGTTCTTTAATAATCATTTTATTGCGGGTTAAAGTTTTATTTTTCTCATGATTGTTTCAATTTATTTTTTCGTTGTGTTAAATTCTATGGTTCCATGAAATAATTTCCAATCCACCGGCTTGGTATGTTCGGTTTGTCGGGTTTCCAGTCCCCAGATTTCGTTGGGTTCTGTAGTCATTAGCGGGTCGCCGCACAATGGGTCGTTGAGCAAGTAAAACGAGCTGAAAATGGGTGTTTTAACACCTCTCGACAATGGATAATCCACGATATGAAAGCGATAGCCATCGGGCGACCAGTTGATGCGACCTTCCGTTAAATCGTAGCCAAACGGCAACATGGTTACGCCACCACGATATGCCCAGACAAATGAGCCGTGCCCATCGCATATCGGATTTCCTTCGGATTTGCTGTAGGGTCCGGTAATTTTATCGGCAACGGCCACACCCTGCCAGGTGCGACCAGTACTATTCAATTTTAAGTTAGAACCTTTGTAATACACAAACCATTTCCCCTTGAAATAAACAGGATAGGGATTGCACGCCTGGTCGAAATCCCAGTCGGTTTCGTTTAGTCCACGCGTGAAAAGCGGCTGTTCAACAGCACGTTTCCACGGACCTGCGGGACTATCAGCCACCAACAAACCAATGCCATAGGTATTCACGTCGCCTCTAATTATTTTTGATTTGTCGGAAGTATTTCCGGCATAGAACATCCAGAATTTTCCATCGAATTTTACGACCTGAAGTCCTTCGCGCCAAATATCGTCGAACGAACCCGGCTCGCCTGCCGGCAATTGCCCCATTACTTCCCATTTGTACCCATCTTTCGATGTAATGTAAAAGTTCTTTGCACGGCCATAAATTCCTTTTGGCGCCATGTTGTTCAGGTGCATAAACCAAGCGTGGTATTTGCCATCGTGAAAGATAATGCGCGATGGCGATTCCTGCCAAAGGCGCAAATCTATCGAATCTTTCATTGCACCGATATATTCAATATTTTCTTCTTTTTTGCTGAGCAATTTTATTTCGGGAACTCCTTTGCGGGCTTGCTCAAAAGTCAAATCGGAAAACACTTCGCCAATCAATGGAATGCGTACTGCTTCTGTGGGGTAATCGTAGGGTGTCGGTTTTGTTCGTGCTTCAATGACTTTTTTTAACCCTGCACCTTCCACCTTCTTGCTGCCAAAAACTTCACGGTAATAAATAGGGTGCAACTCGCTTGGTATGGATTTAATTTTCGCCACTAATTCGGGCGTAAAGATTTCTTTACGTACCGGATTGAAAACAAGCGTTCCTTTTACCAGAGGCCAAACAGCGTCTTGAATTTTTCCACCTTCGTTAATTTTAGGCTCCAAGCCCCATAACTCATCGGGCTCTTTGTTCGTAACCGGGTCGCCACAAAGTGGGTCGTATGGAATATAAAGCGAACTGTAATAAGGCGATACAATGCCGCGAGATTTTGGGTCATCCACATTTTTAAAGTGCAAGCCGTCGGGCGACCAATGTATTTTACCAAAACCTTCACCAAATGCTATCATTGTAATTCCACCCCGATACACCCAGGCAAACGAACCGTGTGCATCGCAAACCGGATTTCCTTCAAACTTCGTGTATGGTCCGGTGATGTTGTCGGCATAAGCAACTCCGTTTAATGTTCGCTTACTTCCCGATTTTTCGAAATTGAATGATTTATAATAAACAAACCATTTCCCTTTAAAATAAACAGGGTATGGATTGGTAATCAGTTCATAATCCCATTCATTCGGATTGTCTGACCGATTGATAATCGGTTTGTCAATGGCGTATTTCCATGGCCCTTCGGGGCGATCGGCTACCATTAAACAGATGCCGTGCTGCGGCAGTTTCAATGTTTCATATCTGTTCAAATTATATTTTGAAGCTGTTGAAGATCCGGCATAAAACATCCAAAATTTTCCATCGAACTTCACTACTTGTATGCCTTCGCGCCAGCCTTCGTCCATGCTGCCTTTTTCTCCGTTGGGGAAAAGACCTTCTACGTTCCAGTTTTTTCCATCATTCGAAGTGATATATACATTCGTAATTCCGGTACCACCCAGATTTTTAGCGCAAATATGCATTATCCAACTATGATATTTGCCATTGTGCCAAATAATACGCGAAGGCGATTCGAGCCGGTGCTTCTGAGTACTTACCAACTCCAGATTTTTTCCACTGAACACAATAGGTTCTTCTTTCTTTTGGATTATTGTTATTTCAGGCACACCCAAACGTGATTGTTCCCTCGTCAGCACCGAAAATACCTGTGCTTTTAATGGTACAAGCGTTGATTCCGTGGGGTAATTATATAAGCTTTGTGCATTAATATAACTAAGGGTATTCCCACTAATTATCAAAGTAATAAGTAACGTCAATTTATACTTCATGTGTTTATAATAAGCCCCATGCCCCCTAACCCCCTAAAGGGGGAATAAGAGGGGGAATAGAGAGAAGTTAGTTCTATAATAATCATTACCCTGTGAGTCTTTTTTTATTTTGCTCATGGATGTTTCATCATTTTTATTTTTAATATTGAATATCAATTATTTATTGACCCACGAAGATTTCAGCTCATTAATAATCATCGAATTTATTTTCGTATTCTGGTTGACAGAAATTATAGTGCTTTTATTTTGAACATCAGGTAAAGCATAAAAAGTTGCAACAGCTGCTCCATCATTGGCAAAAAGTTCTAAAGAAGTACGGTCGAGCAGCAGACGAAGTTTTACTTTCCCATCAACTGCCGGTGCTGGAATTTTTCTGTCTTTAAATAAAAACTGTCCGTTTTTCCAATCAATTACCAGTCCCCTCACATTCAGTTGTAAAGAATCATCAGCATGAAAATCAATCGACATATCTATTAAATCAGCTTTCACATCAGCTAACCTTGGAACTAACTGTTTTGCACTCAAATTCTTGAACGAATGAGACTTTATATACAATTTTTCAATCTCTTTTACCGGCCAGCGAAACAGACGAATGCCTTTCGTAGTGGTTCGCAGCTCCATGGTCGATGGAAATGACATTTGAAGATTAAAAGGCATGCCCGCTTTCTCAAATGAGGTTTCTTTTCCCCACTTTTCCCGCATCCAACCTATCATCACTGTACGTTCATCGGGACTATTGTTGAAGGATTGAGCTGCATAGTAATTTGGTCCTAAATCTCCCAGAAAGGATTTTTTATCGGAAGTAAATGTTTTGCCATCAAAATCACCAATTTCGTAATCGAAACTGGCATCGTAAAGCAACCATTTTTTATTTTTCAGATTTCCATCCACCGGAAGTTGAACAAAGTCCATACACTCGTAAGCCCAGTTTCTTTCCAACTCGCTTGCCAAAGTCCAGTCGGTAAGGTTTTTGGAAGTGAAAAAGCGTACTTTTCCGGAGACTTCCTGTGATGTTCCTGTATTTTCCGCTTTCTGAACCCACAGCACCATCACCCATTTTTTGCTTGCTTCGTGCCAGAAAACCTTTGGGTCGCGTTCGGTTTTATCAATACCCTGATTGGGAACAATTGCTTCGCCATTTTTGAGCAATTGAAAAGTACGTCCTTTGTCGGTACTGTAAGCCGCTGCTTGATAGAAGAGCTGTTTTGCAAAGGTAAAAATGGCAACCATGGTTTTAATTTTTCCCTGTTGCTTCCCTAAACTGTTATTGTGGTCGATTACCGCAGTACCCGAAAAAATAGTTCCACCACCGTAAGGCAAAATAGCATGTGGCAACTGTTTCCAATGAACCATATCGGTACTCACGGCATGCCCCCAGGTCATATTTCCCCAGGCTGTTCCCTTGGGATTGTGCTGAAAGAAAAGGTGATATTCGCCATCATACCACACCATTCCGTTGGGGTCATTAATCCAGTTTTTTTCCGAGCTGAAATGGAACTGGGGGCGCATAGACTGGTCGTATCCTGTGTTTTTGTAGGATTCGAAAGTCTGAAATTCCTGATTTTGGAGATTTGTTTGTGCAGCTAAGTTTGCATGTGCAAAACAGATTAGGATTATCTGAATAATAAAACATATAATTGAATTTGTGGTTTTCATGTTTTGTTAATTTTCAATATACTGGTTTATAAACCCCTTCTGACAATAATCTGAAATTATCCGTTCGAAAAGGCGAAGCAGAAAAATCTGCACTGTTTTTCATGTTGGCATCTGTCCAGTTTGACCAGCCGTAACGTACGGCAACCGGTGCATCAACTTTGTCGGACCAAACTACAATTTGGTTGTTTTTGATTTCGGCTTTGGCTGATACAAATTTCTTGTCAGCACCACAAATGCTAAAGCCCTTCAATTCTCCATCACATTTCAATCCATCATAGATAAAATTGAAAGAAATAATTGCCTTATTTTCTTTAAATTGCACATTCTTATAAATTGGACCAGCGTATGGATTTTTAAATCCGTAAACTGTATTCAATGCGTTGGCAGCCAATCGTTTTCCGACAGATTCTTTGTGTGTGGGGTGAATATCATTTTTATCACCAAGTTCCAAAGATACTGCCATCCCTGTATTTTTAACTTTCTGGCTGGTCATTTGCTGGGCTTCACGTAGTTCAGGCCAATTAAGCCAATTCTTAGATTCGGGGATTTCAAAACCAGGCAGTTGAACAAACAAGAAAGGCATGGCTGGATTCTTGAAATCAGTCCGCCAATTCTCAATCAATGCAGGAAAGAGTGTGCGATATTGAACAGCTCTTACCACATTGGATTCACCTTGATACCAGATTGCCCCTTGGATAGTGTAAGGTACAACCCGTTGTAACATAGTTTGATATAAAGCCGAAGGACGGTTAGAACATTTGTCGCTCATCGGTTCTGTAGGCCATTTTTTTACTTTCAGTCCAGCAGCGGAAGAGTCCTGTGCACTTTTCAAAGCAAGCTGGTAATTTGTGAATATTGCGGCTAATTTTACACTGTCCATTTTGGATAAAAAGCTATCGTAAGCTTCAATAATCGGCTTGGTTTCAGGATATTTCAGAATTGCGTCCTTACTCATCCAGGTCTCGGCAACTGAGCCACCTCTATAACAACAAATTATACCAATAGGAATTTTCAGCTTTGACACTATCTCTTTTGCAAAATAATAAGCAACGGCGGACATGTAGGAAACACTTTGGTAAGTGGCAGAGTTCCATTTCATATCGCCCTGCGATTTTGCCCCTGGATAAGGTACAAAAGGGACTTTTAAAAAGTGGATATTCTTATTGCAACCGCGTGCAATTTCCGTCTTCCCACTATCTGACTTTGATAGCTGAAATTCCATATTGGATTGTCCACCTGCTATCCAAACTTCACCCACGTAAATTTCCTTCAACCGAATCGTATCCTTGCCCGAAAATACAGTCATGGTATATGGACCACCTGCTTTCAGGGGTGAGAGCTCCATTTTCCACTCACCACTTTTATCGCTTTTGGCAACAAATTGTTTGCCTTGTATCTGTAAGTTTATTTCAGATAAAGACTTTCCTTTCCCCCAAATACGAACGTTAGTATTGCGCTGAAGCACAGCACCTTCGTTGAATAATTCAGCGAGTTTCAACTGTTGTGCAGTAGTATTAAAACAAAACAAAAAACTAAGTATAGATCCGACTGCTTTAAATGCGTTCATTGTGTTTAATCTGATTTTCATTTCCATGAAGATTTTAATGTATTGATAATAAGTGTATTGATTTTAGTTTCACCATCTGCCGATATGGACAGTTGCTTGTTGTCGGGAATAAAACTGGCATACGAAGTGGCTGCTGTGGCACCATCGTTGGCAAAAAGTTCAATGGAAGCTCTGTCAACAAGCATGCGCAAACTAACTTTGCCGTTACATTCGGGTGCAGGAAGTTTTGTTTTGCCAAAAACAACCAATTTAAGGTTGGCATCATAGGTCACTTCACATCCACGGATAATCAACTTCAGGGAACTTTTCGTTTCAAATTCTATGGTCATATCCATCAATTCTACATTGATATCCGAAAGCTTTTTTACAGCATCGGCAACCGACAGATTTGATAGTTTAAGTGTTTTTACATACAATTTCTCAATCTCTTTTATTGGCCAACGAAACAAACGAATTCCTTCGGCTGTAGTTTTTAATTCCAAGGTATTCGGAAAAGACATTTGCTGGTTGAAAGGCATCGAAGCTTTTTGAAAAATGCCTCCACCATTCATCCATCCCATCATCACCGTTCGATTGTCGGGACTGTTACTAAATGTTTGACCTGCATAGAAATTTTTTGGACCATAATCACCTAAATAGGACTTTGTATCCGAACTAAATTTTTCACCATCGAAATCACCAATTTCGTAATCAAAACTGGCATCGTAAAGCAACCATTTTTTGTTGTTTTCATTGCCATCAATTGGAAGTTCAACAAAGTCCATGCACTCATACGCCCAGTTTCTGTTGAGTTCACTTGTCAGCGTCCAGTCAATAAGGTTCTTGGAATTATAGAACCTGACTCTCCCCGGCTTTTCATCGGGGGTTCCCTCGTTCTCCACTTTCTGAACCCAAAGCACCATTACCCAACGTTTGCTTGCTTCGTGCCAAAGCACTTTAGGGTCGCGAGCACCCTTGTAATCAGGGTTCATCACAAGCGGATTTCCTTCATTGAGGAATTGATAAGTGCGTCCTTTGTCGGTACTGTACGCACCACATTGACCACCCTTAGCCGTAAAATAGGCCACCAATGTTTTTACTTTTCCCTTTTGTTTCCGAAGTATATTATTGTTATCAACCACGGCAGTGCCAGAATAAACACCGCCACTTCCAACAGGAGGATAAATGGCGTGTGGCAATTGAGTCCAATGAACCATATCGGAGCTCACGGCATGTCCCCATACCAATCCGGGTTCCCATTTTAAGTTCAATGGATTGTGCTGAAAGTACAAATGATATTCCCCATCGTACCACACCAGCCCATTGGGGTCGTTAATCCAGTTCTTCAAGGAGGTAAAATGAAACTGTGGACGCAACGTTTGATTGTAACCTACATTTTTGTAGGATTCAAAGGTTTGAAAATCCTGATTTTGCTTTGTTTCTTGTGCCAACAAATTGTTGGCTGATAACCATAAAAAAAACAAAGTACATAATATTACAAGATGTGTTTTTGTGTAGTTCATATATTAATAGTTCATGTAATTAGCAAACTTGGTTAAGTCCCTCTTCGGGGGATTAGGGGGCTTCTATGGTTCCATATTCGTTACCGGTTCCCTTAGTAACCATTCAATCAATTCCCGACTCAAAGTCGCTTGCTTCTCTTTATATTTTGGGTTGTCAATCAGGTTGTGCATTTCGTACGGGTCGTTTTTCAGGTCGTACAATTCATTCACGAATCCGGTATTGAATACATATTTCCAGTTGTCGCGCCGAATCATCATTGAACGTCCTTTGGTGGTATAATCGATAAACCAGAACATTCCTTCTTCTTTTTCCCGAT
>CAZTDH010000065.1:0-10032 GCA_964612615.1 uncultured Paludibacter sp. | reverse complement strand
GCTCCGTCCACCACAACTGACGCGTCTGCCCTTTAGCAAGGCACATTCCAATTCCACGAAAATTAGCCCCGTACCTGTATGCGGGGCTTTTTTTTGCCCCTTTGTGAACCACCTAAAAACAACAAAACAACGCATACTTCAGGTTGAAGTAAACATTGTTGTATATTATAAGCGGTTGAATGTCATTCGATTATATCAATTACAGATTCAGTAAATTTAGCCGGTCAGAAACCGGTTTGTTCGTTTGTTTTGCAATTGCGTTGCAAATATAAGGTATTATATAATATAGCTATAATATTTTTACAATAAATTACAAATGCCAATGTAATTTAGAGAAAATTCAGTATTAAGTTGAATGAAATTTTATCCTGTCTTGTATCACTTCTTTCCATTTTGCAAAAGATAATTCGGTTTTGGATGAAACAGCCCGTTTCATAGAATTTACCGAACCAAATCCACATTTTTCGGCTAGTTCTTCATTTACCATATCCGGGTCATTACAAATAACTTGCTCCAATTCCACTATTCTGTAGTTATTTACAAACGAGCAAAAGTTCTGATTGTATTGTTGGTTAATAATTACCGAAATATATGTTCTGTTAGTACCAACTGCCTCCACCACATCCATAATATTCAACTGACTGTTCAGGTATATTTTTTTGTTATCAAATTCATGCAGTAGTTTGTTTAATAACTTTTTTTGAACGCCTGCCGGAATATCAATTAATTGGATTTGTTCATCAATTTTATCTTCTTTTTCAAAAGTCGGATTTATTGGTTTTTGCTTGTAGCCCATATACCCGATAATGAATAATACAACCGAAAATATACCCCATCCCACACAAATAAGAATATCCTGATTCCATAAACTGTATCTGCCTACAATGGCAAAAACAAACGAAGTAACACTTATAATAATAATCGAATAGTTTAGAATTCGGGCATTATTGTATTTCCCATCCTGTATGTCGGAGTAATACTGCTCAGCTTTTGCCTTGTATTTATTAATCAGTATATGGTTTCCAATTACAGTCATCAGAACCTGAACAAGGTAAGTTATTTTGCCAAGATTGCGCATAGCAGCCATAAATTTTATATGCGGGGAATCTGTATATGCATTCTGATGATAGAGCCATACCGTGTATTCGTTTTTGGGTGCAAGAAGTACACCCACAGTATAGAGTGTACCAACAACTAACGCAGGAATAAAGTATTTCCCATGAGCTTTCAGTGAAAACTTTTCATCAACTGTCAGCAGTCTGAAATAAATATAATACATTGGAAATACCAACAGCGACGTGTAGGCAAATATCGGGTCAAAATAACGATAAAGTTCGGGTAATGGGGCGTGATATAAAAAATGCGTGAAATATACCAGCATTGGTATCAGCATAAACCTGCCCAAAAATGCACGGGGGACACTGTGACTTTTCGGATTGTCGGCTAATACGATGGCCCAAAATAAGGACACATATACGGGAGACAATAAAAAAATAATCCGAATCATCTGTTTTATGTTTATTTGACAAAGATAAAAGAAAGTTTGAAAGTAGAAAGTTGTGAAATCTGCTGTTTGTAGAAGTTGAGATCTTAATCTGCTGTTTTTTTTTCTTTCTGTTTTGTGTAAAGTTCTGAAAAATTGATAATTAAATATGTGTTTTCAGTATAAAAAAGGAATTCCATTTTTTAGTATTACAAATATGATTTATTTTTAATTAACTATATCCATGCCGTTTTGTAAGTAGCCATAAAAATGCTATATGTAATATATATTGCTACAAGCGAATCAACTATGTACTACATTTTGTGCTTTTTGGTTGAATAAGTTTACTTTTTGGTTCTAATTCTTTACGTTTTGTACAGGCAGCTGGTTTGCCACGTGTTAATTTTGTCGTTTGATTCCGGTACTACATTTTCTAAGCTCTTACTACAGACATAAAAATTCAATATATTAATTATTCAAACAAAATGAAATGAAACAAAAAGAACAGAAATTATTTCGGGTTCAGCAACTGAAGTATGCATTGGCTGCTTTTCTGCTGATTATCTTTAGTTCCGGTGCGTATGCTGCAACAACATTCCCGGTCGGTACTGAAGCGGCGTTTACTAGCGCTCTAGGCAGTTCAGTTGCCGGTGATATTATTAGTCTCACCAACAACATTGTGGTGACGAGTGAAAAAATCATTAGTAAATCCATAACCATTAATGGCAATGGATATACTATGTCAGTTCCTAACCCCGGGCTGGATGATATGGGACGATTTAACTCAGTGACTCCGTCTGCTTTCAGGGTATTTACTGTTTCGGCAAGTTATAATGTAACAATGAATAATCTGACGATAAAAGGTGGATTAACCTCAATATGTGGTGCTATTTATGTGGATGGAATACTTCACCTTAATAATTCTATTGTTAGTAATTCAAGAGGATCGGGATCAGGAGGAGGTATAGTGAATTCTATCAGTGGAACTGTTTATCTGAACAATTCTCTGATTCACCGTAATGCCGGGGGATATGGAGGTGGTTTTTTGAATAAAGGAACTATGTTTATCGAAAATTCAACCTTTTCTGAAAACCGTTCAACGGCAGGTAATGGTGGCGGTGGTGCCGGAGAAAATAACGGGACAATTTATATGAACAATTCTACCATTTCCAACAACCAAAGTACTGAAATTGGTGGGGGGATAAACAATTTCGGAGGAACAATATATATATCAAACAGTAGTGTAACTGGTAATGTTGCTTATGGCGGACTTAATGGTGGGGCTATAGGAAATCACTCGGGCTTTGTATACGCAATAAACACACTTTTCGCACATAATTATCATATGAGTAGTGGTAGTGTGACTTCTCCAACAGCCTATATTCTGGATGATATCATAGCATATACAACGCAATCACAAGTGTATCTTTATTATTGTACTTATCATGCAGCAATACCGAGTGGAACTAATAATGTAATAGGCAATATCCAATATACAGGATTACAGAATGGAACAGATAATACAATTTTCTCAGGGGGTGCATCAGCCAAAATAACCGATGGTACAGGTGCTGAAATTGGAACAGCTTCAGTTTATCGTCCATTTCTTTACAATAATGCAGGTTTGGTAGCACCTACTATTAAAATAGGCAGTTACCTGTTGGATGTAGCTCATAAAGGAACTCAAACCCGTTTTGCAAACAATAATAATGTGAATCCTGCAGTAGCATATTATAATAAAACGAGCAGCACTTGGGTTAACTTAACAGGAGCAAGTACAGCCGGTCAACTTATTACCAGTGACCAAATTGGTGCAGCACGTGCCAATCCTCCGATAGTTGGTGCAATCGAAACTGCAACTGTCGAAAACCTGTATATGCTTAAAGTAAATTTAGCATCAAACGGATCTGTAAACGGCGGTACTTTTTACGGTGATGTTTATAAATCAGGAACTCAGGTAACCATAACCGCTCTTCCTGATAATGGGTATCACTTTGTACGTTGGGATTATGTGGGAGGTATAGGTGGAACAGGAGTTGCATCTACTTCAAATCCTTACACGGTTACCATGAATAATGATATTACCATAGTTCCGGTTTATGCCGTTAATGGAAGTTCTTCCTATCAAATTACCTATGTGGGTAATGATAACACAAGCGGAACTACACCAGCCACAGCCTCTTACTCAGCAGCGACAAGCATCCTTTCGACAGGAGATTTAGTAAGAACCGGTTATACTATTGCAGGATGGAATACCAATGCCAACGGTTCGGGAACAGATTATGCCGTGGGTTCAACGTATTCAGCAGGAGTGAATCTGACACTTTACGCCAAATGGACTAAAAACCTCGGTATTAATGCCGATGCAGCTACAAATATACGACTTACAACTGCAACAATCGGTGCAACCATTACTCCACCGGATGCAGTAGTAACCGAACGTGGAATTTGCTGGAGTTATACTTCAGGGGTAACTATTTCGAATAATAAAACTGTGGTTGCCGGTACTACCGGTGGTTCATTTACTGCTAATCTGACCGGATTGACTAAATCGACAACAATTTATTATAAAGGATACTATGTCTCAGGGGGTAATACCGTTTTATCGGTTGAAAACAGTTTCAGCAATGTACCCGTATTTACAGGGACAGGTAACTGGGAAGATGCTTCACGTTGGAATGTTCAACAAGTGCCTGGAAATTTTGGAGATCCAATTTATGGAGATTATGAAGACTCTCCTATCATTGATGGTAACTGCACACTAACTTTGTTGAATTCTGTTACTAATGTCACGATTAATTCCGGAAAAAATCTTACAATTAATCCAGATTGTGGTCTGGCTATTAAAGGAGTATTGACAAATAATGCTGGAGTTTTAGGGTTGCTAATTAAAGCAGGTGATGCTATTCACGGGAATGGTTATATTTATTGTACAGATAATCCATCGCTAAATCAATCAATCTCTGCTTCGGTAGAAATGTATTCGAAAGCATCGATTAGCAATGGTCAGAATCACTGGCAGTATTTTGGAATTCCGGTACAGAGTCAAACGGTTGGAACTACTTTTAGTGGCGGAACTGAACGGGTTCGTCGGTACAATGAAGCGAACCACGATGCTACCGGCTATGATCATGGACTATGGTATCCGTATCCTTCGACGACCATGAGTGCCGGTGAAAGTATGACCCCGGTAACAGGCTATGAAGTGGTGCAATCATCTCCTAAAACCTATACATTTAAGGGCTACCTGAACACATCCGATGTAAATATAACCTTACCTTATACAACAGGAGCTGATTATGCAGGTCAACATATTCTCTCAAATCCCTTTACTTTCGGAGCAAATATAAGCCAGCTTTCATTTGGTTCTCAAACCGAAGCAGCTGTTTATATGTATAATACGGGAAGCTACGAAGAATGGACTGCCGGAAATGGGAATAATACCGGTTCTGATCCGGGAACCTATATTGTTTCAACGCCATTAACAGCGGGTGTGTTAGATGTTCCGGGCGTTATTCCTTCTATGCAGGGATTCCTCGTTAACGCACTGTCAAGTTCAGTTAATGCGACTTTTGTAATTCCTCACAACAGTTTCAACTTTAACACACCTCAACGAGCTAAAACAGCTACTTCTTTGTCGGTAGCTACACGCATAAACATTGTAGGAAATAAAAACTCCGACTGTATGTGGATTTTTGAAAATCCTTCCTGTTCCACTGCGTTTGATAACGGTTGGGATGGTAAAAAGATTCTGGCAGCCACTACGCAGCTATTTGCTATGGAGACAGACCAAAATTATCAGATTGATGCCGTGAAAGATATCAATGAAACCTACCTGGGATTCCAGTCGGGAACAGATACAGACTTCAAAATAAGCTTCACACATCAGAATGTTGACAGCAAATATGCCGGACTTTATCTGGTTGATATGATTGATAATAAAATTATTGATATTACTGCAAGTGGTACTGAATATGCCTTTATGGCAGCTCCATCAACTACTCCTGTTAAGCGTTTTAAAATTATATCAACCACTACCTCTGTAACTGCTCCTAATGCTGCTTCGGCACTAAAAGTATTCAGCTCGCAGGGAAGTGTATTTGTACAGAACAACAGCGATAAGGCAGGTACGATAACTCTTTATACTATGTCAGGTGTGGCAGTTCGTTCGGTGGCATTCAGTGGTAATGGATTAACTACCCTTTCAAATATTACCCCGGGAGCATATATTGTGAAAACTAAAACCAGTGCAGAAGAAATTATCACTCATTTAATAATCCGTTAATATAGAAATCATGAAACAATTAGATATAAAATTATTAATAGCTTATATTGTAGGCATATTATCATTTGTAGGTGTCATTTCTGCCGCAATTTTCATAACAAATGATGGGTTTAGTTTAAAACCAGAGAATAATAAAACAATCGTCGACAGAACGAATGTTATCGTAAATATGAATCAGAAGAAAATTCAGAATTACAGTGCAGTGAAAAGCAAAACTGATAATTCAATGATTACTCCTGGTTCATCAAATGGCAGAAAGATTTCTTCAGGAGAGGAAATTCACAATGCTTCAAAAAATCGGGACAATGCTTCGGTATCGGCAAAATTAAATGAAAGTAATGGATTTGCTGGTTTAAAAAATATCGGAAGTTCTAACTATACAAACAATAAAGTTTCCGGTCAGGGCTCAAAATTGTACGCATCAAGCGCTCCAATCTCTAATTCGGGAGGTGGAATCGCTAACGGGTCAAAGCTGGGTTCCGGTAGTAAAACTGAAGTAATCAACCCTGCATCGATGAAAATTGGTCAAAAATCAAAAGCAGGCGGACCGCCTCCATCTGAACACGAAGGCGGATCACCAAGTCTACCTCTTGGTGATGGTTGGATTTTAATGCTTCTGTTTGCAAGTGGATATACTGCAATTAAACTGAATTCTAAATCCTTAGGAATTTAATCCTGAATAAATCTAACTGTTTATTTATTTGTGGTGAATGTAGCACCTAAAGGTCAAAAAAGTTTATCGAAAGAGATTTCGATAAACTTTTTTATTTATTCCAAATCTCCCACGCTGCCACAGCTTGCCCCACCAGCATTTGTTCACCGTTCAGACCGGTTGCTCCCTGTTCACGCCCTTTTTTAAGAAAGAGTGTTTCGGCAGGGTTGTAAACCACATCAAACAATAAATGTTTGTCGGTAAGGAATTGATAGGGAATATCAGGGCATTCGTTGGAATGAGGGAAAGTGCCAACGGGTGAAGCATTGATAATGACGGTGTTTTGTGTCAGAACATCTTCAGTCAATTTCTTGTAAGTAAGCATATCGGGCTTTGCAGTGCGCGAAACAAAGGTCGTTTGAATGCCGTTTTTCCGTAACACATAATCTATCGCTTTAGATGCACCACCGGTTCCAAGTATCAGGGCTTTTTGATGATGCGGCTTGAGAAATGGTTTCAGTGAGTTTTCGAAACCGATGGCATCTGAATTATAGCCTCTTAGTATCAAACTGTTCTTGTTGTTGATAAACTTAATGACATTTACAGCTCCGATTTCCAACGCAGTTTCATCAAGCTCGTCCATAAACTCCATCACTTTTTCTTTGTAAGGAATGGTAACGTTAAGTCCTGACAATTCATGCTCTTCAATCAAAAGGGAGAAATCAGCAATATGCTTTAGTTCAAATAAATCGTAGCGCGCGTCAATTTGTTCATTTTCAAATTTTTCGGTAAAGAATTTCTTTGAAAATGAATGAGTGAGCGGTAACCCGATTAAACCAAATTGTTTCATACTTCTGAATAACTACTGACTAATAACTACCTACTATAAACTATTTCTTTTTCTTTTTAGTCTTAATCACCAACCAAACAATCAGAACAACTCCCAAGGCAACAAAAACATACGAAAGTTCATGACTGTATTTATTAATCATATCCTGTTGTCCGTGAGCCAGATAGCCCATCAATGCAAGGCAGCAGTTCCATAGTCCTGCACCCAGAGCAGTATAAATAATGAAATTCAGATAATTCATTTTAGCAAGTCCGGCAGGGATGGAAATCAGGTGACGGATAACCGGGATAAAACGTCCGACAAAGGTGGAAGTTTTGCCGTGTTCATTGAAGTATGCTTCTGACTTCTGTATTTTCTGACTGCTTAATAAGAATATTTTTCCCAATTTGCTGTCGGCAAATTTATATACCACCAATCGTCCTAACCACATAGACATAACGTAATTAAACGATGCTCCGATTAATGCTCCGATAGTTCCGAAAATGATAATCCAGAAAATACTTAGTTTGCTATCAGGTTCCATGGCTATATAAACAGCCGGTGGAATAACCATCTCTGAGGGAACCGGTAAAATGGAACTTTCGCAAGCCATTAATGCTGTGATACTGAAATAGTTGGTGTTTTCTTTGTACCAGGCTTCAATGTGCTGAATAAAACTTAGCGAAGTGGTGGACGGTTGTGTCGGTTGAACAGCCTGTAATTGTTCGGTGGCATTTGCCTTGAAAAACGAAATAGAAATCAATAGAATAACCAACAGTTTTTTAGTCATACGTTTTAGTTGAAATTACAATAAATTAATAAGATGTTCGGCTTCCGGACATAGTTCTAAAAACAGAATAGATGCTTCTTTGTCCATTTCTACTGCTTTTTGCAGAAATTCCGCCGCGCTATTGAGGTCACCAAGTTTAAACCATGAAACGGCAATAAACAAATTGACAAATTCAAGGTATTCGTCCAGCTCACGGGCAGCAATATAGTATTTAATAGCCAGTTCAAATTCCGCTTTTTCCATGCAGATATTCGCAATAGCCATCAGTGTATCAGGTTGTTCGGGGTCGATGGAGATTGATTTGATGTAAGCTAACAGAGCTTTATCCACTTCGTCAAGTCCGATATAGGTTTCGGCCATATAAACCCATGCATCGGCTGCTTCGGGACTTATAACCAGTGCTTTTTCAACATAAGGCAGGCTTTCGGCAAAACGCTCCTGTTCCAACAAACAAATAGCAATACCGGTCAGTGCATCGTAGTTTTCGGGCTGTTCGTCGAGCGATTTTTTATAATAAACGATAGCATCATCGTATTTTTCGAGTTTTTCATAGCTTTCGGCGATAAAAATATCCGTTTGCCAGTGTCCGTAAGCCGATAAGTTCTTGTATTCCAGATAAGTTTCAATTGCTTCTTCAAACTGGTTTAGCTGAAAATGCACATGAGCCTTCTGAACGCAGGTCAACGAATCATTTTCGTCAATGGCCAGTGCATATTCATACGCTTCGAGTGCTTTGGGGTAATCCAGTTGCGCGAAATACAACTGACCCAGGTTAAACCATGCTTCATTCGCAAAAGGGTCAATATTAATTATTTGTTGGTTAATGGCAATGGCTTTCTCGAAATTTTCCTGTTGTTCGTAGCAAAAAGCCAGTTCGTAAAGCAATTCGGGGTTTTGATTATTGAAATTAAAGCCTTTTTCAAGCAATTTCAGTGCGGTTTCATTATCGCTCTGACCGAGGTATAAATAAGCCAAATCGAGACAAACATTATCCATATCGTCCGATTCGTCGGTCAACAATTTCTCTGTTAGTAGGTTGGCTTCAGCAAGTCGGCCAAGTTTTACAAAGACCTCTATTTTCAACAGAATTACTTCATAATCAGTCGACTCGGCCAATGAGTCAAGCACACGGTATGCTTTCTGATCATCACCGGTTATCAGGTATATTTTAGCGCGTTTTGTTTTAAGGGCGCTGTTGTTGGGGTGCAGTTGAAGCCCTAAATCAATGGCTTTATTGCAATCTTTGGTGCGACCACGACGCAGGTAGTATTCCACGATGTTTTCCAACTCTTCCACATCGAAATAACCATTGGCTTTTCCGGAAAGAAATTGTTCGTATCGTTGCACCAAATCGCCGGATTCATCATCCAGTGAAAAAGATAGTTTGCGGCTCATATCTTTTTATTTTCTGCAAAAATAGTGTTTTAAATGCAATTAAATAAACGGTTTACAAAAAAGTTATTAACAGCAGAAGAAACATAAAGGAAATTTTCACATACCATTCTGCTCGTTTTTTCGTTTTAGGAATGATATTTGTAAATGTCCAAAGTCAGAAACTTTCTGAACATTATACCAAATAATTGTATCTTTGCTTCAAGTCACGTATAAACCAATATTCTATGCATTTTTCAACCTTATTTACGCACTGTCCGGCTTGCGGCTCTGCAGAATTTGTTCTGAACAACAGTAAATCAAAACGGTGCGAATCGTGCGATTTTGTTTTTTATATGAATGCTTCAGCTGCAGTGGCGGGTTTTATTGTGAATGATGCCGGCGAATTGTTGGTTTGCAAGCGTGGTAAAGAGCCCGAAAAAGGAACGCTCGATTTGCCCGGCGGATTTGTGGATGAGAATGAAAGTGCTGAAGAAGCCGTTATTCGTGAAATAGAAGAGGAATTGGGCGCAAAAGTAGTGGAAGTGAGCTATAAATTTTCGCTACCAAACCAATATCTTTACAGTGGATTAACCATTCCTACACTCGATATGTTTTTTAG
>CAZTDH010000064.1:0-10052 GCA_964612615.1 uncultured Paludibacter sp. | reverse complement strand
TAATTCCTGCAGAAAAAATGACAGATTCACCCTTTTTAATTGGCAATTCAAAATAACCCGGAACCAACAAATCCTCTCTAAAAGCGTAACCTCTTTCTTCTTCTTTATAATATTCAATATTTTTGTACCAATCCGGTTGATGATTGTAGGTAACTTTTTTTGAGAATTGCATGTGCAGACAAGGATATTTCTCATATAAACACATACGAATACCATCCTGAATTTCATGGTATGAGGTATCAGCTTCGGCATTTTCATGTGTAAGTTCATTCACGCTCCGAAATGCCAAAAAAGGTTTAAAACGAAGTAAAGTGGGTGAATGGGCTTCCAGAAGGGTATATTTTATTAACACGCGGGGTTCAAAAGACACCAATAACCGTTCTTTTGAAAGGATGACACCTCCAACCCTGTAAATTGTTCGGGAAATAACTTCGCAATCAAACTGTCGAATATATTTATGCCCATTCGGACTATAATTATTTCCTTCATATTTATGAATCCCAAGATTAAACTCGGCACCATGCTGAACTACTGTTTCGTCGAGCGAAGAAAGTAAAACATGATTAGAATCATCAATTTCGGGTAATGGTAACACCAATTGACCATGATATTTACGTGTATTACAGTCAATTAAAGTAGTACTATTATAAGCTCCTGCCCGATTGGTTCGAATCATCTCCTTTGACAGTGATTTTTCGAGATTTATTAGCAGTGTTTTATCAAAATTAAGATAACTCATATATTCATACAAAAAAGTTTCATTTTCCTTTTATCGACCGCAATATATAAAAAAAAATCTAATTAATAAAGTGATTTTTGAGCAAATTATTTTCTTCTAAAATATATAAAAACGGGCAAAACATGTAACTATTTGATATTTTGCTAATTACCACTACACAAAACAAACGCTTTCATTTAGTAGAATTTATTTGAGCTTAAAATATACTTTTAAACAGTTTTTTGCGTTAAGCTATTAAAGAAATTGTAATTTTGCGTCGTTTAATCTGTTCATTTTAATGGAATCAATATCTGATAATTCCTTTGATAAACGACAATTGATTAATGCCATTTTCATTCCTTGTATTATTGTGATATTCATGATAATAACTTTTATTTATGAAAAAGGGATGGATTTGGATTTTCATTATGCAGGTGTCTACCCACGCAAAATTGAAAATATTTGGGGTGTTTTTACGTTGATTTTCATACATTCGGGTTGGAGTCATCTTCTAAATAATGTATTATCATTTCTGATTCTCGGAAGTTTTTTATATTATTTTTACAGACAAATCGCCACGAAAGTATTAGTTATATCATACATTTTCAGTGGATTAATACTTTGGATAATTGGTAGAGACAATTGGCATATTGGTGCAAGCGGATTGATATATTCATTGGCTTTTTTCTTGTTCTTTAGCGGATTATTCAGAAAATTTGTACCTTTGATAGCTATTTTACTTATTGTCGCATTCATTTACGGTAGTATGATTTGGCATGTGTTTCCATGGCAAATAAACGATCCTGTTTCGTGGGAAGGACATTTAGCTGGAGGTATAACCGGAACAATACTGTCATTTTGGTTAAGGAATAAAGAACCTCAGAAGCCAATTGAACAATGGACAAATGAGGAAGAAGATGATAATACTATAGAATATTTAGCTGATAATGAAGACAATGAGCTAACAGAAATTTCAAAAACAAAATCCAACAATATTAATGACCATTAAAGTAAAGAATATGAAAGAAAATGACAACAAAGAGATCAATCTGTTACAACTATTAGAAATCACAATTAATTGGATAAAAAGTATCTGCTTAAAAGCATTAAATTTTATTGGACGGTTAATACAGTTGCTATGCAGGCATACTATAATAACAGCTATAGTAGTAGTAATTTGCCTTGGAACCAGCATGTTTTTAACACGGCCGGAAGCAAGGATTTACAAAGCAGAAGCATTATGTATAGCCTATGGCAGTGATGCTCAGACAGTAAGAGAAATAAGCAAACAATTAGAAAACACATCACCTGTAAATAAACTTACCTCAATTGCAACCAAACTTTCATTACCAGATAGCATTGCAAAAAATATAATAGGTTTTCATTCATATTATATAATTGAGTATTTAAAGGATCATATAGCCGTTGCAGTAGATTATAAAGATAATTATTCGCTTAAAGACACGATGTATGTAAAAAAACGTGATCGGGTTTATATGCAAATATTGACAAAAAACGTAAATCAGATTCCAGTTATAGAAAAAGCTGTTCTAAATTTTTTCAATAACAATGAAATGTTGAAAACACATTTCACAAATGCAAGAAACCAAATAAGTCAGCAAATAAAAGTATCTACACTAGAACTTGCCCGTGTGGATAGCCTTGCAAAAGTATCATATCTCAAAGATAATAATCAACAAATGCGCCTCGATAATAATAGATTAATTGTGGGTGAGCAACAGAAACAATTGTTCTATAACGATTTATTGAGATTACAGGAAATTAATTCAAATTCGAAGAGTGATTTAGAAAATTTCAAACAACCTTTAGAAATACCGTCAGGATTTGTAATAAATCCGGTACCAATAAACAGCACTTTAAAATACTGCTTTTATAGTTTAATGATTGCTCTAATTCTAAGTATTATCATTGCTGGTTTTATTGAAAACAGCAAACACATTAGCAATTTTCTGAAAGGAAAGTCTTAAAATATTTCAAGAGAAAAATGAAAAATATATTTCTGTTATTTTTATTAATGTCATCGATAAATGTCTGTTTTTCACAAGGAAAACCGGGAGAAAAATTTGTTTATTCTGCATCGTACAACATGAGTGGTTTAATGACACAATTAGCACAGGTGTCAATGCAGACCGATTTAGTGAAAACAAGCAAAAAAAACTTTTTGCATCTAAGTTGGGAAGCAGCTACATTCAGTAAATGGGATTCATTTTTTAAAATCCGTGATTTATACGAAACATATTTGGATCAGTCGACTTTAAAACCCGGACTATTTAAGAGGAGTACGTTTGAAGGTGGCTATTCCATTACTCAGAAATACATATATAATCCTGATGGTAAATCTATTAGTAGTACATCTAAAATTCAAAACAGGGCTGAGACTAAACGTAATTTTGCAATCGGTGGTTCATCGCTAGATATAATAGCCATGGTTTTCAAATTGAGAACTATCGATTTCAGCAAGTTTAAACCCGGACAAAGCATAGCACTAAGCCTGATTTTTGATGAAAAAGAGTATCCAATATCCATAAAATTTATGGGAAAGGAAACTATATCTGCAGGTAATTTAGGAAAAAAAGATTGTAACGTTCTTTCAATTGGAGCAAAAACCGACAAACTTAAAGGGAAAGACAAAAATTTAATCTGGTTGACTTCTGATATTCATAGAATTCCAGTAATGGTAAGATTCAGCATACCTGTCGGTACCGGTCAAATGGCATTATCCAACGCATCAGGAATTTAAATCAATTCGTTATGAGAAAATTTCTTTTAATTACAGCCATAATATTTACAGTGTTGGGTATTGTATTTACAACACTTCCATTAGGAACAATTGCTCTTTTACCAATAAGTATAGCAATCATATTAAGTCTCTTTTCGTTTTACAAATCCAAAGTGGAGCTTAAGAAACTTCCCCTTTTAGTATTGATCATCTCTTCAATAACTTTGCTGGTGATGATTGGTAAAGTTGTTTTAATCAAGGACAAAGTGGCCTCTGATAAACAATTTGAAATTAAAAAAGAAGAATCCAAAAAAGAAGACATTAAAGATCTGGAAGGACTTTAAGCAATTATTTTGAAGATAAAACAGTTTCAACGATTTGATTATAAAGAGTTTTCAGCTCTTTTAATTGAATCGTTTTTTTGTACTTAAATTTCAGATATTGGATATTAGCCAGATATTTCCTTATGGTTTTATTCCACGAAAGTGCAAGTTTTCCCAACGGATATTGAGCAAAAAATAACAGCAAAATTGCCCAAGATGAACTGCTTATAAATATCCAGAATAGTACTGTTTGAATTAGATAAAAAACAGGGAATGTTATAATTCCCAAACCAAATTGCAATGAACTAAAAAAACCTTCGTACTGAGCCTTAAATATATATTTTCGAATTAAAACGGGACTGGAAAATGGCAAGAAATTTAGAATGAAACCCAAAATGAAAATTGGAAGACCTATCATTAAAAACACTGTTTCCAAAATAAATTTTAGTAAATCTGGGTTAGCATTCTCGATAATCTTAGTTTTAAGATTAAGCTGACTCAACAGCCTTTGGTATTCCGAACTTAATTTATCCAGCCTTTCCAGTTCATCTGGTTTGTTTTTTTCTAATTCTACTAATCTTTTTGCTACCTCCTGCCTGGCTATAAATCGATTATATGTATTATCATCCTTCAGTCCTAGTACTTCACGAAGCGGATTCTGAACTACCTCAACAACAATTTCAAAACAGTTGTAATAGGAGTTGGTTGCCAAATTAAGTGTTAAGTCAGAAAGATCTTTGCGAAGCCTATCTCGAATTTCATTCGTTGCTTTAACCGGATTCGTAGAATATGAATTTACGTAATCAGATACTTCAATTGGCTTCCCAATATTGATAATAATATGTTTATTTGCCTTGAAAATATCTCCATAATCAATTCCAACCGGAATAATTTTCACACCCGGCTCTATCCCATATTGTTGTTGGGCTGCAAAGGCAATGCGGAAGATACCTTTTACCAAAGGTCGAAGTTTGTGCTCAATTTCCTGATTACCTTCAGGCATAATCCCAAGAGCATTGTTATTATGCAGTATTTCAATGCATTGATTAAATATTTCAGTATTATTTCCCAAATTTTCAATCCCATCACGCATTCTAAATGCAGGTAGTATTTTGGCATAACCCAGAAATCTGGCAGCAGTTTTATTCCTGAAAATGTCGGCTCTTGCCAAAAAAATAAGCGGCAAATTGCGTGGAATAACAGTATGAACTACCAATGCATCCATTATAGCATTAATATGGTTTGGTGCGAATATTAAAGGAACATTATCAGGGATGTTTTCTTTACCAATTATGATAAAATCTCCATAATATCTCTTAAACATAAATAAGACATATCTTCTGATTAAGTTGAAATACAGTGGGAGGTCATCAATTCTTGACATAATTATATTTAATTGATCTTGAGGTATTTAAAAAATCACTTAGGCTCATTTCGATGCCAAATACTTGCAATAGTTAATCCTGAGACAATATGCCAAATTCCCCACCATGCCACAATGAAAATCATTCCACCAATTTGCAGGTTTATTGGAAATATTTTAGGATTAAATAATAGCAGTAAACCCAAACCAGAATTATGTATTCCGGTTTCAATTGTCAATGTACGTCGATTTGAATTTGAGACTTTGAAAACAGTACCAATTGTGAAACCAATAATTAGGGCTAGTGAATTGTGAATAAGAACAATAATGAAAATAAAATAAATATATTTCAGAAACAATGTCCAGTTATTAGCAAATGCCAACACTATCATAGCAATAAAAAATATAAAAGAAAGAGTTTGAATGGGTTTTTTAATTTTTTCTGTTGCTTTTGGAAATTTTCTTGAGAATAAAATGCCAAGAATCAGTGGTATACCAAGAAGAATAAAAACCGTTTCGAACATTTGCCAATTGTCAATTGTAAGTGGTTTTAGTACATGACCGGCATGGTTGCTGATATATTTTACATATAAACCTCCCCAAAAAGCAAAGTTGAAAGGAGTTGTTATAGTTGCAAAAATGGTGCTGGTGGCGGTTAAACCTACCGCCAGTTCAGTGTTCGCTTTGGAATAGGAAGATATAAAATTAGAAATATTTCCGCCCGGACATGCTGCTACCAGAATCATTCCCATAGCCACAGTTGGAGTAATATACTGACTGAGAAGTATAACAAGCAAAAAAGTCATTGCCGGAAGTGCCACCAATTGTGAAAACAATCCTATAAGAGGGAGTTTTGGATTTTTAATCAGTCTTGCAAATTGTCCTGGTTTAATGTTTAAAGCTACCCCAAACATAACAAAACATAGCACAAGATTTATCGAGTGCATACCTGCAGCTGAAAAATTGATTCTAATCGGATCTAGTTGTTGTAAAGATTCATACATAACTAATTCAATTTTATGCGATTAGATCGCATTATGTAAATTAATAGTAAAAAAATTTCAGCTTTAAGAAACTCATTTGAGCAAAAGCTTTTACAAACTTACACAAAAATAAGATTTTGACAAACCTTTTTTGTCAGAATAGTGATGAAAGGCTAAACTCAACAGCCAAAATTGACCAGCTAGGATATCTTATAGAATCAATGAATAAGAATAAAACATTGATTCTGAGAATTCAACTCGGTTCGAAAATGTATAGAATTACTCCTAATCAAGGTAATTGATTGATAGAGGTTATAACAGATTAATTTTAAGTCAAGAGCCATAGAATTAATAATAAAAATTCCTGTTAGAATAGAAAAAATACAGATAAGTTAAAAAGTATCTATTGTAAAGCCTCTGTATTGAATTAATTTTTGTTATATAAAACACGCGATTAATTAATATATATTAATTTTAAAAATGCGGTAATCAATAAACAGCTAAAAAATTTAATTCAATTTGGCCAAAATTTAGAATATCATTTTTTAAGTGTCAAACTAATTACGACCATAAAAACGCATATATGACTAATTTGGTGATGTAACTAAAAATAATTTAATCCATTTTTTGATATTATAGGACTTGAAAAATGAAATGAACATAAACATGGCATTTAACCATGAGTGTATTGTGAAAAAACAAAATGACAACCTGAAATATTTGCCACACGAACTAATAAAAAATACTACATAAGACTGTATGTCAATAGTATACAAAAAACAGTATATCTTTGTAATGTTCTTTTAAATTAATTATTCCAACCGACATTTTAAAACATACTATTATGAAAGCATTTATTAAAAATTTTGAGACAGCCATGTTACTTTTTTCAAGCTACATGTTGATTTTATTTGTAATTGAATTATTGCACAAATAAAGAGGAATTCACCTTTTCAAATAAAAAAAGATGTTTGCACACATGCAGACATCTTTTTTTTGTAATTCAAATCTCAGTTTATAAACTAATTATTCTCAATATACTTTACAATCCACTCACCTACTTCGGTTGTTTTAAAGGCTTTTCCATCATTAGAAATATCTTCGGTAACAACCCCGGCTTCCATACTTGCTGCAACTGCCTCGCGAATCAGAGCACCCTCTTTCATCATTCCAAAAGCATATTCAAACATGAGAGCTGCCGATAAGATGGTTGCTAATGGATTAGCTATATTTTTACCTGCAGCTTGTGGATAAGAACCGTGAATAGGCTCAAATACCGATGTATGTATACCAATTGATGCCGAAGGTAACATACCTAACGAACCGGTAATCACAGAAGCTTCATCTGTCAGAATATCGCCAAATAAGTTTTCGGTTACTAATACATCAAAGCTTTTTGGCCATTGAATAATGCGCATTGCAGCATTATCAACAAACATAAACTCCGTTTCTATATCAGGGTATTGTGGTGCAATTTCCTGACCAATCTGACGCCACAAACGTGAAGTTGCCAACACATTAGCTTTATCAACAATAGTAACTTTCTTATTACGCTGTCCGGCATATTTATAAGCTAAATGCAAGATACGTTCCACTTCTTCGCGAGTATAAACACAGGTATCGTAAGCAGTATTTCCATCTTCTGAACGTCCTTGTGGGCGACCAAAGTACATTCCACCGGTAAGTTCACGAATACACATAAAATCAGCACCATCAACCAAATCGGCACGAAGCGGTGATTTATGAATCAGTGACTGAAAAGTAGTAACCGGGCGAATGTTGGCATATAAACCCAAATCTTTTCTCATTTTCAGCAAGCCTTGTTCAGGACGAACCTTTGCAGATGGATTATTGTCGTATTTAGGATCTCCAATTGCACCAAAAAGCACAGCATCTGAATTCATGCACAATTCGTGAGTTGACTTCGGATAAGGTTCTCCAACAGCATCAATAGCACAAGCACCAACAATTGCATATTCATAAGTCAGTTCGTAACTAAACTTTTTACATATTGCTTTTGTTACATTTAAACCTTGTTCAATGATTTCTGGTCCAATACCATCTCCCGGAAGAACGGCAATCTTCATTTTTTGAATTTTATTTTCCGACATTTTTTATATATTTTTATTGATTATTTTTATTATAATATATTTTTATTATTTTTGTAGTTCAATAATTGTGTGAATCAGCAAGAACAACCTTAAAAATACTTTATTATGGTCTATGTATTAATAACAATAGGTGGCTTTATATCAATTATTACTACAGCTATTCTTAAATCCATTCATGCTGATACTAAGCATAAAAACATGAAAAGGGCAATAATAGTAGTAACTTCTATTTTAGTATATGTACTCGTTTGTGTATTTATTATTCAACAAAAAACTCTTCTTTATTGATTTTTATTGAAATAAATTAATCAATAATATTCAGCATTTTTATTGTCGCCTTTATAGCTGCCACCGTTTGATCACCATCTAATCCTCTTGTTTTAAACACTTTATCATTAAACTTCCAGGTAATAATTGTCTGAACAAATGCATCGGTTTTACCTCCGGGAGGAATTACTACAACATAATCCAACAGCTCCGGAGTTGCTTTGTTGAGTCTCTTATATATTTTCCACATGGCCTTTGATACTGCATTATACTGTCCATCTCCGGCTGCGGTTTGCTCATAAATTTCACCATTTATTTCCATTTGCACGGTTGCCACTGGTCTTAAACCATAGGAAAGTGAAAGAGAGTAATTCAAAATTCTAACTACCAGATTATCTTGTTCATTCTTCAGAACATCGGAAACAATATAAGGTAACTCATCCAACGAAACCAGTTCTTTTTTATCGCCAAGTTCAATCACCCTAGCAGTAACTTTTTGCATGGTTTCCTCATCAAGCTCAATGCCGAGTTGCTGAAGGTTCTTTAGAATATTCGCTTTCCCCGAGGTTTTTCCTAGTGCATACTGACGTTCACGACCAAAACGCTCCGGCAATAAATCATTGTAATACAGGTTCTTTTTGTTATCACCATCAGCATGAATACCAGCAACCTGAGTAAATACGCTTTCGCCGATAACCGGTTTATTGTGAGGAATGCGAATTCCGGAATAAGTTTCGACAACTTTGCTAACGGAATTAATTTTATCCTCCTGCAATTCAGTAGTAATATTCAAATGATCATGCAAAACAGCTAAAACACTTGATAACGGCGCATTCCCTGCACGTTCGCCCAATCCATTTACAGTGACGTGAATGCCCTGTACACCGGCTTTCACAGCTTCGAAAACATTTGCAACCGCAAAATCATAATCGTTATGAGCATGAAAATCAAAATGTAATTCGGGATAACGGCTAATCATTCGGGTACAAAAATCAAATGTTTCCGATGGATTCAGAATTCCAAGCGTGTCCGGCAACATAAAGCGTTTAATGCTCTCATTTTTGAGCGAATCAACCATAAAGTATACGTAATCTTCCGATGTACGCATTCCATTTGACCAATCCTCAAGATAAACATTAACGGCTATACCCATGTCCTCGGCATTCGAAAGAACCTGTTTTATATCAGCGATATGTTGTTCCGGAGTTTTTTTCAGCTGATGAATGCAATGATTTAATGACCCTTTGCAAAGCAAGTTCAATACAGTACATCCTGCATTTCTAATCCAATCGAGCGATAACTTATCATCAACAAAGCCCAGAACTTCAATTTTATTGATATGTCCGTTAGCACGTGCCCACTGAGAAACCCGCTTAACCGAAGCAAATTCACCTTCAGAAACCCGGGCAGATGCAATTTCAATGCGGTTTACACAAATTTCCTCAAGCAATAACCTTGCAACGCTTAGTTTTTCCTGTGAAGCAAAAGAAACTCCCGATGTTTGTTCACCATCGCGAAGTGTGGTATCCATTATTTCAATCATAATT
>CAZTDH010000063.1:0-10265 GCA_964612615.1 uncultured Paludibacter sp. | reverse complement strand
TGAGAATTAAACATTTTGATTCTTAAATTCGTTTTTGAAGTTGTCTCCGCTTTTAGGGCGTGAGACAATTTCAAAACTTGTTTTATCACGAAAAGAGAATAATTTTTTAATTCAAAAAATGACTTTACAACCACAAGCAATAATTGAAGCCCTTAAACATGTCCGTTATCCCGGAAATGGCAAAGACATCGTATCATTGGGCATGATACAAGAGGACCTTCGGGTAGATGGAATGAAAGTTTCATTTTCACTTCTTTTTGAAAAACCAAATGATCCGTTTGCTAAATCAGTCGTAAAAGCTGCTGAGCAGGCTATATTGACTTACGTTGGTGAAACCGTTGAAATAAAGGGAAATATATCAATTATTTCAACGGATTTACCAAAACCAAAACCTTCGGCAATTTTACCTAATGTAAAGAATATAATTGCAGTTTCATCAGGAAAGGGTGGAGTTGGGAAATCAACTATTTCTACCAATTTGGCCATAGCATTAGCTTCTTTGGGTTATAAAGTCGGTTTGCTTGATGCTGATATTCATGGTCCTTCTATCCCTAAAATGTTTGGAGTAGAAGATGCTCACCCTGAAGTACGTGAAGTAGATGGGAAGCAAACTATTTTTCCTATTGAAAAATATGGTGTAAAAATCTTGTCAATAGGTTTCTTTGTTGATCCAAGTCAGGCGCTGGTATGGCGTGGTTCTGTTTCCAGTAATGCTTTGAAACAACTCATTTCTGATGCAGAATGGGGTGAACTCGACTTTTTTGTAATGGATTTACCTCCCGGAACCGGTGATATTCATCTTACGTTAGTTCAAACAATGGGTATTACAGGTGCAATTGTGGTTACAACGCCTCAGGAAGTAGCCTTAGCAGATGCACGAAAAGGAATAAATATGTTTACAGGGGAGAAAGTAAACGTGCCTGTACTTGGGCTTGTTGAAAATATGGCATGGTTTACTCCGGCTGAACTACCTGAAAACAAGTATTATATCTTCGGAAAAGATGGAGGGAAAAGGTTAGCTGAAGAGTTAAATGTGCCGTTACTTGGTCAGATACCTTTAGTTCAAAGCATTCGTGAATGTGGCGATGCCGGACGACCTATCGCATTTGATGATAATAGCATCATATCTTTATCATTCAAAGAATTGGCTCAAAGAGTGGTTGAACGTGTTGAATTTAGAAATTCAACAATGGAAGCAACTAAGAAAGTGGAAATGGTTAAGTAATGTATTCGATTTTCCAGGAAAAGGGTAATTCTACGTTAATATGTTCATTTTTTTTTTGAATAATTAATCAAATGTGTGAATGTTACAATTTTATTTGTATTTTTGTCTTCTTACTAAATGTTATCACTCAATATTCCAGCTAAAGCTATAATTATTAACGTTTCAATATTGATTATCAGGAATAGTTTGTTTTAACTTGCTAATTTAATTCTGAATGAAAAAAATCACCGCGTACATATTCTTTGCGTTGATAGTTACAAATCTTGCTGCTCAGAGTTCTTCTCAACAACCGAAAGAATTTTCGAGATGGTCAATCACGCCTGAATACGGTAATTGTATTTTTGATGGTGATATCAATCAGGCTTTGACAAATATAATCCCAACTTCTCTTAGAAATGTTAATTACGGTGCTACATTAGAATATGCTTTCACACCAATCTGGGGAGTCTCCCTTGATTATTTTTATTTTCCACTTCGGGCTCAAAACACTAGTCCTAAAAGCCTTTTGATTAGCACGGATTTATACACATCTTGTTTGAATTTTACAATAAACTTTACCAGATTAGTTTTTCCTGAAAGTAAATCCAAATTTTATATTAGTGGTTCTGTTGGACTTGGGTTATCATATTATACCTACGATGTTAGATTTCCGGCAAAAGACAACCTTGGTAATTATTTAAAAGATAGTAAAGGTAATTGGACTCCTGGTGACCAGGTTCCGGCAGCAGACACGTATGTTGATGTCAAAAGAAGTGGACAGGTTTTATCAACAATTTTAAAAGATAAATATGGTATTGCCGGCACAATTCCTGTAACTTTTTCATTTGAATACAATTTGTCAAAACCTTTGGCGGTTGGATTGAGAATTCATTACAGAGCCCACACTAAGGATAATTTGGAAGGTGTAGGATATTTGAATTATGATGGAGTTACAAACGATGTGATTGAAGCGGGAACAGCTTATGCACGTATTAAATTTAATGTATTCAAAAAAGATCACATTAGACTTATTCCAAACAGTGTTTTTGATCCGGATAAAGGATTAATTGCAGCAAATGAATTGGCAGGGAAGCTTGATAAACTAAGAAAAAGGGTTGATAATTTGAATGCAAAAGTGGACAGCTTGGTACCAAGGGTAACTAAACTTGAATCGATGATGGCTAATGATGGTCCTGACTCTGATGGTGATGGCGTTCCGGATATAAGAGATTTGTCTCCAAACACTCCTCCAAACACTCCTGTTGACTTTTGGGGAAGACCTCTTGCTGTTCAATCAGTTCCAACAACTCAAATGGTTCCAAAAAACTCTAACAATATTGTTCCTGCAGATGTTTCAAGGAGTATTATAAACTGGGATGATATTCCTGCAGTGTATTTTGATTTTGATCGTATTGATTTGGATAATACAGCATTGATCACCATTAGTAAAATTGCTGCAAAAATGAAGGCTGATCCGTCTCTTTGTGTTGAAGTGAGAGGTTATTGCGATTATATGGGAAATAACCCGTATAACAATTTGTTGAGCCAGCGTCGCTCTGATAGGGTAAAAGCAGAAATGGTAAAAATATGGGGAATTCCATTTGACAGGATCATTTCAAATGGAAAAGGAAAAGTTCTTGAACCAAAAATAAAATACCGCCCAAATCGAAGATGTGATTTCTTTTTTGGGAAGCTGTAAGAATTTATAAAAATATCGATAAAACTAAGCCTGCTTCAATGTGGGCTTTGTTTTTTTATAGATAAATACTCAGTTATGAAGCCAACTATCATTGATTTATTGAATAAAAGCGTAGATAAATATGCTCACGAACCCTTTCTTTGGGAAAAAACGACTTCTGAATTTCAACCAACCACCTATCTCGAAACCAAAAAACAAACACATTTATTAGCTGCCGGACTTATTTCTCTTGGTGTACAAGCTGGCGATAAAATAGCTTTATTGTCGGAAGGACGAAATGCCTGGATTATCGGTGAATTAGGAATATTACATGCAGGTGCTGTAAATGTTCCTTTATCCATAAAACTTGAAGAAAGTAATGATTTAATTTTCCGGTTGGTACATTCCGAAGCTCAATACATATTGGTTTCGGGTAGCCAGTTGAAGAAAATACGTTTCATTGCAAAGGCTTTACCACAAATCAAAAAAGTTATTGTATTTGATGAACAAGCTGACTATGAGTTGAATGAAATTAGTTTAAAGGAACTTTTGATAAAAGGTAAGTTATATCAAAAAGAAAATCCAAGAGTAGTTGTAAAACGGGCAAAGGATATTAAACCTGATAATCTGGCTAATATAAGTTATACTTCAGGAACTACTGCCGATCCTAAGGGCATTATGCTTACCCATCGAAATTACACAGCTAATGTGGAGCAGGCACTTACGTTAATGTCTATACCTTCCAGCTATAGAACTTTAATCATATTACCCCTCGACCATTGTTTTGCTCATGTAGCAGGCTTTTATAGCTTCATGGCTTGTGGTGCAAGCGTCGGTACCGTGCAAAGCGGTAAAACAGGCCTGGAAACGCTCAAAAACATACCACTCAATATCAAAGAACTAAAGCCAAGTCTATTGTTAAGCGTGCCGGCTTTAGCCAAAAACTTCAAGAAAAACATAGAATCAGGCATTCAGGCTCAGGGTGCAATTGTATGTGCTTTGTTTAATTTTGCATTGAAGATGGCTTATGCGTATAATAAAGAAGGTTATAACAAAGGTATGGGACTGCAGAAACTTAAGAAGCCTTTAATAATTTTGTTTGATAAAGTAATATTTTCAAAAGTACGTGAAGCATTTGGTGGTGAACTCGATTTTTTTATTGGTGGCGGTGCATTGCTCGATATTGATTTGCAACGATTCTTTTATGCCATCGGTATTCCCATGTTTCAGGGTTACGGACTTTCCGAAGCTACCCCGATAATATCCTCAAATGGTATGGCAAAACACAAATTAGGTTCTTCGGGTTATCTTGTGAAACCAATGGAACTTAAAATCTGTGATTCGGATGGAAATGAACTCCCCAATTTCGAAAAGGGCGAAATTATTATAAAAGGTGAAAATGTAATGACAGGTTATTATAAGAATGAAAAAGCTACTGCCGAAACAATTCAGGATGGTTGGTTACATACCGGTGATATGGGTTACATGGATAACGATGGATTCCTTTATGTGGTTGGTCGTTTTAAAAGTTTGTTGATTTCGAGCGACGGTGAAAAATATAGTCCGGAGGGCATCGAGGAATCTTTGATCGATAACTCTCAATTTATAGAACAGGTAATTCTTTATAATAATCAGAATCCATACACTTCAGCTTTGATAGTTGCCAACAAAGAGGCTTTGAAACGGTATGTTTTGCATAAAAAACCACATTTGAGCTGGGATGCTACTGACGCAAAGGAACTTGCTTTAGAAAAACTACAGCGTGAAATAAATGAATATCGCAAAGGTGGGAAATATGAAGGTATGTTTCCCGAACGCTGGTTGCCGGCAGCTATAGCTGTAATTGGTGAGCCATTTACCGAGCAAAATGGACTGATAAACAGCACAATGAAGTTGATGCGAGGCAAAGTGGAGGAACGATATGCAGATCGGATAGAAGGTCTGTATACTTCGGGTGCTAAATCCATTATTAATCCGGAGAATATTGATGCGTTGACTTGATTCATTTTAATGTATTGAACAATTTTTACTGTATTATGGTTTTAAATTCATAATTACCATTTAAATCAGAATATTTATGAGAAAAACACTTTTTGCTGTATTTGTGTTATTGTCTGTTTCGCTGCTAAAAGCACAGACTGCCACGCCCTATGAGCTTGCTGTAGGCTTACGGTTTCAGAAAACAGAACAACTGTATTGGGAGAACGGTGTAGGTGCCGATTTTACTTCCGATTTTTTATTACACAAAAAGATTCACCTTAAACTAAGTTATGCTACCAGCCGCATTGGAAGTGCATTTCTGACTAATGCTATTCGTCAGGATAATGTAGTGATTGGTGCCGATTGGCGTTTCCGCTCCGATAAAGATTTTCAGCTTTTTGCCGGACTCAATACCGGATTCTTCCATGCCGACATGGAGCTCCCACAGTTCGATGTGTTGCCTCATAATTCCATGCTCCTTCAGCTCGAAACAGGACTTTTTTATAAATTCAAATTCCCGGTAGCCACCAGTCTTTCTGTAGGTTATAATCTGATTAACGGCGATGGAGTCAATGTACCCGGAACACTTTTTCCGGTTTTTTATCAGCTGAGTGTTTTTTATTATATCAACAGGAAATAGTTGTTTATCAATGATTAATGATAAATTGTTAATGCAAAATTAAATACATTATGAAAAAGAATAAAATCTATATAATCCTATCATTTTTTGCGGTTTTTTTAGCTGCCTGTAATTCTACGCCAACCATTGATAATGCCATGCTGGATTCGGGGAGTATTTCGTATGCTTTGCCCGATTCGTTGAGTAAGCACTTACTATCAGTATATCTTCCAAATCCAACGCCAACACAAATGAATATGCCGGTAATTATTTGTGCCCATGGCTATACTGCCACTACTTTTGAGTGGGATGAATTCAGGTCGTTTGCCGGTACAAAAGGTACTTTTTATGTGTCACAGGTATTGTTGGGTGGACATGGTCGTTCTTATACAGATTTTAAAAAATCCAGCTGGGAAGATTGGCAAAGTTCTATAACAGAAGAATATCAGAAATTATCTAAAATTGGATATAAAAAGATTTATTTAGTCGGTTCGTCAACAGGTGCTCCCTTGATTATAAATATGGTGAAACGTAATTTATTTAAATCTGACTCCTTACCTAAAGGCATATTTCTGGTAGATCCGATTATCGTTTCGTCTAATAAAACACTGACTCTGGTCGCGTTGCTTGGTCCGGTGTTGGGTTATTTATCAGTCGATTTAGCAAACGGTGAAAAAGGTCATTGGTACGTATATCGTCCACAAGAAACCCTGAAGGAATTAATGGCATTGATTGATCTGACCCGAACTGATTTGGAAAAGGGTATTATCCTGCCAACCGGAACGACTATGAAAGTGTACAAAAGTGAAAAGGACGAAACTGCTGACCCTGTTAGTGCATTTATGATTTACAAAGGAATGCGTACTTTTTCAGGAGGAAGAATTGATGTGGAAATGGAACCTTCCAATCTCCATGTTTTCACACGGTTACAAGGACGTGATAATATCACTTCCGACCAAAAAACATTACAACAAAAGGTTTTTGCAGATATGGAAAGTATAATGACGAAATAACTAACTTGAAGTCTTAGTGTACAAATAGTTGAAGTTCAGCCTAGTTCAAAAATTAAAGCATTCGACGAACTGATTGCAACCTGCGAGCAGTGGGAAATGTAGTCAGTCTGCAAACTAATATTGAAACCGGTATTGGCTAAGGTTGGTATCGTTTTTTTTTAATAAAACATGAAGAAACTAATAGTATTTACTGCACTGACATTATCAATTCTTGGTTTTGCTCAAACAACTGATGATCGTGCTTACCTTGTAAAAGTGGGCGATATGGCTCCTAATTTCAGCATGAAACTGACTAATGGTAAAACCTTGAAACTCTCAGAACTGAGAGAGAAAGTGGTTATGCTTCAGTTTACTGCGAGCTGGTGCAGTGTTTGCCGCAAAGAAATGCCTTTCATTGAACGTGATATCTGGCAAAAATACAAATCTAATCCAAGCTTTGCACTCGTAGCTATTGACCGTGATGAACCGTTGGAAACAGTTCTCAAGTTTGCAAAATCAATTCCGATAACTTATCCGATTGGTTTAGACCCCAAAGCTGATATTTTTGCCCTGTATGCTCAGCGGGAAGCAGGAATTACACGTAATGTCATTATTGACAAAAGTGGCAAAATCGTTTTCCTGACCCGATTGTATGACGAAGTGGAGTTTAAGAAAATGAAGGAAATGATTGACGGGTTATTGAAATAAAAAAAGTAGAGATGCAAATACATTGCGTCTCTACTTTTTTTATGAGGAATTTAAAACGACTGCATATCGCACAAACGCTTATAATAGCCATTAAGGGCAATTAATTCATCGTGTTTGCCACGTTCCACTATCAGCCCTTCGTGTAGTACGCAAATCTCGTCGGCACGTTTAATGGTAGAAAGGCGGTGCGCCACAACAAGTGTTGTACGGTTCTTCATTAAGTTTTCGAGGGCTTCCTGCACCATTTTCTCCGATTCGGTATCGAGTGCTGAAGTAGCTTCGTCTAATATCAATATCGGTGGATTTTTCAAGATGGCGCGGGCAATGCTCACACGCTGACGTTGTCCGCCCGATAATTTACCTCCACGATCACCAATATTGCTTTCGTAGCCATTTTCGGTAGCCATTATAAAATCATGTGCGTTAGCAATTTTGGCTGCTTCAATAACCTGTTCGAGCGTGGCACTCTCAACACCAAAGGCAATATTATTGTAAAATGTATCGTTAAATAAAATGGCTTCCTGATTCACATTACCCATGAGCGACCTGAGATCATGACGGGTATATTTCTTAATGTTTACCCCATCAATCAATACATCACCTTTCACCGGATCGTAATAACGGGGCAATAAATCGACTAATGTTGACTTACCGGAACCCGACTGACCAACCAACGCAACCGTTTTTCCTTTGGGTACAACCAGATTAATATCCTTCAACACCCAATCGGTTTGATATTTAAAACTGAGGTTTTTAAACTCAATCTTATCAGCAAAATTTTTAATTTCCTGAGGATGTATTGGTTCTTTAATCGTATTTTCAGTCATCAGAATTTTATCAACCCTATCCAGTGATGCCAACCCTTTTTGAATGCTGTAAGATGCCCTGGAAAGTTCTTTGGAAGGGGCAATTATACTATAGAAAATAAGTATGTAATAAATAAATTCGGGAGCACCAATCGGGCTTTTATGACTCAAAATCAACACTCCACCAAACCAAAGCAGAATGGCAATAACAATTGTACCGATTAATTCGCTTACCGGATGAGCCAGATTGTAACGGCGGTTGATACGATTGAATGTACGGCGAAGTTTATCATTAATTATGCTGAAACGCTTTTCCAACTTTGCCTCTGCATTAAAAGCCTTAACCACGCGTAAGCCTCCCAACGTTTCCTCAATCTGCGAAAGCATTTCTCCATTTTGTTCCTGACCGGTAGTGGATTGTCTTTTAAGTGATTTTCCAATTTTCCCAATCAACCAACCGCTGAACGGCAGTAATAACAGCACGAAAAGAGTTAACTCCCAGCTCATGGTGAACATTACGCCTAAATATATCAAAATCATGATAGGATTTTTGAAAATCAAATCGAGCGAACTCATAATAGAAGCTTCCACTTCGCCCACATCGCCCGTCATGCGCGACATAATATCACCTTTACGTTCGGTAGTGAAAAAGCCAATAGGTAAAGTTATAATTTTATGATAAAGCTGTGTGCGTAAATCGCGTAACACTCCGGTACGAATCGGAATCATAAAATAAGAACCTAAATAAGCCGTTCCAACTTTAAAAGCCGTAGTCACAACAAGGAATAATCCCATGTAAAGCAACGCATTGCCCGGCCCTACCGACTTAATAGTCTGATCAACCCAAAAGTATAGATTGTTTTTGAGAGCCGAAATGACCTCTTTCATCCCGTCGCCCCACGACCAAACCTGATAGGTTTTTTGAACTGATTCCAATCCAAAAAGAATTTGTAAAACGGGTATTACTGCAGCAAATGAAAATAGACTGAATATGGTTGTAAGCAAGTTGAACAACAGACTCAGAAAAACATATTTTTTGTATGGCGGAACAAACCGCTTGAGAAGGGTTACGAATTTGAACATGGATATAGACGATAGTTTATAGTAGGTAGTTTATAGTGGCGCAACACCAAATTTTTCGTTTATTCAACATATATGATAACAGTTTTCCAACTTCTTCATTAATTTCAATTTTCTGTTTATAGTATGTTTCGCTTATATACTTATACTTCGGAGCAAAATCAAGCCAAACTAAAGTCTCACTATTTTCACCTAAACAATCAGTTATTTTTAAAAGAAAGTGTTTATGATAGTTCCTTTTTCTATACGCTTCGGCTAAGTTAGCACAAACCGATCGCGATGATCTTCGTATTTGATCTGTTAGTGAATATTTTTCCTCTGCCGAAAATCCAATTGTTGTTTCAAAAATACAACAAGCTTGCTCAAACGCTTTCTTATATGCTATTAAAATCCCGAAAATCTTTATAGGTTTTTCCCATATTGACTACAAACTATTGACTATAAACTATCGACTATTCAGACTCCCGTATAATTTCGTGGTGTAATGCGTCTAAGTTCTTCTTTCACCGATTGGCTTACGTCAAGTGTTTCGATAAAGTCACGAATCGATTTTTCGTTTATACCCTCGTTGGTGCGTGTCAATGCTTTTAATGCTTCATAGGGAGAAGGATATGCTTCGCGGCGTAAAATTGTTTGAATTCCTTCAGCAACCACCGCCCATGTATTATCCAAATCACGATAAATAGCCGTTTCGTTCAGCAACAATTTACTCAGTCCTTTCAATATACTTTGAGTGGCAATAATGGTATGAGCAAACGGAACTCCCACATTTCGAAGCACTGTGCTATCAGTCAAATCGCGTTGTAAGCGTGAGATAGGTAATTTGCCTGATAGAAACTCAAACGATGCATTGGCAATAGCCAGGTTTCCTTCGGCATTTTCAAAATCTATCGGGTTTACTTTATGTGGCATAGCCGATGACCCTACTTCGCCCGCTTTAATTCGTTGTTTGAAGTATTCCATCGACACATAAGTCCAAATATCGCGGCAAAAATCAATCAAAATCGTATTGATACGTTTCATTGCATCAAACTGCGATGCCATATTATCGTAATTCGAAATTTGCGTAGTCCATTGTTCACGCTCCAGACCGAGTTTATCGGATAGAAATTTATTTCCGAAATCCTTCCAACCAATTGCCGGATAAGCTACTGCATGGGCATTGAAATTTCCGGTTGCACCTCCAAATTTAGCCGAG
>CAZTDH010000062.1:1390-10314 GCA_964612615.1 uncultured Paludibacter sp. | reverse complement strand
ATGAAAAAAATATTGACTTTGGTTGCTTTACTCCTAATTATTGTAGCAACACAGGCACAAACTCTTCAATCACTTTTTGATAAATACAATGAAGATGAACGATTTACTTCTGTAACAGTAGGTAATGGTATGACGAATCTGGGCTCTGTTATGGGAAAGCATAATAGCCATAATAAAGAGATGGCTTCAAAAATGAAAACAATTAAGATTCTGACTTTGGAAGATAAGGGCTCTGCAATATCAAAAACTTTTATGCTGGAATTAGATAAAGTAATTGATGACGGTAAATTTGAAACTGTTATCGAAGCTCGCGATAAAGGGGAACGGGTTCATATCTATTACCGAATCTTGGGAAAGGATAATGCTGATATGCTCATAGTTAGCAAAGATAAGAGTGAAATAAGCTTAATCTGGATAAGTGGAAAAATGTCGAAAGAAGAAATGATGAACGCTTTTTCGTGCAATGGAAAATCGAATTTAAGAGAAGATAAATCTGAAGATACAGTTTCTTAAAGGAACAAGAATACATTTTGTTTATTAATCTTCAAAAAGGATTAATAGTAAGCCAATTCGTTGCGATAACGAGTTGGCTTTTTTATTTTATCAAACTCAGTATAGTACCAACACACCCAATGAGGATAATAACAACACCAGTTACCTGATTAATGATTTTTAGCTCACGCATGTTCAGTTTGTCCTTAAAGTGGCTAACGAGGAATGTAAGGGCAGCCCACCAGAGTAATGCTCCTCCCAAAATTGAAATTAATCCACAAATAAGAGTGAAAAAATCAGATTGTTTTGTAATGAATTCGAAACGTGCAAAGAGAGCTATCAATACGAACAGAATCAGTGGATTAGATAAAGTGAGTCCAAATGAAGTGAAAAAATCTCCCGGAAGACTGTGCTTTTTTACCGACTCATTTGGTTTGGGTTGTTGAGAGGGATTGCTGCGATAAATATACCAACCGAAAACTACAACCACGAGACTACCCAAAAGTTGAATAATAAATTTATGGGATTCGATAAGATCAATCACGAAATTCAGAAAGAAGAGGGTGATAATAGTGTATATCAAATCAGAAGTGGTTGCCCCAAGACCTGTTGCAATTCCATATTTTTGACCTTTGTTCAGCGTCCGCTGGATAGTTAACATTCCAATCGGACCTAACGGGACAGAAATACATAGACCTATCAGTATACCTTTATAAATTATCTCAAACATTATGACGCTTTGTTGTTTCCATTGCAAAGATAGCTTTTTTTTGGGTTTTTTCGGCAAAAAAGCCTAACGTTTGAGGCTTATAAAGTTATTTTATTAACTTTTTAAGACATTAAAATCCAAAATCAACTATTTTTTTATCAAACTTTTTGGCGTCATTAGGTTTTTTAGCTTTAAGTTGTGAGGTTATACCTTCGACGTAAATTGCAACTTGTGGTCTTACCGGACAAATTGACTCACAAGCCCCACAACCAATACAAATATCCGTTGTAACTTGAGGTATGGTAAGTCCGTTTTTATATGGAATCATGTGTACAGCTTGAGTCGGACAATGTTCGGAACAAGCACCGCAGTCTTCTTCTTCAGTAAAAACAATACATTTATCTTTCCGGAAATTAGCAACACCAATTTGAGCAAGTTTTTTTTCTTCAATCGGAAGTTTTTTTAATGCACTTGTTGGGCAAACGGTTGTACAAATGTTACAATCGTATGTGCAAAAAACTTCAGTAGAAAATACCAAATGCGGTTGTGTTATTCCCGAAATGCCATATTGAAGCGCAGCAGGTTTTAATACCTGCATTGGGCATTTGGTGACACAAAGCTGGCAACCGGTACAATGGGTGCTAAAATGTTCTAGGCTTCCTGCTCCGGGAGGCATAATGGGCTTGCGTGAAAGTATAGAATCATTATTTGAAATAATTTTTCTGGGTTGAGCAAGAGCAGCTGTTGATATTATTGCTCCACTAGTTAATAAAAACGTTCTTCGTCTTGAATTAACTGTATGTTCTTTGGATTTGGCAGCTTGTTTTTTATAACGGAATTCGTATTTAATTCCCCCTTTCTTACATGCCGACAAACAATTAAAGCATGTTACACAACGGGAATCGTCCACTTTCATATTCTCGCTATCGATGCATTGCGATTTACATTGTTTCTCGCACGCACCACATAATGTACAACTTGATTCATCGATTCTGATTCTGAAAAATGAAAACTTCGACAACAAGCCTAAACCCGTACCAACAGGACAAACTGTATTACAATAAGAACGCCCCTTGCTCCATGACATTTCAGTCACTTTATAAAAAAACAATAAAGCAACACCAAATGCAAGTGGTACAAAACTAATTTGTTTTACTTCATATATTGAGTAAATTCCCATTTTGCCAAGCAACGAAGCCAGCCCGTTATTTGCAAAAATTACCAAAGGTCTGAAAAGTTGAGAAACAATCCGACCAAAAGTGCTGTAGGGATCAAGTAATAATACCAAAAAAGAACTGCCAAAAAGAAAGACGATAACCGTTAAGATGAGAATTGAATAACGAATCCAGTTTTGAGGTTTAGTGTACTCGAAACGGTGTTTTTTTTTCTTGCGGAAAAAACGAACTTTCCATGAAATCACATCTTGCAAAGTACCCAGTGGACAAATTGTTGAACAATAAATCCTACCAAAAAATAAACTCAGAACCAATAAAACACCCAAAACTATCAGATTCAATGAAAGTAATGCCGGAATCCATTGAATGTGTAAAAGTGTATGAAGTTGAGATGGTAATTTTTCTGTAAAATCAATGAAAAACAACAGTATTGGCAGAAAAAAAAGAATTGATATGCCAACCCGTATTTTTTTTAGGTATTTCATGCTTAAATATAAATCCCTTTTGGGAGTTTGTGGTTACATTTTGATACGCTTCACGTTTAGTTTATCCAGATTCATTGTGCCAACGTGAGCTTTTTCAGCCAATCCAATATGACGAACATCTTTAATATCAGTAGGTTGAACCTGTGAAAATAATTTTAATGCAGCGGTATCAGCAGCAACATAATCGGGTGATACAATCAATGATTTAAGCATAACCACATCGGCTTCAGATTTTCCCTGTGGTCCGTTAGATTTCATTATACGGTAAGCATCAATGATATTTAATGCGGGTTTTTTGTGGAAAGTAGCAATATCAGCAATACATTGGTGCAAATCATTTGAATGGAAAGTCTTTCTATCCCAAACAATTCCCATCAGGTTTTTCATTGATATTGAATTTTTAGCACCGCCGTGATGCTTCAATACCGGCACATTAAACCATACATCACAATCGAGCAATGATTCGTGAATTCTATTACTTTTCATGTTCACACCGTTGGGTATCTCAACATTTCTGTAAAGTGATCCATCATTTCCGGGAACCATTTTTCCACCTGCCTCAGTTACAGCATCTTCAATGCCACTATTCTTGTAGCTTTTTTTCCAGTCATGACAGGTGTGATCGAACACCACAACTTCTGATGCACCCGCGCTCATACATAACTTTACTAATGCACCAACTAACTTTGGATTTGTGTTAGCAGCAAGTTCGGGTGCTCTATCCCAACCAATATTGGGCTTAATTACCACTTTCTGACCTTTTTTTACGTAGTTTTTTATGCCACCTAATTCCTTTAATGCACGAATTAGCATAGCCTCCGGTTCTCCACCCATGACAGCCACTAAATCAGGCTCAGAAGTAACGGCTAAATTTTTGCTTGAAGCAACTGAACCAAAAACACTTGTTTTTACAACCGAGGCAAGACCGACCAAAGCAGCCGACTTGAAAAAATCACGTCTTTTCATACTGTGTTATTTATCAATGATTTAAATTCTATTTTGCAGAAAATCAAACTTCCACTTCTTCAGGTTTTTTTTTGACTACCAAAGCACTCATTTCCCAAAGTGCATAAATGGGTATAAAAAACAACATTATGGTAAGTGGATCACCGGTTGGTGAAAATATAGCAACTAATACAAATAAAGAAAAGAAAGCATGCCTTCTGTATTTGTTGAAAAAATCACGATGTAAAATGCCTAATTTAGATAAAAACCAGGCAACTATTGGTAACTCAAATACCAATCCCATAAAAAAACAAACCATTAAGAACGTATTCATGTACGAATCCAACGAAACGCTTTGTTCTATATATTTGCTGAGTTGATATCCGGCTAAATACCTTAATGTCAATGGGAAAAGGAATAAATAACCAATCGCCACACCAAGATAAAATAAAATGTTTCCGAAAAAAAACACTCCACCTGCGTTTTTTCGTTCGTTATCATAAAGCGCAGGTCTGATAAATATAAATAGTTGATAGATAACAAAAGGAAAACTGAAAACCAAAGCAAACCAAAGCGAAGACGTGAGGTGAACCAAAAACTGTGAAGCCAGATTGATATTTATAACTTTTACATTAAACGTTCCACTTATAAATTCAGGAAAGTAAGGGATTTTCTTACTAACTTCGTTAAACCATTGATACAGAAAGAAATCGTTTCGGGATGGTGCCAAAATCACATGATTAAAAATGTCTTTCATAAAGGCGAAAAACACAAGTGAAATAATTCCAACAAATCCGGCAATCCGAAACAACGTATTCCGCAAATCATCCAAATGATCCCAAAATGTCATTTCACTGTCATTTGGCTTACTCATTATTTTTTTTCTGCTTCCTTTTTATCCTCTTTAAGTTCTTCCTTTGTTACTTCTTTGGGGGTTTCTTTTGTGACATCTTTTATTTCATTTTCAACGTCATTCAGACCATCCTTGAAACTTTTGACACCTTTTCCCAATCCTTTCATTAATTCAGGGATTTTTTTGCCCCCAAATAATAATAAAAAAACCAGCGCAATAACAATAACTACCGGAGAATCTAAAAATAGTAAGTGGTTCATAATTATGTGTTTTAATAATTTTTGATATAGGACTGTAAAAATACAACTTGATTTCCATTTTTACAAGTAAAAACAGGAAATCAAGTTGAAGTTAAGTTTTTTTTATGAATGTTGTGCGAAAATCGAATATTTACAGAAGCAATATAAGACTGAATTATTTGATTTTTTTTAAACGAAATGATACAAAAAGACAATCGTTCCATCTAAAGCTGATTTTTTATTATCTTTAATTTCCATTGAAACTTCAATTTCAGCTTTCGAAATTCCACGTAAATTTTTTAGTGATTTTAATTTGGCATGAACCCGTACCTGACTGTTAACCAATACGGGTTGGTTAAAACGGAGACTTTCAATACCGTAATTCACAGTGAGTTTCGAATTACGAACCTCGACAATTTGTTCCCACAAGTATGGTAATACAGAGATATTCAGGTAACCGTGTGCAATAGTTGATTTAAATGGGCTTTCCACTTTTGCACGTTCGGAATCAACGTGTATCCACTGGTGATCGAGGGTGGCATCAGCAAACATATTAATTTGTTCTTGTGTGATGGTGATATAGTCTGAAACGCCTATTTCTTTACCTGTAAACTGTTCTAATTCTTCAAAGCTGTTGATAACAATTTTACTCATCTTTCAATTTTAATGTAGGGGTTTAAGCAGCGAAACTGCTCATTTTTTTGTATTTTGTGCAAAAGTACTGTTTTTCTGAATTCTATGAAACAACAATAAATCATTTTTGTCTAAATCATGTAAATAAAATTAAAAAAGGATGTCCTTTTCACATTGGGGACATCCTGTTTTAAAATTTGAAGAAATAATTTCTTTGTGTTTCTATTTATCGTGGAATAAAAGCCACTGGTTCGCTGGCCTGACCCCAACCGTGAGTGTTGCCTCCCGACACGCGGATATAAATTTTTTGAAGTGCAACAAGATCTCTGATTTCAAGACGGTTCAGACCACCGAAATCAATTACAGTTTCCCAACTTTCATCATCATCAGGCGTAGTGCTTGTTTCTACTTTGTAGCGGTCGGCATCAGTAAGGGCACCCATATAAATTTTGACACTACAGGGCACACTACCATCTTCTAATCTTTTAATCAGTGCTTTACCCGGAACGTCGTGTTGTACCGGTTCGTTGTTGCAGTCAAAGCCCGATTGTAAAATAATGGCCATATCGCCATCGGCTACTACATTTACGTAAAACACTAGTAACTTTAGCATACCATAAACCACCACCGCCTGATCAATAACTGCCTGAGTCTTTACTTTACTCCCATCTTTCGCCTTGATGGAGGTATCTAATTTTGTTAGTTCTGTACCGAATGCTTCCATAGTTGGATTGGGGTCGGTGAAAATCAATTTAGCGGCAACTATACTGGTGTATACTCTACCACCAAGGTTATAAGTCTTCTGTGGGTCATTACCCTTTAAATGCAAAACTGCAGTGTTTTTTTTCATGTCTTTGTTTTTAATGATTTTACATGCTGCAAAATTAGTGGGGCTGTTTATTTCGTGCAAATAATTTTGAGTCAACTTGGTAAAGGATTATAAATCTTTACCAAGTTCGTTGAAAATCGAGAATTCTTTACCTGAATTAACAAAAGAGCCGGGGTAAATATTCTTTTTACTGGGGTCGAGTGATTTTTGTTCGAGGTATTTTTTCTTTTTACCGGGGTAAATAATATTTTGTTCGAAGTATTTTATTTATTTACCGGGGTCGAATGATTTTTGTTCGGGGTATTTTTTCTTTCGACCGAGGTATTTTTTCTTTTTACCGGGAACAAAAATATTTTTACCGTGGTATTTTTTCAATGTACCGTGGTATTTTTTCTTTTTACCGGAGACAAAAATATTTTGTTCGAGGTATTTTCTTTTTTGTTCGAGGAACTTTTTCAAAATACCGTGGTATTTTCATAAAGTACCGTGGAACTTTCTATTTGTTCGAGGTATTTTTTCAGGATGGGTAAAGACTCATTCTCTGAATTATTAAACCTATTATTTACATAAAACATCTTGTTCTCACTTTTGAGCTCCCAATTGGGGGTTTGGGGGTCATATTGGCTTTGGATCACATTCTAATATTTATCCCCGAATCACTTTATCCTGATAATCCGAAGGGCTCATTCCGTATATCTTTTTGAATGCTTTGTGAAAACTTACTCTGTTTTGAAAACCGCACTGCTCACCTATAGCTTCAATGGTTAAACGCTGGGGAATATTATCTTCTAACAACCCACAGGCATGTTTGCAGCGGTATTCGTTTATAAAATCGGGAAAGTTTTTATCAGATAAGTTATTAATAACCTCCGAAATACGATGCTTTGGAATACCTGAATGTACAGCAACATATTCTAACTTGCATTTGACCGATAAGTAGAGTTGTTCGGTTTCCATCAATTCATTCAGTTGTTGTAGAATTTTCAGGGCTTTCTCCTCTGTGAATTGCGACCTTGATTTAGTTTTTTCTTTCGGTTTGCCGGGTAGGGTGGCTTCGATGGCTTGGGTAAGTTCTATCGGTTCTATAGTCGGAGTGAACTCAAATGGCTTTGTAGTAACAATAGGCTCTTTTGGTACTACAGGATGGGTATATGCGAAAAGTTGTATTGGTCGTGCTGGCATCAGTTTTTTATCAACATAAAACCCAAAGGTAGGTACAGACATTAAACTCAGGGTACCGTTGTAAAGCAAAATATCCCACAAAATATCCGGCGTCAGTTTAAGTCCCGGCACTGTAAAGTAGGCATACAGACAACTTAAGCAGGTTATTCCGGGGAAAAAGAACAAAAAAACCCGAAATTCTTTTTTCCGTGTCCAGATTCTCGCACTAAAATATCGGCGATTGAGTGACCTTAGCAGGTAATGCAGCATGGGGTACATTCCAAAAAACAGAAAGATGTAGCATGTCAATACCAGCGACCGGTGGTATTCCACCCAGTTGACAAATCCAAATGGTTGTGTAACATTAGCAAATCCAACAAAAATTAGAATCATTATGAAATAATAGAATCTTCCCTTTTCTGTCCATTGAAAAATGGGAAACTGATGGTTCAAAAAATGATTGATTCTTTCTTGCATAGTGGATTAGCTCTATGTCTTCGTAAACTTCAGACTGGTTTTGTAAGTTAATTGTTTGGAAGTGCAAAAATAAGAAATTAATTTAAATCTGCTAACAATTTAAAATAAAAAAAGAAGCGAATCATTCATTTTTTTTTGAATGATTTAAAAATCCTTTGATAATATGTGATTTTCTTTGATAATGTCGATTTTCAATTATAAAATTGTATCTTTGACTTGATAAACAACAATCTTCTTGATATTCAGGCGCTAGAACTGTTGTGATTTGCTTTCAGAAAATTGTATCTTTGACTTGATAAACAACATCAAGTCAAAGGATCGTGTGATCAAACTTGTTGTGATTTGCTTTCAGAAAATTGTATCTTTGACTTGATAAACAACCAAGCCGTGTTCGTTACTTCGGGATATTTGGTTGTGATTTGCTTTCAGAAAATTGTATCTTTGACTTGATAAACAACATAAGTTGAAATGAGTGGAACCAAAACATCGTTGTGATTTGCTTTCAGAAAATTGTATCTTTGACTTGATAAACAACCTGAGCAAATAATAACTATTGATGGATTCAGTTGTGATTTGCTTTCAGAAAATTGTATCTTTGACTTGATAAACAACGCTCAAACGACAATTTACGACCTTATTTAGGTTGTGATTTGCTTTCAGAAAATTGTATCTTTGACTTGATAAACAACCATTTTTGCTTTTTCTTCGTTTGTCATTTTGTTGTGATTTGCTTTCAGAAAATTGTATCTTTGACTTGATAAACAACCAGAGAGCTGTTCAGCAATGTAAGCTGGTTGTTGTGATTTGCTTTCAGAAAATTGTATCTTTGACTTGATAAACAACTCAGTCCTTGATAATTCAACTGAGGATATTGTTGTGATTTGCTTTCAGAAAATTGTATCTTTGACTTGATAAACAACTCAGTC
>CAZTDH010000062.1:0-1290 GCA_964612615.1 uncultured Paludibacter sp. | reverse complement strand
AGGATATTGTTGTGATTTGCTTTCAGAAAATTGTATCTTTGACTTGATAAACAACGTATGTCTACTTTTAATCCATCCAAATTCCGTTGTGATTTGCTTTCAGAAAATTGTATCTTTGACTTGATAAACAACGGGTGCGCGAATTTTTTCAGACCGGATATGGTTGTGATTTGCTTTCAGAAAATTGTATCTTTGACTTGATAAACAACCTTCAGGTGCAGGTGGAATTGTCGATGCTTGTTGTGATTTGCTTTCAGAAAATTGTATCTTTGACTTGATAAACAACGTTTCAGCCGGTTACCGGATGACGGTCCGTGTTGTGATTTGCTTTCAGAAAATTGTATCTTTGACTTGATAAACAACTGAATAGACGTTATACCCCTGACCCTTTAAGTTGTGATTTGCTTTCAGAAAATTGTATCTTTGACTTGATAAACAACATACTATTGATGAAAGTGGTGAAATAATTGTTGTGATTTGCTTTCAGAAAATTGTATCTTTGACTTGATAAACAACGAACTAAAATATCATATCTGGCCGGATTCGTTGTGATTTGCTTTCAGAAAATTGTATCTTTGACTTGATAAACAACAAAAAAAAGAGAGTGGCAGGTAAGATTATGTTGTGATTTGCTTTCAGAAAATTGTATCTTTGACTTGATAAACAACTGGGAAATTCGTTACATTAACGTTCAGTAGTTGTGATTTGCTTTCAGAAAATTGTATCTTTGACTTGATAAACAACTAATTATTAATTATTTTTGAAAATAAATTTGTTGTGATTTGCTTTCAGAAAATTGTATCTTTGACTTGATAAACAACACCCATTCAGAAATGCAGAGAGTCCGATTTGTTGTGATTTGCTTTCAGAAAATTGTATCTTTGACTTGATAAACAACGTATCGGTTTACAGCTGCTTAGAACAAAGAGTTGTGATTTGCTTTCAGAAAATTGTATCTTTGACTTGATAAACAACTCTTACATTTTCGGCTGAACATACGGTTTTGTTGTGATTTGCTTTCAGAAAATTGTATCTTTGACTTGATAAACAACAGAGGGGTTTCTACTTAGATGCAGGTAACTGTTGTGATTTGCTTTCAGAAAATTGTATCTTTGACTTGATAAACAACAGAGGGGTTTCTACTTAGATGCAGGTAATTGTTGTGATTTGCTTTCAGAAAATTGTATCTTTGACTTGATAAACAACATATCTTTGTGCATCATGTATCAATTCCGGTTGTGATTTGCTTTCAGAAAATTGTATCTTTGACTTGATAAACAACTTAGCAGT
>CAZTDH010000061.1:0-10575 GCA_964612615.1 uncultured Paludibacter sp. | reverse complement strand
TAATGTGGAGGCATTTATACCCAATGCTTTAGAAAAAGCCGAATCTATTGCTGTATTCGACAATAAAGGCATAGAAGTTCCCTCGCAAATTACAACCGGATTTGATGGCATACGTCGTATCCTTTTTCAAACTGATCTTCCTTCTGTAGGTGCGGTTGTTTATTCGCTTCGTGAAGCAAAATCACAAATCAAAAATGGGGATTTGGTGGTAAAAAACGATTATTTAGAAAACAAAAGCTACAAAGTAAAAATCGATAAGAACGGTGATATTTCGAGTATTTATGACAAACGAATTGCAAAAGAAATCCTAGAGAAACCTATTCAGCTTGAATTTGGCGAAGACTTCCCTGACACAAAACCGGCATGGCGCATTTACTGGAAAGACATTATAAAACCAGCCCGAAGCGTAGCCACAAACCCCGTTTCGATTAAGATAATCGAAAATGGTCCGGTTCGCATTGCTATTGAAATTGTTCGCGAGAACGAAGGCTCAAAAATCACACAACGCATCCGGCTTTCGGCTGGAGTCGATGGTGACCGGGTGGAAACTGTAAACCAGATAGATTGGAAAAGTCGGGGAACATTGCTAAAAGCGGCATTTCATTTAACAGCAAATTCGCCAGGAGCAACCTATAATTTGGGTTTGGGCACCATTAAACGTGGAAACAGAACCGAAAAACAGTATGAAGTTTCGCATCATTCATGGTTCGATTTTACTGATAAGTCGGGAGATTTTGGAGTATCTATCCTTTCGGAAGCCAAATACGGTAGCGATAAAGTGGATGATAATACTATCCGTTTAACCTTGCTACACACACCTAACACCAAAGAAAGCGTACAAGAAGTGCTCGACGATGGCACTATGAGCGAAATGCGGTGGCAGGATTGGGGTCGGCATCAGTTTTCGTATGCAATTTCAAGTCACAAAGCTGACTGGCGACAAGCCAAAACTCAATGGGAGTCCATTCGTTTTGAGCAACGTCCTGCTGCATTTGAAGTTCCTAAACATATAGGAAATGGAAGTTCATTCTCATTCATGAAAATTAGTAACGATCAGGTAAACATACAAGCCTTAAAAATGGCTGAAGATGGTTCGGGAATTATTGTACGTTTGCAAGAATTGAATGGTCAAGCATGCAAAAATGTAAAACTTACAGCTGCATTGCCAATTATTGCCGCCGATGTGCTCGATGGCGTTGAGCGACCTTTAAACACCAATTTGATTGTAATGAAAGGAATGCTTAGTCTGAATTTTGAACCTTATGAGCTAAAAACAATTCGCTTGAAATTATTAGATACAAAATCAGAGTTTATACCTACCCAACTATTGCCATTAAAGTACGATACCGATATTTTTAGTTATAACTCGTCCAGAGAAGATGGTTATAATGATCGGAATCCACGAAACGAAGGTCATCGTGGAACTATGGATGGCAAAGGCGGAACTTATCCAGCCGAAATGATTGAAGATACTGTTCAAATGGGAAATATAACATTCTCTATTGGCCCACGTAAAGTTGGCCAGTACAATGCAGTTGCTTGTCTAGGACAAACCATCGAATTGCCAAAAGAAACAAAAGTGTTACATATACTTGCTGCTGCCGACGTGGATACATATGTAGTTTTTAAATCTGGCGGTAAAGATTTTCCACTTACCATTGGCGGTTGGACGGGCTATATGGGTTCGTGGGATAATCGCGAATTTGAAGGATTCGTAGCCGAATTATCGTATTCCATGCGCAATAAGTTGAAAACGATACATCCTGCATTTGTTCGTAATCAACGTATTGCGTGGGCAGCTTCGCATCATCATTTGCCAGCCGGCGATGCTCTGTACGAATATAGTTATCTTTTTGCTTATCGTATCGAGATACCTGACGGAGCGACCAACATTACATTGCCAAACTCTCGCTTTGTGCGTATAGTGGCCATGAATGTGGGTGATGAAGGCAATGCAAGTGCATTACAATCGCCTTTTGAGGATTTGTACAGGGATGAGGATTTCACAAAGAGATTTGAAAATTTGAAATGAAGAAATACACATACCACTTATGAGCAAAAAGTATATTTTTCTATCACTACTACTTCTTAGCATTTCAATTAGTGTAACATTCGCACAACAGGATTTTACAAAATTCGTCGACCCGCGCATTGGCAATGTTTCCACTTTGTTAGTTCCCACTTACCCAACATTTAGTTTGCCCAACCAAATGCTGCGGATGTTTCCCATCAAGACAGATTATATTGCCGATCAGATTACAGGATGGCCACTCCAGGTTATGTCACATCGCGAGGCGGGCATTTTACGCATGAAAGTTTCGTTGGGCGAAATAACCAACAAATCGTGGACGCAGAAAATGACCATCGATCACGACCGTGAAATTGTTAGACCGTGGCATTATTCTACCTATCTGGTCGACGACAATATCAAAGTAAGTTTTGCTCCAGCCAGTAAATGTGCAGTTTATAAAGTTGATTTCCCGGAAGCGAACCAACAGCATATTCTGATATCAGGAACCGAAAATATGCAGCTGACATTTGCAACGGAAAATACATTTGCAATTGAAGAAAAGTACAACTACCAGAAAAAAGGTATTTCTCCTGAAACAAAAACAATGAATGTGTTTTGCTATGGAGAAATTTCAGACGCTGATGGAAAACCTATTAATGGTCTGAAATTGACAACTTCGAAAGGTAAAATGGTAATGACAATTGCCGATAAATCTGCGAAATCAGTTATTGTAAAATATTCCATATCGTATATAAGCGCCGAACAAGCAAAAATCAATTTTTCGAAAGAAATAGCCGACATGACTTTTGAAAAAACCATTGCCAACGGAAAAAAAGTTTGGGACAAAGTGATCAATCAAATTCAGGTGAAAGGTGGAACTGAAGCGCAGAAACGCTCATTTTACACATCACTTTACCGCACTTACGAGCGTATGATTGACATTAACGAATATGGGCAATATTTCAGTGGTTACGATGGAAAAATTCATCAAAGTAATCGACCATTTTACATCGACGACTGGATTTGGGATACTTATTTGGCTAAACATCCACTCAATACAATTTTGAATCCTGCGATGGAAAGTGATGTGCTGAATTCATATGTAACCATGTATGAACAAAGCGGTTGGATGCCTACTTTTCCCGAAGTTCTGGGTAATCATTTGTGTATGAACGGATATCACTCATCAGCCATTTTTATCGATGCTTACCGCAAAGATATTAGAGGCTTTGATGTAAACAAAGCATTCGAAGGTGTAAAAAAGAACCTAACCGAAGGAACTTTAATCCCCTGGCGACAAGGAAGACCAAAAGTCGGGCTTGATGATTTTTATCATACTAATGGCTATTTTCCCGCACTTCGCTCAGGTGAAGTTGAAACAGAACCGCTGGTTGATGGATTTGAAAAACGTCAGCCAGTGGCCGTGAGTCTCGGGATGAGTTATGATGCATGGGCATTAGCGCAGTTGGCCAAAGAACTGAACAAGCCAGACGATTATAAAAAGTTTTCGGAAATAGCTCAAAATTACAAGAAATTGTGGCATCCCGAAATGCGCCTTTTTATGCCCAAAGATAGTAAGGGCGAATGGATTATGATTAATCCGAAATTGGATGGGGGCAAAGGATTTCGGGAGTATTACGATGAAAATAACGGTTGGACGTATGCTTGGCAAGTGCAGCACGATATGGAAGGATTGACGGCTCTTTTGGGTGGAAAAAAAGCCACTGAAGAACGGTTAGATCAACTTTTCCGAGAATCGTTGGATATACGACGTAGCGAATTTTATGTAGATGGTGGAAATTCAACAGGACTTGTAGGTCAGTTTTCGATGGGGAATGAACCATCGTTTCATATTCCGTACCTCTATAATTTTGTGGGTGCTCCATGGAAGGCACAAAAACGAATTCGATTTTTGTTGGATGTTTGGTTTAAGGATAATATCTTTGGAATGCCCGGTGATGAAGATGGAGGTGGAATGTCGGCTTTTGTGGTGTTTTCGTCGCTGGGTTTTTATCCCGTTACCCCCGGATTACCTGTTTATAGTATTGTTAGTCCGGTTTTTAAAAAATCAAGCATTAAATTGCCAAATAATAAAACATTTACGGTTATTGCCAAAGGTGCAACTGCTGAAAATAAATACATTCAGAAAGCCTATTTCAATGGAAAAGAGATAAATACGCCATTTTTTACACATCAACAATTAATGCAGGGTGGAAAATTGGAATTGATAATGGCTAATACTCCAAATAAAGAATGGGGTATTAAGTAATTTTAAAATGAAAATGAATTTATAAATATTTCAAAATAATATTAAGGGGTACTTTGAATTAATTTGTTTCAAGTTTATAAATTGGAATAAAGTCTTTAATAGCTAAAACCAAAATATATGTTATTATTTGTAGAAATGAGAAAATTCTTTGATAATTTACCAATTCTGTATTGAAATTAATCTTTCATTAATCTTTCATTAAGTGTGTGCCAGTATCTTTGAACATATAAATATAAAATTCATCAATACAAATTCAATTAATGAAAAGATTATTAAACATCCTACTGACTGTAACTTTATCATTATCTTCATTTACAGTAGTTGTAGGACAAGAAGACTTTACAAAATACGTTGATCCAAAAATTGGAAATGTATCACAATTACTTGTTCCAACCTTCCCCACATTCAGTTTACCAAATCAAATGGTCAGAATGTTTCCGATTAAACCTGATTATATCGCCGATCAGGTAACCGCCTGGCCGCTTCAGGTTGAGTCACATCGTACTCAAGGAGTTATGTTGCTAAAAGTTTCGTTGGGAGAAATTGATGCAAAATCATGGAATCGTAAAATGACAATTGATCATGATTTGGAAGTGGTTCGCCCTTGGCTTTATTCGACCTATTTAGTTGATGATGATATTACAGTAAGTTTTACACCCGCAAAAAAGTGTGGCATATATAAAATTGATTTTCCAGCTTCAGAAAAGAAAAATATTATGTTTTCGGGAACTGAAAATATGAAGGCAAATGCATTGGGTGAAAATGGATTTACAATAGCTGAAAGGTACACCTATATTACAAAAGGGACTTCACCGGTAACCCGTATTATGACAGCATATTGCTATGGAGAAATTACAGATGCAGAAGGTAAACCTACAAAAAATCTGCAGATAAACACGTCTAATGCAAGACTTTCAATTTCTTCAACTTCACAAAAAAAAGAAACACTTTTAATAAAATATGCTATTTCATACATTAGTTTTGATCAAGCAAAGAGAAATTTTGCTATCGAAATTGGCAATCAGAATTTTGAAAATACTGTTACCAATGGTAAGTTAGCTTGGGATAAGGTGATAAATCAAATTCAGGTTACAGGTGGAACGGACGCTCAGAAAAGATCATTTTATACTTCGTTATATCGCACTTACGAACGTATGATTGACATTAACGAATATGGTCAATATTATAGCGGATATGATGGCAAAGTTCATAAAAGTAACCGTCCTTTCTTTGTCGACGACTGGATTTGGGATACTTATTTGGCAAAACATCCATTGAACTCTATTTTAAATCCTGTAATGGAAAGTGATGAACTAAACTCTTATGTCCAGATGTATGAGCAAAGTGGCTGGATGCCTACTTTCCCCGAAACTCTGGGTAACCAAATGTGTATGAATGCCTATCACTCTACTTCGTTGTTTATTGATGCATATCGTAAGGGTATTTCAGGATTTGATATGAATAAGGCATATGAAGGACTGAAGAAAAACCTTACAGAAGCGACAATCTTGCCGTGGAGACAAGGTACACCGAAAGTAGGACTCGATGATTTCTATCAAAAACAGGGTTTCTTGCCTGCACTTCGTCCAGGTGAAACAGAAACAGAGCCTTTGGTTGATGACTGGGAAAAACGCCAGTCGGTAGCAGTTACACTCGGTATGAGTTTCGATGCATGGTCGTTTGCACAATTAGCAAAAGAATTGAATAAACAGGATGATTATATGAAATTCTCAGAAGTTGCTTATAACTATAAAAAACTTTGGCATCCAGGTATGCGACTGTTTATGCCTAAAGATAAAAAAGGCGAATGGATCATGATTAATCCAAAACTGGATGGATGCCCCGGATTTCGTGATTTCTACGATGAAAATAACGGTTGGACTTATGCATGGTTTGTTCAGCAGGATATTGATGGACTTATCGCATTATTGGGTGGGAAAAAAGCTGCAGAAGAAAGATTGGACCAACTTTTCCGCGAACCTTTGGACATTAAAAAAGAAGTATACTTGGCAAATGCCCCTGATGCAACAGGACAGGTTGGACAGTTCATAATGGGTAACGAGCCCTCGTTTCACATACCTTATTTATACAATTATTTTGGCGCTCCATGGAAAACACAAAAGCGTATCCGCTTTTTGCTCGATGTTTGGTTTAAAGATAATATCTTTGGCATTCCAGGTGACGAAGATGGTGGTGGTATGTCAGCATTTGTTGTATTCTCGTCATTAGGTTTTTACCCTGTAACACCGGGTTTGCCAATTTACACTATAGGTAGTCCACTTTTTGAAAAATCATCTATTAAACTTTCAAATAACAAAACATTTACAGTAATTGCAAAGGATGCTAGTGTAATAAATAAATACATACAGAAAGCATTTTTTAATGGTAAAGAGATAGACTCTCCATTTTTCACCCACAAAGAATTGATGGATGGTGGTATTTTGGAATTAGTTATGTCAAACAAACCAAATAAATCTTGGGGTATAAAATCAGATTAATTTTAAATTTAACAACAACGGAAGTTAACCTTAAAAATATTTATAACTGTCAAAAAACACAATATTAAAATATATGAAGTTAAAACTAGCAAGAACATTATTAACGATTGTTTTTTGTTTATTTTCAGTTTGCACTATAGCTGTTATGGCGCAAAAAAATATAAATAAACATACAATAACAGGGATAATAAGGGGCACTGAAGGGGAACCACTTATTGGAGCAAGTATTGTAGAAAAGGGGAAATCACAAAATGGAACTATTACAGAAAATTCAGGTAAATTCTCATTATCGGTTTCCAATGAAACAGTACTTTTTATATCATACATCGGATATGATTCAAAAGAAGTAAAAACGGATGGTCAATCAAATTTGATTATTGTTTTAAAAGAAAATAAAAAATCTTTGGATGAAGTTGTTGTGGTTGGCTATGGAACTCAGAAAAAAGAGAGCGTAGTAGGTGCAATTTCTCAAGTTAAAGGAGATGTTTTGATGCAATCAGGTGGGGTTTCAACAGTTGGTCAAGCATTGCAAGGAAAATTACCCGGTGTTACTGCTTTATATACCAATGGACAACCTGGATCAAATGCAATGGAAATTTTTATTCGCGGTCAAAGCTCCTGGAATGCTACCGGCCCACTCATATTGGTGGATGGTATAGAGCGGGATATGAACAGTATCGATATGAATGAAATTGAGGATTTGACAGTGTTGAAGGATGCCTCTGCAACTGCTGTTTATGGCGTAAAAGGAGCTAATGGAGTTGTTTTATTAACAACTAAGCGAGGGAAAGCAGGTAAAGCACAATTTAGTGTATCTGCTAATACATCTTATAAATCAATTTCCAAAGTTCCACAGAAATTAGATTCGTATGATGCTATGATGGTGTCGAATGAAGCCATCGGACGTGAATTAATGTATAACGAGTCTGCATGGAGTGCTTATACCCCAGTTCAAGTTGCTAATAAATACCGTAATCAAACAACTCAATCAGCACAGGAAATATATCCTAATGTTGACTGGCAGAAATATATGTATAAAGATTTCGGAAATGACTATAGACTAAATGCTTCTGTCAGTGGTGGTTCTGATTTTGCCAAATACTTTTGTAACATTGCATATGATGAGGAAGGCGATATAACAAAAAATTTTAATACAGGTAAAGGATACACCGGTACTATGAATTACAAACGTTTTAATTACCGTAGTAATTTGGATTTTAATATCACGAAATCAACCACACTTTCTGTTAATGTATCGGGCTCTTATGGTATTCAGAATACAGTACCAACCCTGCCGGAAAAACTTTTTCTAAGTTTGTATAATTTAGCTCCTGACCTTTATTATCCTCGCTATAGTGATGGTTCATATGGTAGTTCGCCAACAAATGATCTTGGTACAGCAAATACACTAATGCTCTATACTTCTGATGGTCTGACTACTAATCATACCTTTGACTTAACCACAGATTTTTTGCTCAATCAGAAATTAGATTTTATTACTAAAGGACTTTCGGCAAAAGGCAGATTCTCGTTTGACAATAAAATGGTTGGAACACAAACTATCTCCGAACCGGGAACTACAGGTAATAATATCCAAAGTTATTATGTCAATGATGGTACGAGTAGAATATTTATATATCCTACGACAACGAGTGGATATAGTTATATAGTTCAACCCTGGTCGATGGATAGTTTAATTATGAATCCCAATAAAATGTTTAGACGAATTGATTACCAGCTTTCATTGAATTATGACCATTCATTTGGAAAACATAATGTAACGGGGTTATTTTTGTTCAAACGAGAGGAATATGCTACAGGTAGTGAATTTCCTCATTACTCCGAGGACTGGGTAGGAAGGGTGACTTACAATTATAACAAAACCTACTTCATAGAAATGAATGGGGCTTACAACGGTTCAGAAAAATTTGGTCCTGGTTATAGGTTCCAGCTTTTCCCTTCAGTAGCTATGGGTTGGATGATTTCAAATGAACCGTTTATGAAAGGATTCGAATGGCTAGATAAACTTAAAGTCAGAGGTTCATATGGGCTGGTGGGTGATGATGGTGGAAATAATATTCCACGATGGTTAAATCAGACTCAATGGCAATCATTAACTTATGGAGCATATATAGTTAATCCGGGAATGTATTCTAATAATGGTACAACTGGACAGTCTCCTTATTTGTATCAACAGGAAGTTCTGTTAGGAAACCCAGATATACACTGGGAAACATCTACAAAAAAAGATTTAGGGTTAGAAATATCTGTTTTAAATGGTGAGTTCAAGGCGGAAGTTGATTATTTTGGAGAAAATCGGAGGGATATTTATATTGCATCTGCAAACAGAAGTTTACCGGATTGGTTTGGTGCCAAAGCCCCAGGCGCAAATTTAGGAAAAGTAGATGTGAACGGGTATGAGGTAGTTTTAGGATTTAATCATAAATTCAACAAAGATTTCAGTCTATTTTCAGATTTTAACTTTACTTATGCAAAAGACATCATTTTATACAGAGAAGATCCTTTATTGACACCTGTTTATCAACAACAGGCAGGTTACCCAATTGGTCAGACGCATTCAGCCATAACTGGTAAAATTATGCAAAATTGGGATGATATTTACATGTCAACTCCTCTTTCGGCAAACAATGCACAAAAAAGACCCGGTTATTATGATTTGATTGACTTCAATGGCGATGGAAATTATAATGGAACGTATGATAATACAGCTTATGGTTATCCCAATCGCCCAGAGAAAACATGGTCATGGACTATTGGAGGAGGATATAAAGGATTAAGCATATCTGTACAATTTTATGGGCAAAGTAATACCACCAGAAATTACACATTGAATGATTTCGCTATACAGACGCATATTTTCTTTGCTGCAACAGGAAATTATTGGTCAGTTAATAATCCTAACGGGACTCAAACTTTGGCATCATGGTCTCTGAATCCTGGTGCTACTGATCCTAACAGAAATTTAATTGATGGATCAATGGTTCGATTAAAAATGGCTGAAATTGCCTATAGATTAGATAAGAAAACCTGTAAATATTTAGGATTACAAGGGCTTAAAATATTTGTAAATGGAAATGACCTATACCTCTGGTCTAAAATGGCTGATGACCGTGATTATAACAATGGAAACACAAACGTTAGAGGTGATTATCCTATGCTAAAAAGATATAATGTAGGTTTTAATCTTGATTTTTAAAATAATACAAATATGAAAAAGAGTATAATTATATATTTGCTTATATCGCTTTTACTTCCAATTACGTCTTGTGTTTCTTATCTTGATGAATCTCCACAAGCGTTACTTACCGAAGAAACTGTTTTTAAAGATTTTATTCATGCACAGGGTTATTTGGAACAATGTTACCAATACGTTGTAAATAATGCTGCTGTTGGAAATCAAAATGATGCATGTAATTTTTTACAAGGTGACGAATATCTTAGTACAAATGTAGGTATGACCTGTTACCAATGGGATATAGGTGCACTGAATCTCTACTCAGTCGGTGTTTACTCAAGACCTAATGGAACTCTTAATCAAGCAGGTACTGGCTTTTTAAAAGACGGACCTGGTATCTGGCAGGGATGGACGGCAATACGTGTTGCTAATATGGTATTGAAAAATGTTGACAATATGACCGGTGCTACTCAAACCGAAAAAAACCTGCTGAAAGGACAAGCATTGTTCTTTAGGGCGTATTTCCATTGTGAAATAATGAAATTCTGGGGAGCTATTCCATACGTAGATAAAGTGTTGACCGGGAATGACCAGGATTATG
>CAZTDH010000060.1:0-10633 GCA_964612615.1 uncultured Paludibacter sp. | reverse complement strand
GCAGTAGAGCAGGATGTGCGAATTTACAATAATGCCGGAATTTATAATGTGGCGCACGATCCATTTACCGGTTCAGCCACTTCACGTGAACAAAACAGCACTAAAGGAACTGTGGTAACTACAACACGACCCAATACAAGTACAGCTTCTTTGGCAGTTGCGGTAGAGAGTGCGTCCACAGTAACCTTTAGTACAGATAATCAGATTGTAAGTACAATTGATCCGAACGGCATTGTAACTTACTATATTGCACCGGCTTCTTCATTTAATCCGCTTACTCCAACAGTTACTTGGGATCATGCTTGGAATGCAGCTTATACTGCAAAACAAAAGGGATATGAAACGCTACGTCAGGAAACGGCAACGTGGTGGACTAACTATTTCAATCGTTCAAGAATTTCAATACCCGATGAAACAGTTCAGAAATTGTATATGCAATCGCTATATTATCATGGCGTTTACTTTGGAAACACCAAAATTCCCCCAGGATGTAATTCTACAGATATTGAAAGTTTTGCTGGAGCAGTTTGTCCCGAATATGATTTGGTTCTTAGTCAGTTAGCTTTACTTTACACCGGTCATATTAGTGAATCTAAAAACATTGCTGACTGGACATACAGCGTATTACCTAAAGCCAAATCAAATGCAGTAAATGGAATTACGCACCATGATGTAACCCGAAAGTACGATAATGGTGCCATTTACACTACATTAATGGGTTACGATGGAGCACTTGGAGTGCAACCAACAGTGAGTGAAGGAGCAAATTTGAATCAGAATTATCCGGGTGCAAATGCCTCACTAATGGCACTTTCGTACCTTGATTATAGTAACGATGATACTTTTAAGGATAAAGCATTTGATATTCTGAAATCAACCACCTATGTGTCGTTGCAGGATTTGACCTATAATGGAAAAACCTATCAATGTAAAAATATGCCAAATACCGTTCAGCAAGCTTCGATACTTTACGGATATAACCAATGTACAAAGCGTGGAATTGCTGATGCAGCATGGAGTGTTTATAATGGAAAAATACTTATTCCTCAATCGACATTATTTGGCGATACGCTTATTGCCGGAGGTGCAGGAGCTTCCAGTCAGGAAGGTGTCGGCGATGCTACCTGGTTGACTCATGTTTGGTTTCACAATGTTGTAGATAAACATGACACCAAGGTATTGCCAAGTTATATCAACTCTACAAAAACTACTACCGGCGATTATGTCTTCAATAATGGTACTATGGGTGTTGTAGCTGCCAAACTCGGACTGGGAAATGATGCTTTATCGTGGTTACAAAAATACCAGCGTACCGATATTTTGTACGATGAAACCTGTTTTACAGAATCGAAAGGGCAGTTGTTTTTGACTCCCGAAATAGGGGCGCATGGAACCTATATCTGCAACCTGACACAAATGTTGCTAGACCCTGATAATGAACAGAAATTAGATGTATTCCCGGCAATACCAGACAGTTGGGAATATCGTAAGATAGGATTTGACAGCTTAATGGCAAATGGTGCTCTGAAAATTACTGCCACCCGTGATATTCAAAGCGTAAAAGTTGAACTAAAAAACTGTTCGAAACAGTCAGTAAGCAGAGAAGTATGCATAAAGATTCCCCGAATGCTTGATGTAGATGGATTGTCATTATCGGATCTAAAAAACGGTTGTATTGTAAATAGTGTTTCGCTTCAACCCAACGAAACAAAGATACTTGTTTACAATTTCACGCCATCAAAGATTATATCGTCAATTCATACTATCACTACCGATACTGATGCGATGAAATATAAAATCTATCCAAATCCGAATTCTATCGGTTTGTTAAACGTTGTAAATGGTGAAAATGTAAATGAAGTTCAGATTTATTCTTTAAAAGGAGAACTCTTAATGTCACGACAGGGCAAAACAAATACATATTCAATAAGTCAGTTAAGTTCAGGAATTTATATCGTGTCTTTGAGTATTAATAAAAATCACACTGTGAAACACATTCTGCTTGTAAAATAAATTATTCATAAAATATGGCTAATGCCAACAAAAGATTATTCGAAATGAGAAAAACAATTTTATTATCAACGGCTATTTTATTGTCGTTAACCCAGCTGATTATTGCACAGAAGAAAACTGACCCTTCGAAAAACGGTCGAGCAGGATTCGATTATTTTGTAGGTATTGTAGGTAGTCCTTCGGTTATCGAAGATATTAAATGGGACGACAAACAACTGACAGATTTAAAAGAACTGGGCGTAAATATGCTCCAGTTGAGCATAGCATGGGGAGGAAAACCCGATAACGAAGTAATCAATCTCGAAGATTTGGACGATAAAGTGCAGATTGAAAAATGGAAATTCCGAATTGCTCAATGTAAAAAACATGGATTTAAAACCTTAGCACACTTTGGTATCCCACGCGTTTTGAACGCTAATCCGGTTAAGCCAGCTTGTATTTCCGACCCTGAAGTTCAGCAGAAATACGTTCAAATGATGAAAATGTTCATGGCCACTTTTCCAGAGGTTAACGATGTGTTGATTTACACTTACGACCAACAAGCATGGATTTGCAGTGAGTTTGGCCCTTGTCCGCGTTGTTCAGGTATTCCTATCAGCGAACGTTTGCCTAATTTTATCAATATGCTGAAAAAAGCCATGCAAGAATCCCGTCCGGGAGTAAAAACGATGCTTTGGTGGAAACCATGGGAACTCTCCAAAGGACAAACAATTGATATAGTGAAAAAAATTGATGCCGATGGTTTTGGTTTAATGCTGAATTCTTCGACCAGCAACGAAGTGTATCCTTTTAACGATGGCTCATTAAAATCAGATTTAGGTGTAAAACGGTTGGTGCAAAACGCATACGAGCGAAATATTCCTGTAGTGGGTGAGTTTGATCATACGCTTTACAAAGGATTGTATCAAATCGATGATTATTTTCCACGGTTGATTTACGAGCAAATGGCCGGCTGGAAAGAAATTACCGGTGTGGTAGGTGTAAAAGAATATTATGGTTTTGCTCCTTCAACCTATTCTGTGAATTATGCCATGCTTCGTGCCTGGATGAAAAACCCAAATGCGACGGTGGATGAATTGTTGAACCAAATTGCAGCACCCTATGGCAAAAAAACGTCTCCAATCATGATAAAAGCATGGGAATATGTGGCCCAGGCAGTGGAAGCATTTCCGTGGGATGTAACTTATCTGATTGGTCCAATGGGGTTGGATAAAGGAGAGAATGGTGAGCACAGTTGGGATTTTGTAAAGATTATTAACGGAACATGGGATACGCCTATCTGGGAGTCGAACCGTAGGGCAAATTTTATGCTGACTGACTCAAAAACAGCTCATCCATGGATTTTTGAAGATACCGGTTTGCGGTTAGAAGATGCTGCTCAACTTAATTTCAAAGCGGTTGAATACTTCAATCAGGCCATTGCTCAAAACGAAAGTAAGGTTGAAAATATTACGAAACAACGTGATTTTGTGCAACACACAGCTCGTTCATTGCGGGGTAAAGGCATTCATTATGCACTAACAATTGCCGCTCAGGATGCCCGGACAGTCCTTTATGATAAAGCGCAGTTCGAAAAAGTGTGTACCAGAATTAAACGACTGTTGGAACTCGATGTAAATAATGGTTACAAAATGGCAGCTGTAAAACTGGAAGACTTTAATAAAAATCCAAAAACGTGGCTGGAGAAAAATTTCAATCCGCTTACTTATAAGTCTGAAGCTGAACCAAACTGGAGTAAATGGATTGCCCCATGATAAAGTTGAAATACAGGTAGTTGGCTAATAACAAACAGATGAACAGGTTTCTTATTCCAGTTTCGGCATTGTTCTTTTCAGCATTGGTGAATGCTGAAAAGAGATCACAACCTAACATTTTGTTTTTGTTGAGCGACGATCAGCGTTGGGATTCGCAGGGCTGTTTTGGAAACAGAACAGTGAAAACACCCGAAATTGACCGATTGGCGCAGGAGGGAATAAAGTTTATAAACTCCTTCGTCACTTTCTCGGTATCGGCTGCAAGCCGGGCGGTTATTCTAACTGGTATGTATTCCCGTTCGCGATCCAATGGTGCGGATGATTTACCGGCAATTTGTACACCGGAGAGTTGGGAAAATACCTTCCCTGCTTTATTGAAAAAGAACGGATATTATACCGGATATATTGGCAAATGGGACATTGGAGTGGGTGAAGATGGGTTTCAACATGGAATGAATTTATTTGATTATTGGGGAGGCGATCGTTGGCATGGCAATTACTGGCATGAAAAGGATTGCAATTTTGTAACCAACGATGGAACAGCACATAAAAAAGAAATCAGGTGTACGTGTGTAACAGGTAATGTCTGGGATGCTTCACTTCCGCGAACCGGAAATCAAAACATGAAAAATCCAATGCATACCGATACCGAAGTTGTTCCATTAAAAGTAAAAACTTTTTTGGAATCGAGGGATAAGCAGAAACCTTTCTTTTTGCAGGTTTCGTTCAGGTCGCCAAAAGATCCGTGGTCTGATTATCCAACTGAAGTAAAAGATTTATATACCGATGATTCTATTGCAATATCACCTACAGCGAATTTGCAAAATGCATTGTCACAGCCGGAATTTCTTCAAAAATCAATGGCTGCAAACCATGCAAGAAATTTACTGAGTGCAAAAGGATTGTTGGAGAATGAAATACGTAAGCATTATCGGTTGGTAACTGGAATTGATATTGCCATTGGGAAACTTCGAAAAATATTGGCAGAGCAAGGCATTGAGGATAAAACCATTATCGTATTTGCTTCAGATAATGGCGCTTTTTTGGGAGAACATGGTTTTTGGGGTAAATGGCTGCCTTACGAAGAGTCTATGCGCGTTCCCCTGATAATTTATGACCCGCGCATTAAGAAAGAAAGCGGTGGAAAAATAGTTGACGAAATGGTGCTGAATGTGGATTATGCGCCTACTTTTCTCGCATTTGCAGGCATTAAAACACCACGGGATATGCATGGAATGGATATTGGAAAGCTGATTGAGAACAATAAAGCAAGCTGGAGAGCTGATTGGTATTATGAACACAGCTGGACTGCCAAAAGTCTTGGTTCAACGGTAACACCAATTATTCCATCAGAAGCTGTCAGGACAAAAGAATGGAAGTATGTTTTTTTCCAAAACCAGCAAGTAGAACAACTCTTTAATATTAAAAATGATCCATTCGAAACTGTTGATTTAATAGCAAATCCATCGAATAAAAAGATGTTGGATAAGCTAAGAGGAAGAATGAATTATTATAGAAAATTATACGAAAAAAAGTAAGTTGAAAATTCGCAACATTTGAAAATTGAAAAACAACATAAGACTAATGAAAACTAAAGTAGGATTATTTGGGATAGGACTTGACACTTATTGGGCTCAATTTGATGGATTGCTCGACCATTTGAAAATATATCAGGAAGAAATCAGAAAACGCATTTCAGAATTTGGAGTGGAAGTAACGGATGCCGGTATGGTGGATAATCCGGTGAAAGCCCGCGAGGCCGCCGACTATATGAAAGCACAGGATGTGGAAATTGTGTTTCTGTACGTTTCCACTTATGCACTTTCTTCCACCGTTTTACCGGTGGCTCAAAAACTGAAAGTGCCTGTTGTAATTCTGAATTTACAACCCGTTGCCCAACTCGATTACGAGGCGTTTAATAAGTTGGGTGACCGAGGCAAAATGACCGGTTTATGGTTAGAACATTGTCAGGCCTGCTCGGTTCCAGAAATTGCCAGCGTATTTAATCGCTCAGGAATTCAGTATGATTTTGTAACCGGATATCTTCAGGATGAGGATGCCTGGGGTGAAATTGAAGCATGGACGGAAGCTGCACGAGTTGCAAACGCTTTACGAAACAACCGCATGGGGATTTTGGGGCATTATTACGGTGGTATGCTTGATGTGTATACCGATGTAACCAAACAATCAGCTGTGTTCGGAACTCATTTTGAAATGCTTGAAATGTGTGAACTTAAAAAATATCGTGATGACGTTACGGAAAACGAAGTAAAGGCAAAGATTAAAGAATTTAATGTCGCTTTTGATATTGCTCCCGAATGTGAAATGAATGAAATTGATCGCGCAGCACGCACTTCCATTGCACTCGACAAATTAGTAGCAAATCATAATTTGGGTTCGATGGCATATTATTACGAAGGAGAATCGGGTAACGATTATGAAAATATCGTCACCTCGGTGATTGCCGGTAATACTTTACTTACTGGAAAGAATATTCCAGTAGCGGGTGAATGCGAGGTAAAAAATGCACAAGCAATGAAAATCATGGCTGAATTTGGTGCCGGAGGTTCATTTTCGGAGTTCTACCTAATGGATTTCAACGATGATGTAGTCATGCTTGGACACGATGGCCCCGCACATTTTGCCATTGCCGAAGGTCGTGTACGATTAGTTCCATTACCAATCTACCATGGAAAACCGGGTAAAGGATTATCCATACAAATGACGGTGAAACACGGAAAAGTAACATTGCTTTCAGTTGTAGAAGGGAAAGACGGTGTGTTTTTATTGGTTGCCGAGGGTGAATCTATAGAAGGACCAATACTTGAAATTGGCAATACAAATAGTCGTTATCGTTTCCCAATTGGTGCAAAGCGCTTTATGAATGAGTGGTCGAAACAAGGCCCTGCACACCATTGCGCCATTGGAGTGGGACACATTGCCGATAAAATTGAAAAGCTCGGTCAGATATTAGGAATTGAAGTTGTAAAAATTTGTTGAGTTTCAAAAATTGAATTAGCATTATGAGTAAACAGCTTATTTATTTTTCATTGCTTATTGCACTGTTATCTTCTTGTAAACAAGTAGATACTAACCAGTCACTACAATACAAAGTTGGTATTTTGGGTGCACCCTCTTCGCCCAATGTGGAATGGAACGACAAGAATATGGAGTTGATGAAAGAGTTCGGTTTCAACACCATGCAGCTTAATATTGCGTGGGGATATCGTCCGGCTGATAATGCGTTGAATCTTGAAGATGTGATTCCAGTTCCTGTTGAATTTCGATTGCCGGTTGATAACGATTCTACCCTGAATCAGAATAACGGTGGCTCAAAACGGTATTTACACAGCAAAGAACGTATAGCAAAACGTGCCACCGAATTGAAACATCGAATTGCTATGTGTAAAAAATACGGAATGCGAACCATATTTCATTTTGGAGCTCCTTATGTGGTTTATCCTGCTGTAGAGCCACTTTCGCAATGTATTTCTGATCCACAAACGATTAAACGTTACATTAAACTGATCGATATCTTTCACAAAGAGTTTCCGGGTGTCGACGATTTATTGATGTATACTTACGATCAAAATGCCTGGTTGTGTAGCGAAGATGGTCCATGCGAGAGGTGCAGTGCTGTTCCGTTGGATAAGCGTGTTTCCAATTTTGTGAATGTTTTAGCACAAACATGGAAAAAGCTGAATCCGGATGGTCGACTTTGGTGGGAACCCTGGGAGATTTCGGCAGGTCAAACTTATTCAGCCATCGAGAAACTTGATGCTAACTCTGTAGGTTTATCTATTCATTCGAGCATTACCGAAGTACAAATTGCCACACCTGCCGACCGTTGGTTTAGGAATGTACTGACGCTTGCCAATGAACGAAAAATACCGGTTTTAGGTGAAGTATGGTTGGGTACAGCTACTGAGGAAATTGAACCTTATATTTATTTGCCTTCACCACTTACTACATTGAGAGCATTGCGGGCAATGAATAATGCCGGAAAACTAGCCGGAATAAAAGAATATTACGGAAACATTCCTGACCGTGAAGATCCAAATCTTCGAATGGCAACCATATTCTTTCAGAAACCGGAAATCACCGATGTTAAAGCACTTGAATTGTTAGCCGAACCGTATAAAAATGCTTCAGAAAAAATTCAACAGTATTGGAAATATTCATCCGAAGTAATTGAAATGTATCCCTGGGATATTACGTGGTTTAGCAGAGAAGTTGGTAGAAGCGACCCACAACACTTATTGTCTGCTGCTACTTTGAAAGGAGCTTCGTGGGTTACACCATCATGGCTGTCGAACCGCAGAGCAGCTTTTATGCGTACGGTAGAAACCGACCAGCCGCACTTCTGGATGTTGGAAGATGCGCAACTTCGTTTCGAAGCAACAGCCCGAAAAGTTGATCAGGCATTAGTGTCTGCTGCAGATGCACGAAAAGATATTCCAACAAAATACCTTGCCGAATTTGATATGGGTGTAAAAGAATTGATTGGATTTAAACAGCGTTGTTTGGCTTATACTTATCATATCAGGGAAACAAATATTTGTAAAATAATGAGACGTTCGTTAGAAAAGACTGGTAAGGTGAATGAAGCAAACTTAACTGAATTAAAAACCATATTACTAAAAGACCAGCAAAATCAGGGATCTGGAAATCTACTTACACCGGCTATTGAATTACTGGACAAAGATCTAAGAGGTTTCTTGAAAAGGTACTTTAATACTCTCGAATCAACAGACGTAAAAGCGGATATGTATTTCAATGATTCATTGCCACCCAATGTAAAAACAGTGTGGACGATAACATCAAAATAGTTTTTTCAGCATTTCAAGGTCGTGTATCTTGACTCTTAAATCTAAATGAAAATGGAACGAAAAGCATTTAAAATGTACCTCAAACCCGGCTTTGAGAAAGAGTACGAAAAACGTCATAACGAAATTTGGCCGGAATTAGAACAACTTATCCGGGAAAGTGGGATATACAATTATTCAATTTTTTGGGACAAAGAAACCAATATTCTTTTTGCTTCACAAAAAGTAAAAGGCGTTGCTTGCTCTCAGGATTTGGGCAAGAATCCTATTGTCCAAAAATGGTGGGCATATATGGCGGACATAATGAAGACAAATTCAGATAATTCACCTGTCACGATTGAATTGAATGAAGTGTTTTATATGGAGTAAATATCTTAAATTTAATTATATAATAAACAAATTACTAACTAAAAATTATAATCATGAAAAAGAAACTATTTTTTTTCTTGTGCTTTTTATCAATAACTTTTATTGTTAATGCACAAACTTTATGGAATTTTACTTCCGATTTGGAAGGTTGGCATGACCTGGGTGCAGGTCGTGATGTAACGGCAAGCTGGGAATCAGGTGCTTTGAAAATGACTTATTTAGATGGTGGCAATGCTGGTACTCAGTTATGGTTTGCAGCTATTCAGGTTGATAATCTGAGTTTCGATGCAGCAAATAACCGGTATCTGGAATTAAATTATCAAGCAAATAATTGGCCAACTTCGTCGCCTGTTAAGATGTTAGTAACATTAACAAAGACTGATAATTCGATTGTTTACTCATATATTGATATTGATCCTACGAAAAACTTCCTATCAATTGATATTCAGGCGAATAATCCTGGTTGGGGACAGACTTATAGTGGCACAATAAAATCAATTCAACTCGAACTGCCTCACAATGGAGCTGCAGCTTCAAATCCCGCTACAAACTGGTATAGTGCAAGCACATTGATTGATAAGATTAAGGTGACAAATACTCAGACTACACAGGACATAGTGTGGGATTTCGCAACAACAATTGAAGGTTGGAATCCTTATGGTGACGATGTAACGACTACACATAGTGGTTCAAATCTTGTAGTAACCTATACGGGAGGGGGTGATGGTGTATATGCTTACCCAACAATTTACAAAGACGTTTCAATTGATGCTGCCAATATTGATCAATTTTATATGAAATTTACAGCTCATAATTGGGTTAAAACCTCTGTTTTAGTCAATATTGTATTTGAAATTAGCGGTACACCTTATTATGCAAACCAAACCATGACGGTCGCCAATGGAGAATTTACATTCGATATCAGAGATGGAGTATTGGCTAATTGGAACCGATTACCCACAACAGGCACTATTTCACGCATACGGATTGAAATTCCTCATAGTAGCCAATCAGGAACTCCATCGGATTGGAATGGTGCAACATTGGATATTGACCGTATTGTATTTTCAAAAAAACAGATTCCTGATCCACCTACCAACATTGTTGCTACTGTCGGAAATACTCAAGCATCGGTAGCTTTTACAGCACCAGTAAGCAATGGTGGCTCAACAATTCTTGATTATACCGTTACTTCAAGCCCGGGAGGTTTTACGCAAACCGGCGCTTCAAGCCCGTTAGTTGTAACCGGACTTAGCAATGGAACAGCTTATACCTTTACCGTTACTGCACGTAATAGCATAGGTAGCAGTGCGGCAAGTTCAGCTTCGAATTCAGTAACTCCCGCACCGGCTACAGTTTCTGTTTCCAGCAATACAAATTTATCATCCTATTTCCCATCTTCAGCAACTGATGTAACAGTATCATCGGGTGAATTAACTGTTGATGCAAATGTCACTGTGAAATCATTGACAGTAAATCCTGGTGCTAAAGTTACATTGGCTTCGGGAAAAATACTGACCATTGTTGGAGCATTTATTCTTCATAGTGATGCAACTGGTAATGCTACTTTTGTAGATAATGGTGGAACCGTTACTGCAGGATCAATCAATGTAGAGCAATATCTGACTTCAGGCCGTAACTGGTATGTTGCAAGTCCAGTTTCAGGAGCAA
>CAZTDH010000059.1:0-11001 GCA_964612615.1 uncultured Paludibacter sp. | reverse complement strand
CTGATATGGAAATTACAGAAGAAATCCTTTCTAAAACCAGTCATATAAATTTAGAAAGCGACCCAGAGTTTCAAAATATCTATGTTGATAAAATACTGTTTTAAAATCGAGAAATATACTGAATCTATTGAAATGCAAACATATACACTTACTTTGTCAGATCTAGAAATTAACAAGGACGAGATTTATTTGAATCTGGGCTATGGTGGGCAGACTCCAGATCAGCAATTTATTGAGATGATTGACGAAATGCTTGAGCAGATTAATAATTTTTGTGCACCACAGGCTGGTTACATCATTTCTCCGGGAATAATTCAGGATAAAAACCACATACAAATAAACGATATTCGTATAAAGGTTGGTCCAGTTATAACCAGATATCTCAACAACTCTACTCATTTTGCGGCATTTGTTGTCACAGCGGGTGAAGAATTCGATAATTATTTAGAACGACTTAAAGCTGAAGGAGATTTAATTTCAGAGTTTCTGGCATACTCAATTGGAACAGAAATTGCCGAAGCAACAGTTCGGTTTGTTACAGATAGAATCACAGAAGAAGCTGATAAATCTGAATTTAAAATGACACATTCTTACAGTCCGGGGCATTGTAGTTGGCATGTTCGAGAGCAAAAACAACTATTCTCGCTTTTACCCGAAAAACCATGTGGGGTGGAATTGAACGAATCGAGTTTGATGCATCCGGTCAAATCAGTTAGTGGTATTATCGGATTGGGAAAAGATATTGAATTCACTCCCCATGGCTGCGAAATCTGCGGCATGAAAACTTGTTACAAAAGAAAGGTTAATTTAAGTTCAAATTGAAGTGGAATCAAGTATATGAATCAGAACGTTAATAAAAATACAGGGTTTAATAGTAAAATGAGCATAATTTATGCGTAACAATTACAGCATAACATTCCTCATCCTTTCGTTTGTGACTATATGCTTTTTTTTTGTTGACTTAACATTTGGAAGTATTCATATTTCGTTGTCCGAGATCCTGTCTGTGTTTTTTGGAAAAGGCGATAAAGGAATTAATGCAGAAATACTACTTAACTTTCGCTTGCCTAAAGCCATAACAGCGGTGTTAGCTGGTGCTTCATTGTCGGTAGCAGGGCTAATGATGCAAACATTGTTTCGCAATTCTCTGGCAGATCCTTATATTCTTGGAGTTAGTTCAGGTGCCAGTCTCGGAGTGGCATTTGTGATGATGTCAGCAACTATTTTGCCGGCAGCTTTCATTAGTAGTGGTTGGGCATTAATCATATCTGCCATTATTGGTGGCTCTATAGTTCTAGCATTGGTTGTTGGGGTTTCATTCAAGGTGCAAAACGCCATATCGTTACTTATTGTTGGATTAATGTTCGGAACAATTGCCGGCTCCATTGTCAGTATCTTACAAAATTTCAGTAATCCCGATGCTATTAAGCTTTTTGTTCTGTGGACTTTCGGGAGTTTGAGTGCTGTTACGTGGACGTATATGCAAGTGTTGCTGCCTATTTCGATAATAGGTTTAGCCTTGGTTTTTTTTCTGCACAAACGTCTTGATGGATTATTGTTGGGCGAAAATTATGCCCGTGGATTGGGTATTTCTATTCTTTATACACGATTTTTGATTGTTATAGCAACTGGTTTGCTGGCTGGAGGAATTACAGCTTTCACCGGACCCATTGCCTTTGTTGGAGTAGCTATTCCGCATATTACTCGTGGTATTTTTCGTACAACGAGTCATAAAATATTGATACCGGGAACTATTCTTTGTGGTGCAGCATTGATATTGTTTTGCGATATTATTTCACAAATTCCAACATACACATTGCCGATAAATACAATTAGCGCGCTGTTTGGAGCTCCGATAATTATTTGGATTATTTTGAAGAAAAAATAGGATGTCGATTTTAACTACCAATAATTTGTCAATTGGTTACTCTAAGAAAGGAGAAGCTAATGTTGTTCAATCAAAACTCAATTTGGAGTTACGCGCAGGTGAGTTGGTGTGTCTTATTGGTCCTAATGGAAGTGGAAAATCTACTTTACTACGTACTCTTACCGGTTTACAAAAACCCTTATTTGGTAATTCGTCTATTGATGGAAAGGAAATTTCAAAATTAAAAGAGCGCGAAAAGGCGCTGCTTATTGCCTTGGTGTTGACCGAACGTGTAGATATTGAAAATGCTACCGTATATAATATCGTATCGTTTGGCAGGCATCCCTATAGTAGTTGGTGGGGCGAAATTACTCCGAATGAAGACTCGATTATTCGCGAAGCCATTGAAATGGTACATTTGGGACACAAAGCACATCATTCTATCAGTGAACTTTCGGATGGCGAACGTCAACGCGTAATGATTGCCAAAGCATTGGCTCAAGATACGCCAATTATTATGCTGGACGAGCCAACGGCTCATCTTGATTTGCCAAATCGTGTAGAGATTATGCTCTTACTTCACCGATTGGCTCATAAAACAGATAAAGCTATTCTGCTTTCAACACATGAACTTGATCTGGCACTTCAGGCAGCTGACCGTATATGGCTTATTAGCGTTGAACGTGGAGTGGAATGCGGTGTCCCGGAAGATTTGGTGTTTAATGGTAGCTTTAATCATGCTTTTGAAAGTCATGCTTATTTCTTTAATGTTGCTAACGGTAATTTTTCGATGAATTACCCAATGACCAAAAAAGTGTGGGTAATTGGTGATAAAACCCGAATGTACTGGACATTAAGAGCATTAGCAAGAACCGGATATATGGTTGTTGAAGATGCGGAAACTGTTATTTCAGTAACCGAATGTGGCTGGGTGTTGAATAGTAAAAAAATCATTACCATCGAAGAACTGTTGAAAGAGCTTCAGCTTGAAATAAACTTTTCAAATAATTCAACAGATATTTTGTACAATAGTAGTTTTAACAAACCAGTCTTTTCCATTTAAATACTTTTTTAAAAATCATGTGTAAATAATTATGGAGACATTTCACAATTTGCTGACAACTTCTAGTTTCCCTGTGCTGACAGCTCTTATTTTGGGATTAATGACTACTATTAGTCCTTGTCCGCTTTGTACAAACATTACAGCAATTGGATTTTTAAGTAAGAATATAAACGACAAACGACAAATTCTTGTCAATGGAGCGATGTATGCACTTGGAAAAATTATTGCCTTTACAACCTTAGCAGTCATCTTCATATTAGGTGGAAGCGTTTTACCAACTCAGCATTTCTTTGAAAAATATGGTGAAATGTTATTAGGCCCATTTTTAATTTTGGGTGGATTGTTTATGCTGAAATTTTTTAATTTCCACCACCATACTTCAAAACACCATGAGTCAAGAAGCTTTAATGAACGGATAATGAGTAAAACTGTATCAGGTAGTGCAAAATGGTCGTTGTTTCTAGGTGTTGTTTTTTCGTTGGCTTTCTGCCCATATAGTGGAGTTTTGTACTTTGGCGGATTAATTCCCTTAACTTTGGCAGAACCAAGCGGAATATTGTTGCCTGTTGTTTTTGCAATAGGTGCAAGTTTACCTGTCATAATAGCAGCATGGATTATGGCTTATTGTTTCTCAAATATTGGAAATTTTTACAACAAAATACAGGTTTTTGAAATTTGGTTTCGTCGGATTACTGCTGTGATTTTTATCCTTATAGGCATATATGTTTGCATGGAATGTTTGTCTCATGCTGGGTCGTCACATATGCATGGGTTTTAAAAACTAATGTTTTATTTCTAAGATACAGATGTGTTTGTCAATATACCACTAAAAGTAGTGAAGATAGTTGTAGTTATAAAAAAAAATAGTTTATATTTTTGTACCGTAAAAATTGTACTGTTAGAAATTTCTAATTAAAAAGTATTACTTTTGCTCTCGCTTTGGTTTCAGTTTGCTATTTCTAGTGTACTGGATTAAATGGGAATCAGGTGTAAATCCTGTACAGTCCCGCTGCTGTAAGCTCTTTAAACGTTTTGAACAACACTTTTGCCACTGGTATTTTCAGTAAACAGTGAACAGTAAACAGTCCTAAAAAACTGCTAACTGCTAATTGCCAACTGAATCTGGGAAGGCGTTCAAAACGGGAGTAAGTCAGAAGACCTGCCAAGACATTAATTAATTTTCAGAAGCTTTCGAGGAAAAAGCGACGAAACATCAGCAAGAAGAATTTCATTTTTGCCATTGTTAGGTCAATTTCGGGAGCTATTTGAGCGGTTTATCATCGTCAAATAGTTAACACTGTGTTCAAAAAGATCATTTTATGTCCGAATGCCATCCGCGCATTCGTCTTTTTCAACTTTCTCATTCCCGTTTCATCGGTTCACGCCGTTGAGACGAAAACTGATTCGCTGCCTCGCATAACCCTGCACGAAGTATCGGTTAGCGGCACTAAGCTTCAGAATCTAAGATCTGCCCTGCCCCTTCAAATCATTTCAAACAAAGAATTGACATCACTCAATGCGGAGAATATTGCCGAAGTGGCTAAGCATTTTGCGGGTATAACGGTGAAAGATTACGGTGGCATTGGCGGATTGAAAACGGTTTCTGTTCGCGGACTGGGTGCTTTACACACCGGTGTGAGTTACGATGGAAGCATGATGAGTGATGTGCAGTCCGGGCAGATTGATTTAAGCCGCTTCTCTATTGAAAATATAGCAGAAGTCACACTCTCTAATGGTCAACCTAACACCCTGCTTCAACCGGCTCGTATGTTTTCATATTCAAGTGTGCTTAGTTTTTCAACTAAAATTCCAGAATATGATGAAAATCACACTTTTTCTGGAAACATTTCAGCTAAAGCAGGATCGTTTGGTCTGATTAATCCAACGATTTATATTTTAAAAAATATTTCCAGAAAATGGGCTGTCAGTATGTCGGTCAATGGACTTACAGCTAACGGTGAATACAAATTTCTATCCAACCTGAATTCACAGGGCGAAAATATGATTGAAAAAAACCGGATTAATTCGGATGTTCATTCCATTCGAACTGAGATAAATTCGTCTTACAAATTCAATCCGTTTGAATATATCAATTTAAAAATCAGTCATAATTATTCAGAAAGAGGTTTGCCAGGTGCAGACACTTATTATCTTTCTTATGCCACCGACAGATTATCGGATAGGAATTACCTGACGCAGGTTCAGTATCAAAACCGCAAAAATTGTTATTTACAGTATCAATTTTCAGGTAAGTTCAATAACTCATCAATAATATTTAGGGAGCAAAGTCCGAACTATTCATCAGATATTGACTACACTCATATTGATAACTTTACTCAAAATGAATATTACTTGACTTCGGCTTTTCAGTTTTATCTAACTCATAACTTTACTTTTTCAACTTCTGTTGATTGGTGGTACAACAATCTGTTTTCACATTCGAACATGAGCTTCAGCCAAGATGCAGCACCAACACGCCATTCCGGCTTAGCAAATGTAGCGGCTAAATATACAACTGACCAACTGACTTTGAGTGCAAATTTGCTTTATACATTAACCCGCGAAACCAATCAAACAGGAATTGCTTCTCCCAACAGGGATAAACTGTCGCCAACTGCTTGTATGTCATATAAACCTTTCAAGGACAAAGAATTAAGAATCAGAGCATTTTACAAAAATATTTTTCGGTTGCCAACCTTCAATGATTTATATTATCACGACTTTGGCTACACCAATCTGCAGCCAGAAGTTACCAATCAATACAATGCTGGCATGACTTATTTCGAAACTGGAATTCCATTTTTTTCGGAGTTCGAATGCAGTATTGATGCTTATTACAACCGAATTACAGACAAAATCAGTATTGTTTATGGCATGCCGTTCTCGACCGTTCGGAACATCGGCCGGGTCGATATAAAAGGCTGTGATGTAAACTTAAAACTTTCAAAGAAATTGAACTCCAGCACTATTCGCCTTAGTGCAAACTATACTTTTCAATTGGCACAAGATTACAACTCTTCCAGTGATACATATCTTGACCAAATACCCTATACGCCAATTCATTCAGGGTCGGCGTCAATGTCATATCAAAGCGGTAATTGGGAGTGCGGTTACAACTTTCTGTTTTCAGGAAAAAGGTACAGCGGTCAAAATTCAAATCCACAAAACCGATTGAAATCCTATATGGATCACAGTTTATTTGGTAAACTGAATGTTAAAATGTTTAGTTTTCAGGTTGAGGTTCTTAATCTGACCAATCAAAATTACGAAATTATTCAATATTACCCCATGCCGGGTAGAAATTATAGGATTACACTAAGTTATAAATTCTAAATACACTAATAATTCAATTAAAAATTAATTCGTTATGAAAACAAACAAAATTGTCACATCATTATTACTAACAGTATTGGCCGTACCTTTCTTAACTTCCTGTGATCCTAAAGGTGAAATTATACAAACACCTATCATCACTAAAGGAGTTTTTGTGCTTAACCAGGGTAAGTATAACTCGAATAATGCCAGTTTAACCTATTACGATTTTGCAACCAGCTTTGCATCAGCCGATTTATTTCTTGACAAAAACAACCGTGGTCTTGGCGATACAGGACAGGATATGATTAAATATGGTTCCAATTTATACATTGCAGTCTATAATTCAAGTTTAATTGAGGTTGTAAATGCTTTTACAGGTGTAAGTGTTAAATCTATTCTAATGAGAAATGCGTCAAATGCCCCAAGTTCGCCACGAACATTGACAGCTGCTAACGGAAAAGTTTATATCGTTTTGTACGACGGCCATGTTACTCAATTGGATACAACAAGTTTGACGTTAGGTTCAACTATTTCAGTAGGTGCTAACCCCGATGCAAGTGTAATTTCAAATAATAAATTATACGTTGCCAATACCGGTGGTATGGCTACTGTGATGGACAGCACCATCTCTGTAATAAATCTATCAACTTTTGCCGAAGAGAAAAGAATTAAAGTTAATCTAAATCCTGCCACAATAAAAGCCGATAGTTACGGTGATATTTATGTGGTTTCAAACGGCAATTACGGTTCAATTCCCGGAAAATTTCAACGTATTGAAGCCTTAACCAATAAAGTGACAGATATAAATCTTGCAGTTAAAAACTTTGAAATTTATGGTGACAAAGCCTACATATACAATTTTACATATGACATTAATTGGCAAGTAATTAACAAAACTATTTCAGTATACGATGTAAAAAATGAACAATTGTTAAGTGCGAATCTTGTAACCTCAACAATTGATAAAACGCCTTATTGTATTGATTTAGATCCTACTACTAATGACATTTATCTGGGAGTTACTGATTACGTAAACAATGGAAAAATGTATTGTTTCGATAAAAATGGCACATTGAAATTTACATTTACAACCGGTATTAATCCAAGTAAAGTTGTATTTATAACCAATAAGTAATTGGCTTTAATATTAAAACTAGAATGAAAGGACTATACCATTATCAAATTGGGGATTTATCGCTCAACAAAACGATGATGAAACTTAGTGCCATTGTAATTAAAAAACGATTAAGGGGTTGACCCTAATCGTTTTTGTATAACAAAACTCATGATTTTCATTATCCATTAGAAAAATTGAATAAATTGATCACCTAAAATTTGATAATAATTTTAACTAATACTGCTTATTTTACGCTCCCTTTTGAGTACTTCGCTCACTAAAGATGATCACAATTCCCTCATTCGGCTTACCAACATATATAAAATTAATATTTTTACGCTTCTCTAGGTTGTTTTGAGGGTAATGATATTTCAGCATGTATAACGATAACAAGATTAAATCAAAAAAAACTATTCGGCACTAATTTCAAATTAGTGTTTTTTTCAGTAAATATAGTGAGTACTAAAAGCCATTTTATTACTCTCTATAAATAATTAAAATCTTTTACAAAAATCTTAAGATTGTATTGAAAAATAATGGATAAAATCGATTTATTATTATCACTCCTTTTTTTGTTCCACTTCGATATTACCTCCTCAACACATATCAGAAAAAGTAAAAAAATCTTTGAAATGATTCGCCAAAATACAAAGGATTGAAATAGGCATCCAAACAATCCGCATGGGCGATTTATAATAATAGTTTTAAAATAGCAAATGACGAAAATTCGGATATTTAGAACCAAAGATTAAGCATGTAAATTATAATTATTTATGCCAATACTTTTATATATAATGGATTAACTTTTAAACAATCAATATATTACCAATGGCTTACTGAATCGTAAGAAAAAAATGAATATGAAAGAAAATAATTTAGAATGTGTATTTCTTAATCAATCTCCAACTAGCATAGTCTTTGCACCCAATTATTGGCAATGGTTTGCACATAACAAAAACCACGGAACATTGCCCGATGAAATTAAACATTGCAACACCCAATTGGAGTTAATTCAATACCTGGGGCTCGACGTTTTTAGTCGGAATATTTATTGTAAACACGAAGATTATTGGTTCGGAGGTATTTGCGAAGAAGTGTTTGATGGAAATTTGAATCAGAAAAAAACTGTATTAGAGAATCGAGATATAGTTAATGACAAAGAATATCAACTAAAATCGGGAACTTTAACAGAACAACTAAAGTATATTTTCTCCGAATCGACGGTGATTCAGAAAGAGCATTTAATTACTGATTATGCCAGTCAGGCCGACTTGTTGGAAGAGTTTGTAGCTGCCCGTAGTTGGAAATTTAATCCGCAAAAATTTGAAGCAATTCAGAATGAAGTAGGTGAAAATGGAATTGTTGTTGTTGGCGATTTTTTTAGCCCGTTAAAATTATTGCATTTGGTAATGAATCCTGTTCAAACGGTCTATTTCCTTATGGATCAAGCAGAACAGGCACAGAGAATTCTCGATATGCACGAAAAAGCTCAACTCGAGGCGATTGAAGAGTGTGTAAGCAATGGCGTGAGAGCTATTATGGCAATGGATAATCTGGATGCCATGTTTCATCCGCCTATGTATGTTGAAATGTATTCTGCTTCATTTTACCAAAAAGCCAGCGAAATTTGTCATGCGCACGGGGCTAAATTTTTTATTCATGCATGTGGAAACCAAAAAGAAAACTTAGAGTTAATTTCATCCCTGGGCGTTGATGGATTAGAAGGAGTAGCTTTTCCTCCTTTTGGTGACGTAGAACTGGATGAAGCTATGCAGATGACCTCCGATAAATTTATCATTACAGGTGGTATTAGTGCTATGGAATTCAAAAATCTGACTACAAAAGAGGCAGTTTTTGACTATGTCAAAAATCTTTTTGAAAGAATGAAGCCCTATAAAAACAGGTTTATTTTTGCAGCAAGTTGTAATACACCATTTGATGCCAAATGGGAAACCATTGAGCATTTCAGAGATGCCTGGTTAGAATACAAAGATTGCTAAGTTACATGAAATCAACACTTAATAACTCACACTATTTTTAAAACTTAAATTTAATGACCGAAAAAATTGGGAATTATCGATGGATAATTGTAGCATTGTTATTTTTTTCAACTACCATCAATTACATGGATCGGCAGGTAATTGGTTACCTTAAACCGCTGTTCTCATTGCCTGTAAGTGAACATGGCTTAGGTTGGTCAAACACCGATTATGCAATAATTACTTCATTATTTACCGGATTTTATGCCATAATGACCTTTTTTGCCGGGTTTATTATTGATAGAATTGGCACAAAAATAGGGTTGGCTTTGTCATTAATTATTTGGTCTGTATTTGGTATATTAAATGCTTTTGCGGGTAGTTTAGTGGCTGTACATGCCATTATTCGTTCACTGTTTGGTATTGGTGAAGCTGGAAATTTTCCATCATCCATTAAAACTATTACCGAATGGTTTCCACCCAAAGAACGTGCATTAGCAACAGGAATATTTAATTCAGGGTCGAATATTGGTGCCATGATTGCTTCCATCGTTGTACCATTAATTGCTTATTCCGTATGGTTTAAAGGGGCTATTGCCGGATGGCAAATGGCTTTTATTCTCACCGGTGCATCCGGATTTATCTGGTTGATCTTTTGGTTTTGGTTGTACAATAGTCCTGCGAAACAAAAACGGTTGTCAAAATCTGAATTCGATTATATTCATAGCGGTGATTCCATAAATCAGAACCAACCTTTAAACAATACTATTGATACTGGAAAATGGCACGATGTATTTTCGTTCAAACAAACTTGGGCGTATTTACTTATGCGATTCTTAACTGACGGCATTTGGTGGTTTCTGCTCTTTTGGTTACCCGACTTCATGAAGCAACAGTTTAATATGGTTGGGCATGAAATTATGTTGCCTCTCTTTCTAGTTTATGGTATTTCAATAATTGGAAGCATATCAGGTGGGAGTTTACCGATGCTCTTTATTAATAAAGGCGATGAGCCATTTAAAGCCAGAGTAAAATCAATGTTATTAATTTCTTTGTTGCCTTTGGCATTGATATTCACGCAGTATTTAGCCACAGTCAGCATTTTTGGCTCTACAGCACTTTTTTTGTCATTAGGTGTTATCAGCATTGCAGCCGCAGCACATCAAGCCTGGGCAGCCAATGAATTTACGGTTATTTCCGATTTATTTCCAAAAAACAAAGTCGCTACCGTTGCAGGTATAGCCGGTTTAGCAGGGGGATTAGGGGGAATAGTAATTCAGATGCTTGTGGGCAAATTAACTGATCATTACAAACTTTTAGGAGAAGTGTCGGTAGCCAACAAACATTTAATTGGAGATGCAGCTCAGGCAATTATCCAGGCAAGCATTCAAAATGCTTACGGAATTATGTTTATGATTTCTGCATTTGCTTATCTGATAGCATGGTTTGTAATGAAGTTTTTTGTAAAAGGTGCAATTCATGTAAAAACATTATAGAAAGAGCTATTTAATTAAGTTACTTGATCTGATTTTCTACAAAATAAAGCTAAATTTAAAAAAAATAGCATTCTGCCGAAATAAGCTAAAGAGCAGAACGCCAAATTCAGTTTAGATTCATAAAAAAATAATTATCATGAAAAATTTAGAAATTACTTCAGCCC
>CAZTDH010000058.1:0-11361 GCA_964612615.1 uncultured Paludibacter sp. | reverse complement strand
GATGTGGACGATCTCCATCCGGTCTGTATCTTTCGTAATCGGGACGACGGTCTTTATCTTTAGCTCCTTTAAAATCGTTTATTTTGTACGTAAAGCTTAGGATAAAATAGGTTGGTAGGGTATTATACGTGTTGTACTGAATGTAATTATCGCCAATAGTTTGACGAATATTAAGTTGCTGGTGCAAAATATCGTTTACCTTGAGTGCAATTACTCCTTTTCCTTCGAATAGACTTTTATCGATTGTAGCGTTCCAAATAAGTTGATTTTGTGCAGAAGTAGCATAACCCTGCATGGTTGTGTAATTAATGTCACTACCAATATTGAAATTGTAAGGCAAATGGAGCATAAGTGTTCCGCCACCACTCCAGTCTTTGGTTACAGCGGCAGTAGTGTTCAGATTATTTTGTGTGTTTGAATAGCGGAAACTTCCACGCAGTCCAATTTCAATCAAATCGTTGGTATATGTAAGAGAAAGTGATTCACCTGCACTGTATCGGGCTGTTTTGCTTAAATTTCCCAACGGAATGCTATCCGATTTCATAGTTAGTGCATTCAGTCCGCGCGACGAATAACCATAAACCTGACTAAGTCCGAACGATGTATTTGTGTTGAAATGCAAGCGTTTTTGAATAAGCGGTATGTTAAACATGATATTACCATTCACACTGTAAGGTAATTCACCTGCATTCACAGTCTGACTGTATTGCTTACCGGTTGCATCGTAAATACTGTTGGCAACCAGAGCGTCTTTGGTAATCTGCCCCCACAGCGAAGCATTAAACGACGAGAATGTACTATCATTGAACGAGGTGTACATCATGCGTAGACTCTGATTAAATGCCGGTTTCAATTCAGGATTTCCTACTGTTAGGTACATTGGATTGGAATTGTTTTTTACTGGTTGCAACTGACTTACACTGGGTTGATCTGTTTGACCGCGGTAATCAACGCGTGCAAATTTCTTTTTAGTGAAATTAAATTGCAAACGGGCAGTTGGCGAGAAATTCAGCACTTCCCGTGGTACATAGGTTTCGGTACCGTTCTGATACAGGCGTGAACTGTACGATTGCGATGGCTCACCCTTCATCCCCAACATAACATTGTAGGTTTTATCCACGTATCGATAGTTCATCTCTAATGTTTCGCTGAAGAATCGGTTCACATAATTATTGCTATATATTGAGTCAAGGTTAGTATATTTACCTGCCATATCTTTGTTGAACTGATCTTTATCAGAGGTATTGGTTGAGTTTCTCAAAGAAATGGATGTTTCAAGAAAGTTTTTTAAGTTCCACAAAGGTTCTACAAACGACATGCGCAGACTTATACTATATGCATCCGAATGACTTTTGGTATATTGGTCTACGATAGTAGAATCGGAACGGGTGCGGTTTTTTGAATAATTCCAACTCTCATTGTCATTTTGTGAAATTGAAGTTTGCAAATTAGCCGTTAAAGTACGCCCTTTCTTTGCAAATTTATGACTGTATATAATGCCCAATCCACCACTCAAGGCCAATCCGTTTCCATTGTTTTGAGTGTTTCCCTTACTGGTAAGTGTAGTGTCGGTCATATTTGTGTATTCTCTTTCACTGTCGGAAAACGAGCGGGTATAATTGATATTTGGCTGAAAAAGAACTGTGTTCAGCGAGTCTGGTTTCCATTCGGCTTCCAAACGCATAGAACCTGAATACTGGTTGTTGTGAGCTGTTGTTGACGAATTATTAAAATAGGTAGAATCGGACAAATAGCTTTGCCTATTTGATTGGGTAACAGATTCGTTGAACGTATGGTTCAACGAAGCATCACCGCCTATTTTTAGTTTTGGGTTAAGGATCGAATTGAGATTATAACCAATGTTCTGGGTTGTGGTTAATCCACTATTAGGACCCCAACCACCTCTTCCACGACTGCTTCGGGTGGTGTTGGTGTTATTTCCACCTACAGTTAAGGTCGATTGAGAATCACCGTTCATAAAGTTTAGAATTCCATTTCCATCGTACCTGAAATCCCCATTCAAATCAAGACCACCGCCTGCACCCACATTTCCAAAAATGCCTTTGCGTCGATTGGGTTTAAAAGTTAGGTTAATAATTCGTTCGGTGTCGTTATCCTCAAATCCTGTAAGCAGTGCCATATCCGATTTTTGGTCAAGTACCTGCACTTTATCTATCAATTCGGCAGGAATGTTCTTTGTGGCCATTTCTACGTCGTCATTAAAGAATTTTTTTCCGTTTACACGTATTTTTTTTATTTCCTGACCGTGAACTGTAATTTTTCCTTCAGAACTCACTTCCACGCCTGGCAATCGTTTCAATAGATCTTCCACCACAGCATTCTGATTGGTTTTGAAAGCCGTTGCATTAAACTCAGTGGTGTCGCCTTTTACCACCATTTGTGCTGCCGTGCCTTTTACTTCTACTTCTTTGAGTAGATGAGCATCTTCGCGAAGTTGAATGTTTTTCAAAATCAGATTTTTATTGTCAACGGTTATTTTCTGTCGGTAATCGGTATAACCAACCATTGTGACAAGTAAAGTGTATTTACCCGGTTTTACTTTAGATAACATAAAACTACCATTCTGGTTGGTTTGGCAGCCCTGAACCATCGTCGAATCGGCAGCACGCAACAATCGTACCGCACCCAATTCGAGGGGTAAACCGTTTTTTGAATCGAAAACCATTGACTGAATGCTGTGTTGAGCAAATATTGAAAGAGAAAGCAATACAAGAAGTGAACCTAAAAACAGTTTTTTCATTGTTGAAGTAAATTACGTGGTTGGAAACATAAAAAATCGCAAGAAAGTGATTTTCAATCTTGCGAAACTTATATAAACAAATTTGTCCGTTTTAATAGACAATTGCAAAGGTAAAAGGTTTAATCGGGTTAAGAAAATTATTGATTGTTTTTTTAGTCATAATTGTATGAAAACTGTACAATAAATCGCATTTTAATCCTTGCAAACTAAACAAAACTTATCCTACTCCTAATATCTTTCCTGCACCGGCACCTTTTACGGGTGTTGGATTTCCAAATGCATCCAATGCTCCAAATTCAATGCCAGCTGATAGAATCAGCGTGTCACTTTCATTAAACGTAATTTCCGGACGATTGAGGTTTAGTTGTATCTGTAGTCGTTGCTCCGGTAAGGTAGTTTTGGTAGAAAACCAGTTAGTAGATGTTAGTTTGCCATCTAATCCAATAGTATCATGCACCGGTTCGTAATCGTATTTTCGATCTCCTAAGCGATAGTCGGTTGCTACCCCTAATGCAGCAGTGATTCGAAATAAATTGTATTTCTCAGGAGAATTTAACCCCATACTACAGGCAAAAGCAGGAATGTCAATCGTTGCTAATGTATTTTCTCTGTTTATCGACCATTGCAGAGGAACACGGAGTACACTGTCAAATCGCACGATCCTATTAAAATCATAACCTGCCAGATACTGTTTATGAAGAGATAAGCGAATACTCCTTTCACCCCATTCTCCTTCCATATCAGCCTTCTGAATGTTCTTTACCAACGAACACAGAGAAGGTGCTAAATTAAAATCGGCAACATGATGCAGACCGAAAAATGATTTTCGGATTGCTTTACTCATTTTGGAACAGCCACCAAATTCCTTGTTGTTTCTGCGTATATTGGCAAATTCAGGTCGGCGTTTAATTTGTGATTTGGTCGCACCACCTTTAGTCCGTACAAATACCTGATTACTTCCTTTCCGGGTATAAAACGAGAGATTGGCAATACTGCCGGTTATAACATCAAATTGTTTTACGCGTGCCATGATTTTTAGTTTAAAGTTTATAAAGTTAATGAGTGTGTTCTGTCATTCACTATTTTCTGCTTTCTTCCATCTTTATTCTTACCATATGCGTATCTGAAAGCTCATACAAATATAAATAATTTATTTTAAATACAAAAATATTTAGTATATAATACATATTAAAATTACGTGTTATATATGGAATATATATGGAATAAATACGAATTATAAATGAATATATAGAGAATAAACTACGGATATGCAATAACTCAATAAAGACACAAGAGCATCAGGAAATAATTTTAGTGACATTTACGCTGAATAAATACATGTATACAATGAAGTATGTATGTTATGAGCTCAAATGAAAAAATAGAAATATTTGATGCAGCATTTTATCCAAAAAGCTGTTGATTTATATATTGTACATTTTCAAAATCGTGTATATTTGGTTTAGAAACTATTTATATTTTTTTGAATGGAAATGATAAACAGATATTCAAAGTTAGATTAAAAGAAAAATATTGTTACTTTTGTTGTGGATTAAACGATTTATACGACCAAAAAGAACTACAATTATAAGAAATTTGTACAAACTCGGAGCAGTGATTTAATCTTATGAATTACTTTTTAAATTATGATATACTAACAAATGATTAATGAGAACAGAATAGATATTCTTGATAGTTTTAGATTTATTGCCATAATAAGTGTTATGCTATTTCACTATTATTCAAGATATATCCCCCCTCTGAATAAAGAAATTTTATATCCTTACGGTAATTTTTATGATTACTTTAATTATGGTTATCTTGGAGTTCAGTTTTTCTTTATAATATCAGGTTTTGTAATTGCTTTTACTTTGACCAAAACAACCAGTTTCCCGGAATTCTGGAAAAAGAGAATAATCAGGCTTTTTCCAGCTATGTTATTCTGCTCAATAGTTACATTTTTAGTTTTTTTTGCTCTTGATAATCATAATCTTTTTTCTGAAAGTCATAGTTTAAAAAACTTTATGTTCAGTTTGACATTTATCTCGCCGGATTTAGTAAAGGAAATTGGTATTGTTAAGTTCGGTAAACTTGATTATTTAAATGGTAGTTATTGGTCGTTATGGCCAGAAATACAGTTTTATTTAGTCGCGAGTTGTATCTATTTTGTCAATAAAAAGCATTTTGTTTTTAACATCGTCCTTTTTACATTGATTACGTGGTTTGTTAATTATATTGTTATGAGAGTTTTATGGAATGTGCAAACAACAAATAAATTTCATTTGAATCTTGATTCAAATTCCATTGTAATTTATAGGAAATGGACTGAAGATATTTTTAACTATATAAACTATTCATTTTATTTTATTTTGGGTGTATTGTTCTTTCAATTGCATTCTAATGGTCGGAAAATCATCACACTTATCCTTTTGAGTTTACTTATAGCTGTACGTTTTTATTACTATGGTGAATTAAGTTCAAATGATTTTACTCCAGTTTACATTCTTGGATTAATGATTACTGTATTTATTTGTTTTTCTTATTTTCCAGGATTGTTTAAATTCCTGAGTGGACAACTAATAACAAAGATAGGAGTTGCTTCCTATTCATTGTATCTTATTCATGAATATATCGGAGTGTTATTGATAAATAGATATGCATCAATATTGGGTAAATTTAATTTTCTTTTTCCTATTTTGTTAATAATAGCTATGATTATATTTTCCTTATTATTATATAAATTTGTTGAAAAGCCAATAGGAATCTATTTGAAAAAAATGATTATAAAATAAAATGCCATTTCAAAACGGACTGCGTTTAATTGACATCACATAGGACTAAAAAATATGAATTATAATATATTGAATCAGACTATTAAAAAAAATCCAAATGCAAGTTTTCTTGTTGTATTTATTTTCTTGATTATTTATCAAATTATAAGTTCCTTACAGGGATTTGAGCTTTGTGATTCGGGATATTATGGAGCTTTCTATCAAAATATTTTCAGAGATCCATTATCCATTGCATCCAGTTTTAGATATTGGTTTTCTGGAATAGTTGGTGGTCTTTTTGTTCATGCTTTTCCGAACACCGGATTATTTGGACTTCGTTTGTTGGGAGTTTTTGTCACTTCTGCCACTATATACTTGGTCTATATGCTTTTGCGAAAGTATATAAATGTTTATGCTTTACTGATTGGATTGATTGTAGTGACTATTTCATTTATTTCAACTCCAATTGAATTTTATTATGATAATCTAACAGCATTTCTATTTGTAGCAGCTTCATATTTCTTGATGAATGGATTAAACCAAAATAGATATTATTTAATTTTGTTGAGTGGAGTTTTGATCAGTTTGAATTTATTTACACGGCTTAATAATATATTAGATTATGGATTAGTTCTAATCATTCTAATTCACGCAAAATATTATAATGAAAGTAGAAAAATATATTTAAAACGATTATTCTTTTTCTTTTTGGGTTCATTTTCTTCTATTGTTATATTATTGATAATCATGAAGATAATAGGACACTTCGACATTTTTATAGATCAAATTTTGGTGTTAAAAGATATGGCATCGGGAAAGACACAAGACACACATAATTTAATCCCGTTAATACTAAAAAACTTCATAATCTATAAGAATTTACTTATAGATGGCTTATTTTTAATAGTCTTGTTGCTTATAATCTCAAACTTTATACAACGAATCAATGTTAAGTATTTTGAAAAATTTAAGATGTTTTTCAGTATTTGTATTTTAGTCATTGTTGAAATACTTATTTCTGATTTAAAGTTAATAAATACTTTGTACTTTTTTGGATTACTCAGTCATCTAATGGTTTTGCTATTTTACAATAAAAAAAATATTTTAAAAATAATAAGCTGGATAGGATTATTAATGATGATTGTATTACCACTTGGAAGCGATGGATCAATTTTTAATGTGGGTAATTTTTCACTTTGGATTTCAATACCAATTGCATTTAATTTATTTGTAATAGAAAATACAAATTTTACTATTGGTTTAAATTCGGTTTCACAGAAGGAAACATTCAATTTGTCCATTTCAAACAAGAATTTTAAATATGTATTAAATTTGTTTTTTGTTATATTTATTTTAAATACTGTATGGCAGGGAATGAATACCTGTTATTTCGACCCGGGAAATAGAATTCATAAAACCTTTCCAATAGATAATGATAAAACTAAATATATTTATACTACCAAAGCAAGAGCTGAAATAGTTAACGATCTTCTGAAAGGAATAAAACCTTATGTGAAAGAAGGCGATTATCTAATCGCTTATGAATCCTTGCCTATGATTCACTATTTGACTAACACTAAGCCATTTCTTTATACTTCCTGGATTGCAAGTATTACAGATAACAATTTCAAATCTAATGTAAAATTAGCTTTAGACAGCAAAAGAAAACTTCCAATGATTTTGAGACAAAAGTTTGAAACGCTTTATAGGTTTGGACAGCCTTCAGAAGATTATTTGCTAAAGGAGAAAGCCAATAGCGGGTTTGCAAGAAAAGAATTCACGCATACTATCAATCAATTTATCTATGATAATCATTATTTAATTATTTGGCAGAACAGATATTTTGTTTTATACAAACCTTCATGATAATTTATTAATACAGAATTATTTAGAGGATGATAAATATCAAAGAAATATACAGATTTGGACTTGTTGGTATATTCTCAACGGGTATACATTATGGTATTTATTTGCTCTTAAAGAATTTTATATCGCTAAACATAGCCTATTCAATAGGTTATATTTGCAGTTTCTGTATTAACTTTGTTTTGTCGGCTAATTTTACTTTTCAAACTAAACCGAGTATAAAAAAAGGAGTAGGATTTAGTCTTAGTCATTTGATTAATTATGGGCTTCACCTTATTTTATTGAATTTTTTTTTGTATTTAAATCTGTCTACAACTTACGCTCCAATACCTGTATTTATGATAGCAATACCTGTAAATTTTGTTCTTGTTCGTTTTGTGTTTAAATCATCAAAAATTTAATTATGAAGGCATTAATTCTTTCTATTGTAGTTCCGTGTTTTAATGAGTTTCCTGTGATTGATGAAACAGCTAAACAATTATCTGGTGTTTTATCGAGTCTGATTGAGGCTAGATTATTGGATAAGAAAAGTTTTATTCTGTTTGTCAACGACGGAAGTAAAGATAATACCTGGGCGAAAATTCAGGAATTAAATATTGCTAATAGATATGTTTGCGGATTAAACCTGGCTGGAAACGTAGGCCATCAAAATGCATTGATGGCCGGATTATCAGTTGCTAAGGATGAAAGTGATATAATTGTTTCAATAGATGCCGATTTGCAAGATGATGTGAAAGTTATTAGTCATATGGTTCAGGAGTATTATAAGGGATTTGACATAGTCTACGGGGTCAGAGATTCAAGACAAACAGATACATTCTTCAAACGTAATTCTGCATTAGGATTCTATAAATTTATGTCAATGTTAGGGGTGAAATCAGTTTACAATCATGCTGATTACCGTTTGATGAGTAAGAGATCTGTTGAACAACTTATGCAATTCAGAGAAAGAAATTTATACCTTAGAGGAATCGTGCCTTTGATAGGATATAATACTACTACTGTTTATTATAATCGAAGTGAGAGATTTGCAGGGGAATCAAAATATCCTTTGACAAAATTGATTAATTTGGCAGTCGATGGTATTACATCATTTTCGGTAAAGCCGGTACGACTAATACTTTCGGTTGGTTTTTTGTTTTTATTATTGTCAATAGTTGCAATAATTTATACCTTAATATCATATTTTACCGGCCATGTAGTTGCAGGTTGGACTTCTATGATTCTGTCGCTTTGGTTTATTGGAGCATTAATTCTCATATCAATAGGTGTTGTTGGTGAGTATATTGGTAAAATTTATATTGAAGTTAAGGACAGACCACGGTTTAATATTGAAACTGTATTGTTAAAAAAATAATGAAAAATACATTTTAGATCACTTCCCATAACGCATATTTTCAACCATTTACTAATGAAAAGCGTGTAATGTGTGTTTTAAAATCATTATCTTTGCAACTTAAATTATTAAATTATAAATGAGCACAGCAATAAAATTTGAAAATATCTCCAAACAATATCGCCTAGGTTTAGTTTCAACACAAACGCTTAGCCACGATTTGAACCGTTGGTTTAAAACTTCTATTCTTGGGAAAGAAGACCCATATTTAAAAATTGGAGAAGTAAATGACCGTGCTACCAAAGGGACAAGCGATTATGTGTGGGCATTGAAAGATATTGACTTTGAAGTACAACAAGGCGATGTGCTGGGAATTATTGGAAAGAACGGAGCAGGAAAATCTACCTTATTGAAAATACTCTCCAAAGTAACTGCACCTACCACCGGAACAATTAAAGCAAAAGGCAGAATAGCCTCTTTATTGGAGGTTGGAACCGGCTTTCACCCCGAAATGACCGGACGCGAAAATGTCTATATGAACGGTGCCATAATGGGGATGACTAAGGCTGAAATTACCAGTAAATTGGCTGAGATTGTTGATTTTTCAGGCGTAGAACGCTATATTGATACACCTGCTAAGCGTTATTCAAGCGGAATGATGGTTCGCTTAGGTTTTGCGATAGCTGCACATCTGGAGCCTGAAATTTTAGTTGTAGATGAAGTTTTGGCGGTAGGTGATGCCGAATTCCAGAAGAAAGCTATTGGAAAGATGCAAGATGTAAGTAAAGGAGATGGTAGGACAGTATTATTCGTAAGTCACAATATGGCCGCAGTGAAGAGTTTGTGTAAATCGGGTATAGTTCTAAAAAACGGGATGCTTGATTTTACAGGTAAGATAGATGATGCTGTTGATTATTATACTGGAATTAATTATGGTGAAACTACAGCTTTGTATTATGATGATTTAAGTGTTGCACCTGGAAATAGTAGTATCCGAATACGTTCTATGGAGGTAAAGCCTCTTGAAGGTAAGGTTATCAATTATGAAACGGAAATAGCTGTTATACTTAGGTTTTATAATTATCGTCCTAATCTGATGATTGATGTGACATTTGAATTGACGACAATGGATGAAATCATTGTTTTTCATCGTTGGCTGAATTTTTCTCCGAATAGAGATTCTCAAGTAGGAGAGCAGGAAGTTGCGTTTACAATTCCAGCTGGCTTGTTGAACTCGGGGAAATATTATTTTAAGGTATGGTTTGGTGAAAATGAAGCACACATGTTATGGGGCAACTTGACTTATATGTTTGAAGTTGAAGAAAGCAATGAAGGAAATTCGGCAATAGTGATTGGACGTAAACCAGGCTTAATCAGACCTCAATTGGATTTTCAACACAGACTGTTAACTAACATGTAATTGATAATTTATGATTGATCTTATCAACTTACCCAAGTTTCCTGACGAAAGAGGAAATCTTTCCTTTTTGGAAAATAATAATCAGATTCCCTTTGAAATAAAACGGGTGCACTGGATTTATGATGTTCCGGGTGGAGAAGCACGTGGTGGATTGGCATATAGGGAAACGGAAGAGTTCATTATAGCTTTGTCTGGAAGTTTTGATGTGGAAATTGATGATGGCATTCAAAGGAAAAAATATAGCCTGAACCGATCTTATAACGGAGTGTTAGTGCCAAAGGGAACATGGAGGGAAGTCAATAATTTCTCCACTAATTCAGTGGCGCTGATTGTTGCCTCAACGAGCTATGATCCAAACGATTCTATTCGAGATTATGATGAGTTTTTAAACTTCAGCAAAGTATGAAAAACGTTTACGATTGTACCATAATAGAGCTTGACAGGCATCACAGTCAGCGCAAGGGTGATATTTGTGTAGTTGAGAATGGCTTGACAGTTCCCTTTGATGTAAAGCGGGTTTATTATTTGTATGATATTCCCGGTGGGGTTTCCAGAGGAGGACATGCTCATAAAAAACTTAAACAACTGATTGTGGCTTTAAGCGGTAGCTTTACAGTTACGTTGGATGACGGAAATATAAAACGCACTTTTCAACTGAACAGACCGTATGAGGGATTGCTTGTCGAACCCGGTATTTGGCGTACTTTGGATGATTTTTCTTCAGGATCAGTTTGTCTGGTATTAGCATCGGAAGTCTATGATAAAGAGGATTATTTGACAGACTATGAGGAGTTTGTGGAATACAGAAATAGTCGATAGTTGGTAGTAAGTAGTAGGTAGTAAGTAGGCTATGTATACCAGTTGATAATTAATAGTCAATAAAGTATATAAAAAAGTTAGAAATACAATTTAAAAACTTTTTGATGGGTTTGTATTAATATGGTGAAATTTCTTGATTTACAAAAGATAAATGCCCAATACGAGACTGAAATAAAAGAGGCAGTTAATAGGGTGATTGACAGCGGTTGGTATTTGCAGGGGAAGGAAAATGAACGGTTTGAAGCTAATTATGCCACTTATATTGGTTCAAAGAATTGTATTGGTGTTGCCAACGGCTTGGATGCGCTAATCTGGATACTTCGGGCTTATATTGAAATGGGCGTGATGCAGGAAGGCGATGAAGTGATTGTTCCGGCAAATACCTATA
>CAZTDH010000057.1:0-11389 GCA_964612615.1 uncultured Paludibacter sp. | reverse complement strand
TTTTGAGCAAAAATAACCTTATCCTTGGTTTAGGGAATTCGACTGCAGTTGCCTGCGAACTTTGGGTTGATTCGGTAAGTATTAAAGTGCCGGGAATTGCCCCTGTTTTAGAAGTTTCAACAAACACTTTGACAATTCAAGCAGTGGCTGGCAGCACCAAATCGTTTGATATAACATCAAATACCGACTGGACAGTAAAAAGCAACCAAACCTGGCTTACGCCAAGTAGTGGCACAGGGTCAAACAATTCAACTGTTACTTTGACGGCAACAGCAAACCCGACTACAGCAACCAGAACAGCCACAGTAACAGTTTCAACAGCAGGGGTAAATTCCCAAACAATCACAATTACACAAGCCGCTGGTTTACCTACTCTGCCTCTTCTGGAAGAATTTGACGCTGCCCCTGTTGGGAAACAATTCGGCGTATTCGCTTTTAACAATTATGGATCACCAGATGTAGCTAACGCAAATTACACAGCTTATACTTTTGAACAGGATGCCACAGGTAAGTTATCAGGTCCCAACAGTGCAAAAATGAACATTACTGCAACCGGGAACCAATGGTGGACTATCCAGGTAAGGCTTGAAAATCTGACAATAGCTGCCGGAGATTCAGTGGAAATCTCATTTATTGCTCAATCAACAGCAGATATGACATTTGTTGCGGTATTGGAAGCATCAGATGGCACACACGATCCATTTAATAAACCTGTTACACTTTTGGCAGGCCAACGTACTGTTGTAAGTTACAGGACACCAGCAGTTGCTGTTTTGAGCAAAAATAACCTTATCCTTGGTTTAGGGAATTCGACTGCAGTTGCCTGTGAACTTTGGGTTGATTCGGTAAGTATTAAAGTGCCGGGCATTAAAACGTTTTCTACACCAGGTAATGCAATTAATTCGTTAAGAGTTTATCCTAACCCTGCAGCTACCGATCTTTATTTCTCAGAAACATCAACCAATAGTATAGTCTATGTTTACAGCATATTAGGAGAGCAGGTAAAAGAATTTACAAAAGTCTCACAGAGAATCGATGTTAGTGATCTTAAATCAGGTGTTTACATGATCCGGATTATTGATGCCCATGGCCAATCCTTTACGTCAAAATTTATAAAGCAATAAGAGTCTGTGAAATATTTAAAGATTAGCCCAACAACCCATACTACTTAAATGTAAATTGAAAGGTTCTGTATGGGTTGTTGGAAATCTTTGAAATGTTATAAATGAGAATCATGAAATACGGACAAAATAAAGATTGCTAATACATTATTAATTAATTATTTACAAACTAAAATTAAAAAAAAATGAAAACAATTTTTACATTTTTTGGTTGCGTTTTTTTTGCAATAAATTCGTTTGGACAGGTTGCCCTTCCATTGCTTGAAGAATTTAATGTGGCCCCTAATGAGAATCAATTTGGTGTGTTCTCCTTTAATAATTACGGATCGACAGACAAAGCAGATCCAAATTATACCGCTTATACGATTGAGCAGGATAAATCAAGTATGTTGTCTGGTACTAACTGTGCAAAAATGAACATTGGGGCAACGGGGAACCAATGGTGGACAATCCAAGTGAGGTTGGAAAATATAGTGGTAAATGCTGGGGACAAATTGGAAGTCAAATTTTTAGCAGTGTCTAGTATGAATATGTCTTTTGTTACAGTTTTGGAGACTACGAATGGTGGACACGATCCATTTAATAATCCTGTTCAACTTAAATCTTTTGAAAGCAAGTCCGTTTCTTTTACAACTCCCGCTTATCTCTTGCCAAGTAAGGATAACTTTATCATAGCACTGGGAAATTCTAGCGCTATTGCCGGCACATTTTGGGTCGATTCGGTTAGCATCAAATTAATCTCAACAACCGGGATTAAAGATATTACAAGCAAAGAAAAATGGAACATCTCACAACGTGGAAATCAATTACAAATTGAAGGTAGCGGCAAAACGAAAAACCTTAAAGTTGAATTTTATACGCTTTTAGGCCAAAAAATTGCATCTCAAAATGTTCAGCATTTGAATACAAGTACAATCACTCTCCCGGAATACTACAACAATACTATTTATATTGTTCGGTTATTGGATGATCAGGGTAGGTTTCTTGTAGGCAAAAAAATACTGCCTACGAAATAGTTTAATTTCTAAGGTTATATTAGTGACTTGAACATTTGCTATCATTAGGGAGTTGAATTATTTTTGACTCCCTTTTGGTTCATTTAAGATGTTTTTTTCAAAATTCCGAATAATGTGGATTGAAACAATCAAAAATCGTTTAGCCCTTATTTTTGCATTATTTTGATGTGGATGCTTTTGTTATATGCCATTCTAAAACAATCAATTAAACTTAGCAATCACACAGATGATACGATTAATAAAAACTCCATTAAAGATTTTGTTGTTCATCTTTCTAATTGGGAATACGAATTTACTATTCGCCAAGTTAATTACTTACCCAATTCCGAAAGGCGTTGCTCAAAACAATACCTATACCGTTAAAGTGCGGCCTTTGGGCGGTAATTGGGAAACACTTGGCATATATAATGTTGAAGTTCGTAGCGGATGGTCAACTAAAACAAATTCATCAATGGTATATTTTGACACTGATGAACCTGTAGAAATAGAAGTTGTCCGTAATGGCCTATATATAAATAGTGCTGTAATAAGACCACTCAGGTTGCACATGCAATTTGAGAAAATTGATGCTAGCACAATTAGGTTCATTATGAACAAAGCGGAAAAAATTTCGGTCGAAATAGACGATAATATTTATAATAACCTGCAAATTTTTGCCAGAACTCCTGAAATTAACCCTCTGACGGAAGGAAGTGCTACCGTAACCTATTTCGGACCCGGTCATCATGTGCTTTATGAACCATTGCTTCTTGAAAGCAACCATACTTATTATATAGCCGGAGGGGCTTTTGTTGAAATTGATTTGAGTGCATTACCGACAGCAGAATCACATGTATATGCTTTAAGTAAAAATAATATTACAATCTGTGGAAGGGGGATATTATTTATGCCGGGAAGCAGTTTTAGCGACAATTTAGTTCCTCAAGGTCTTAGACTTTTATATTGTTCCCAGATTAACGTGGATGGTATTACCCTTTTGAAGCAGTCGCGCGGATGGACAAACGACATACATGATTGCACGAATGTTGTTTATAACGACATTGGAGTTATAAGTACCTCAATAAACGGTGATGGTATTGATATCGTAGGAAGCCAAAATGTAGTTGTAAAAAATTGCTTTGTACGTGCTTCTGACGATGCCCTTTGTGTTAAGTCATGGACAGGTGATCAAAAAATGGAAGATGTTATTTTTCAGGATTGTGTGGCATGGAACGACATAACTTCACATCCCATTGAAATTGGATTTGAATTACGCGCACCTTATGTAAGGAATATTACCTATAGAAATATTGATATTATTCACAGTAATAATACTATTGACAATATGGGAACTATTGACATTTCGCATGGCGACAATGCGCGGCTTTACAATGTTTTATTTGAAAATATTTATGTTGAAAAAATCCATTCCTCAAAATTGCAGTTGATCGATTTTAATATTGCTTATAATCCAAGCTGGAGCTTATCTCCTAATGTAGATCAGAGGGGTTCAATTAAAAATGTTACGCTACGAAATATTTTTTTTAATGGGAACAATACTTCCTCATTATCCGGTTTTAATAGTGATCATACAATCGATGGCGTCCATTTCGAAAACCTCTATTACAACAACCAGCTAGCCACTAAAGCTTCCGATGCAAAGCTTAACATTGGCAATTATGTGAACAATGTCTCATTTGATAAGACTGACGGGCTAATCGCCCATTGGAACTTTGACGAACCCCAGGGAAACGAAATTTTGGATCTGTCACCCTTTGATAATTGGGGAACTCTTGATCAGCCTAATAAGGTTGAGGGACTATCAGGGAAAGCTATACGATTCGATGGGAACAAAAAAGCAGTGATAAACGGACACCCTGTGATGAATCTGTCAGATGGGCAATTCACCATAACCGCAGATATCTTTTTTGAGAATGATTTCACCGGGCGGCGGGGTGTACTTGGTTTTGAATTAAACAGTGAAAAGGACCGATACCCTTCTATTTTTATTATTGATGGTAGTGATATTGAGTTTGGCTTTGGAACAGGTTCTGTCTGGAAAAGCAACTTGTTACAAGGTGTTGTAGAACCAGGAAAGTGGTACAAACTAATTTATGTCCTTGATTCACAAAATTCAAAAGAAATGTTTTTCATCAATTCAAAAAAAGTGTTTGAGCAAACTGTAACCGATAAACCACTGTCACAGACCTCTTTCACTATTGGTGGTGTAGGGCAATCGTATTGGAATGGAAAAATTGACGATGTGAAAATATTTAATTACGCCCTTAACTCAAATGAAATAACCGCAATGCAAACGGATTTAGTTGGATTTTGGACTTTTGATGACGGTAAGGGATTTTTCGCAAAAGATTCAACTTTTTATAGGAATGATGGACAATTATCGAATGAAATCTGGACAACTGATGGTAAAATAAATAGGGCATTAAGCTTTACGGGAAGCCAATCGGTTGAAGTAAAAGGTGATATCCTGGATCTATCAGAGGGAAATTTTACAGAAACAGTTTGGGCCTATATAAATTCGAATTTTACCGGTTCAAGACCAATATTGGGGCATCAAAGCCAGACATCGATGGACAGATATCCAGGAATTTCTATACAGAATGCGACTAACATCCAGTTTGGCTTTGGTACAGGAACTGTATATGTTGAACATACAATTGCTAATGTTGTCGGACCCGGAAGCTGGCAATTCCTTGCCTATGCACTTGACCAGAAAACCCAAAGTGAGAAGTTTTATTTAAATGGTGTGGAAGTCTATTCTGGAACTGAATTATTAAAACCAATTTTAAAAAACAACTTGTCAATTGGCCGTGTTGGAACTTCAGGATGGGCAGGTAAAATTGATGATGTACGAATATATAAAAGAGCACTATCTGTACCAGAGATAATGGGTTTATATAATCAAGTCATCATTTCCGGTATTCCTAATCCTATAGATAATAGTGAAGAAAATTATTTAATATATCCAAATCCATGCTCAGGGAATTGTAATATTATCCCTCCTGATGATTTGATGTTTATTGCCAACATATTTAATAACATAGGAACTTGTCTTCAATCAAAGGAATATGAAGGAAACGTTAAACTTGACTTAAGAAATTATCCAAGGGGAGTATATTATATAATTATAACATCAAAAAGTAAAATAAAAACTCAAAAGATCATACTCATATAATATTTTAAAAGTAGTTCAGATTGTGTTAAAAATTCTCCAACATTTCTTTACAGAATGAAAACAATAAAATTATTAAGCCTTCTTTTATTAGGCCCACTAATTATAATTGCAGGTACATGCATTTGTTGACAAAGATAAGTAACGGTGCTATATAATTCATATTATGGATGAAAATCGCATTCGAGAACCTGGAATTATATAAATAACGTAAAACAGTTAACTATTAACATTATATATTTGTTACAAAAAAATCAATAGAAGACAATGAGAAAATATATCTATATTATTCTTGTCATTTCATCTACCTTTTCTTTTGCCTGCAATTCAAAGAAAGATGATACAGACAAACCCAAAAACAACACAATTCAAATTGATCCAAGCTACAATATTGACATCAAAGATTTTCTGATGCGCGACCCTTTTGTTTTTGTTGATACCATAGGTAAGAGTTATTATATTCAAGCAAGTTCAGGTGACAATCAAACATTTACAGTTTACCAAAGCAAAGATTTGAAAAAATGGAAAAATCTTGGAAAATCCTTTATTGCCCCATCCGACTTTTGGGGGAAGCAAGATTTTTGGGCTCCGGATATGTTCCAATATAAAGGGAAATATTATATTTCTGCAACTTTTAGTGCAACCGGAATAAAGCGTGGCTGTTCGTTTTTGGTTTCCGACTTTCCACAAGGGCCTTACGAACCATTGACCAATAAACTTATCACACCAGCTGGTTGGACATGTCTGGATGGAACTCTATACATTGATAACGGTCAGCCTTATTTGCTGTTTTGTCGTGAATGGCTTGAAGTGATTGACGGGCGAGTTTATTTACAAAAATTGAGCAATGATTTAAAAACTACAGTTGGAGATCCCATTTTATTATTCAATGCATCATCGGCTCCATGGGTCGGCGATATTTCGGCACAAGATGTAACTGGCAAGGTGACAGATGCACCGTTTATTTATAGGATTTCGAATACCGAACTTATTATGTTTTGGTCAAGTTTTGCCAAAAATACGGGCAAATACAGTATTGGGGTTGCTCGCTCAACTACAGGATTAGTAACAGGACCATGGGTTCAGGATCTAACTCCGCTAAACAATGACGATGGTGGACATGCAATGGTATTCAAAACTTTAGATGGCAAACTTAAAATATCCTATCATTCGCCCAATACGTATCCTAATTATGTAAGTATTTACGAATTAGATATATATGAAGGTGAGATTACTATCATAAAATAAGAAAAATGAAAATCAGGCCTATACTTATCCTTATAACCTTTGTGCTCTCTGCTTTTTCTTCGGTGCAAGCTGTAAACAAGTTGATTCAGATCGAATGTTCTGACATCAGCTTAATCTTGAGAAAAGATGATCAATCTAAAATAGCCATCGTATATTTCGGCAACAAATTTACGGGAGCCGGAGCTTTGCAAGAAAAGCATTATCAACGAAATGCCGATAGTGGCGGTGAGTATGAACCAATGATGTATCCTGCTTATGGTGGCCGTAATTATCTGGAGCCCATTCTGAAAGCAACCCATTCCGATGGATCGGGTACCTGCGAAATGATTCTTGACACCATGTTTCAGACGAAAATCAGTGATGGTTTAACTCGTACAACACTAGTCCTTCGTGATAAAGTATATGCTATTACTGTTTCTGTGATTTTTGACGCATATTGGAAGGAAAATATTATTACCCAACAAGTAAAGATTAAGAATAATGAGAAAGGTAATGTTACGTTAGAACGGTTTTATTCGTCCTATTTGCCAGTTTCAGCATCGCAGTATTATCTGACTCACTTTAATGGTACATGGGCCAACGAGATGCAAAGCCATGAAACCCTTCTGACTCCCGGAACCATGGTCATCGAGTCGAAAAAAGAGGTTCGGGCAACTCAATCTGAGAACCCATCTTTTTTACTTTCACTCAATCGCGAAGCCCAACCTGATTACGGGGAAGTGATTTTGGGGGCATTGGCCTGGTCGGGGAATTATAAAATCAACTTTGAGCTTGATGAATGCAATTCGCTAAACATTCTTTCAGGGATTAACCCTTTTGCTTCTTCTTACCAACTTTCTCCCGGAGAAATATTCTCAACCCCACAAATGGTGTGGACTTACAGTAATTCAGGATATGGGCAAGCTTCAAGAAATATGCATGATTGGGCCCGTAAATATGCCTTACGTGGAGGAGACCAAATTGGCAGGGTAGTGCTAAATAGTTGGGAAGGGGCATATTTTACATTCGACGAAAAAATTATAAAAGGCATGATAGACAACGCAGCAGAGATGGGCGTTGAAACATTTGTATTAGATGATGGATGGTTTGGCAATGATTTTCCACGGAATTCAGATGCTCAAGGTTTGGGTGACTGGCAGGTGAACCAAAAAAAATTGCCAAAGGGAATTGATGACCTGGCAAGTTATGCTGTAGCTAAAGGTTTGAAATTCGGGATATGGATTGAACCTGAAATGGTCAACCCTAAAAGCAACCTGGCCCGGCAAAAGCCAGAGTGGGTTGTTAAAAGTCCAAACCGCGATATCCCTACTCTTCGCAATCAATGGTTGCTCGATCTCACGAATCCTGAAGTGCAAAATTATGTCTATACCGTATTCAAAAACACCATTGGGTTATCTTCAAATATCTCCTATGTCAAGTGGGATGCAAATCGACATGTAGAAAGTTTTGGTTCTTCTTATTTGGCGGCTGACAAGCAAAGTCAATTCTGGATAGATTATGTGCATGGGCTTTATTCAGTTTATGAACGGATCAATAAAGATTTCCCAAATATTGAAATTCAACTTTGCTCGTCAGGAGGTGGGCGATTGGAATATGGGGCTTTACCATTTCATAATGAATTTTGGGCAAGTGATAATACAGATCCATTTACTCGTTTGTACATCCAGTTTGCTACGAGTTTAATATATCCTCCAAAAGCTATGGCTTCACATGTTTCAATTAGCCCAAATCATCAGACAGGAAATGTATCATCCATAAAATTTCGGTTTGACGTGGCCATGATGGGTCGTTTGGGATTAGAGCTTCAACCCAAAAATCTTACTGATGATGAACTTAAGTTTGTCAAGCAATCAATTGTAACTTATAAACAAGTAAGACACATTGTGCATTTTGGCGATTGGTATCCGGTTCATAGTCCATACAGTACCGATAAATATGCAGCAACACAATATGTCACGAAAGATAAAAACGAGTCACTTTTATTTGCCTTTAGCTTAGATTTCCACGGTCGGACCTGGATGCCTAACTTTACACTTCAGGGGCTGAATACGACTAAAAAATATAAAATTACCGAACTTAATGTATTTGGAAAAAATACCTTTTGGGGAAACGAAATGATTTTTACCGGAGATTATCTAATGAAAGTCGGAGTCAATCCGAATATTCTTTTGAGAGGTGAAAGCACTGTGTTGTATTTGCAGGAGGTGTCGAAATAGCGAATTTATCTCGTAAAGAATAAAATTAATTATCAACGTAAGAATATCGTCATGAAAAAAATAAATTGTCCAATTCTGATTGCGTTTTCAATCGTTTCTTTTTTTTCTTGTAATTCAACAATAAAACCGGGAAAGGAAGATCAATCCAAACGTTGGACAATTGAAAAAGCCGAACAATGGGGAGCCGAAAATGGCTGGCTTCGTGGGTGCAATTTTAATCCAAGTACTGCCATCAACCAATTGGAAACCTGGCAGGCCGAATCGTTCGACACGACCACTATCAACCGCGAGCTGGGCTGGGCGCAAGGTATTGGTATGAATGTGATGCGCGTTTACCTGCATCATGTAGCCTGGGAAGTTGACAAAGAAGGCTTCAAAGGCCGCATGAATACTTATCTTGATATCGCATCAAAACACGGTATTAAAACAATTTTCGTGTTTTTCGATGACTGCTGGAATCCGACTTATACAGCAGGGCGGCAACCAGAACCAAAACCTGGTGTCCACAATTCAGGCTGGGTGCGCGATCCGGGCGAATTGCTTTATTCCGATTCAACTTTGATGCCTGTTTTGGAAGCGTATGTGAAAGATGTGTTAACTTCTTTCAAAGACGATAAGCGTATTGCTATCTGGGATTTATACAACGAACCCGGAAATTCAAAATACGGAAACCAATCGTTGCCCTTACTTAAAAAGGTTTTCGAGTGGGGACGTGAAGTTAACCCGTCACAGCCATTGTCATCAGGCGTTTGGCTTTTAAATTTATCCGAGTTAAATAAGTTTCAGGTTGAAAATTCGGATATCATCACCTACCACAATTACGAAAATCCTGAAAAACATCAAGCAGCCATCGACACACTGAAACGTTACAACCGCCCGCTGGTTTGCACCGAATACATGGCCCGCCGTAATAATAGTCTGTTCCGGAACATCATGCCTTTGCTTAAGCAAAACAACATTGGAGCCATTAACTGGGGCCTGGTTTCCGGAAAAACGAATACCAAATATGCCTGGGATGAACCTATTGCTGACGGATCTGAGCCTAAATTATGGTTTCACGAAATTTTCCATCCGGATGGAACTCCTTACAAACAAGAGGAAATTGACTTAATCAAGAGTTTAACCCTACCCAAATAATATGAACCGAATTACTTTGTTTTTGATGGTTTTAGTTGCTGTAGTTGCTTTTAGCGGCTGCACTCCAAAACCTCAGGCCAAACCTGAAAATTGCTTTTCAATAAAAGCTAAAGATTTCCAGAAAACGATTGATGGAAAAGCAACTAACCTGTATTTTCTGAAAAACGGAAACATTCAGGCAGCTATTACCAATTATGGCGGACGTATCGTTGGCCTTTGTACTCCGGATAAAACAGGGAAAATGGGAGACATCGTGCTTGGATTTTCCAGCATCGACGGTTACCTAAAAGCCAAAGAAGTATTCTACGGAGCTTTGATTGGCCGCGTTGGAAACCGCATTGCCAAAGGTAAGTTTACCCTCGAAGGACAAGAATATACCCTTCCTTGTAACAACGGAGTTAATCATCTTCATGGCGGAGCTGGTGGATTCCACGCTGTAATCTGGGACGTAAAAGCAGTATCAGATTCGTCAATTGTTTTGACCTATTTATCGAAAGACGGCGAAATGGGTTATCCCGGAAACCTGAATGTTGAAGTTCAGTATTTGCTCGATTCGAAAAACGAAGTTGTGATGAGTTATAAAGCCACCACCGACAAAAGTACCCCGGTCAACCTTACCAACCATGCTTTCTGGAATCTGGCTGGCGAAGGAAGTGGAACCATCAACGACCAAGTTCTAACTATTAATGCTGATGCTTATACGCCTGTTGATTCAACACTGATTCCTCTGGCAGGCAATGAGCCGGTTGAAGGAACTCCTTTCGATTTCAGAGCCGGAAAAGCCATCGGAACCGATCTTGGACAAGTTAAAACCAACATCCAGTTGAAACATGGTCTGGGTTACGACCATAACTTCGCGCTAAACAAACCTTCAGTTGGCGAAATGTCGCTGGCAGCCACCGTTGTTGAACTTGTTAGTGGACGTAAAATGGAAATTTTTACACAGGAACCTGCCTTGCAATTCTACGGAGGAAACTTCATGACAGGAGTTGATACCGGAAAAAGCGGAAAAAGTTTTAAATACCGCGAAGCGCTTGCTTTGGAAACTCAGCATTTCCCTGATTCGCCCAACCATCCAAACTTTCCTTCTATTATATTAAGGTCAGGGGATATTTATCAAACAAGTTCAATTTATAAATTCAGTGTAGTGAAATGAACTTTGAAAATAGATGAAAATAGAAACTATTTTGGACATCATAAAGTTTGTTCAAAAATAGATAGACGATCGAAAGTTTAGTTTGCCCCTTTGTTATTTCTAACAAAGGGGGTTTTATTTAACAAAAGTTCATCACATCACCTAGTAGTATCTCTCTCCAACATTTTCTCAAAAGTTATTTCCACATTCCGGAAAAGTTAAGTCTTTGGATTTTCCTGAACCAAATTTCCGAAATAATGCCGTAGGCGCTAGTTCAGTTTTTCATACCTCATAACTGACACTCTACCATGTACAATAATCCGATCTGACTAATGTATAATTAT
>CAZTDH010000056.1:4974-11403 GCA_964612615.1 uncultured Paludibacter sp. | reverse complement strand
AAGGATCGGTAGTTGAATCATACTTTAATAATCTCCATGAAAATGGAACGCCTATAAGTACCGCACAGCCACCATAAACAGGATCGGTTTTGAAAAAAGTAACCAATGAATCCATTTGGAGCAAGCTCAACCCGCCATGTTTCACATCACCAAAACCAATACCCCAGAGGCAAACAAGTGGTTTCCCATTGTGATACAAGTAATTATTTGGCGTTTGACTTGTCAATTTTAAATCATCCACCAAATGCTTCCAATCGTTTATGACAGTTTGTTTGTCAGTAGAAACTGTACTTGACAAATCGTACATAATTGCCAACGTTCGGTTAAATTTCTGAATACCCGAAAGACAATTATTCAGTACGGTATCGTTAAAGTTGCGAGATTTTAATTGGTTTAAATTTCCAGTCCTGACACCCGTAACAAATCGCTGAACAAAAGTTCCATCAATGCCATATTCCTGCATCCATCTGTAATGTCTTTCCACTGATTTTCGTTTATAAGCACTATAAACATAAGCAACAGCACCATTTGCCAATCTGAATGCAGTAGGAAATAATTCGTCTTTATCCAGCTCCTTTGTATCCGGCCAATACGAAATATGGCTAAATCCCGGTTCAAAGCGTGTAACCGGAGGTGATACTGTTGAGTCGGTTTTACAGTAATGTTTCCAACTATAGCCACTGCCATCATTTACACACGAAAACCAACCCTGATAACCACACACTATCTTATAATCCAGTGAATTAACAACAGGATTGATTCCGTGTTTTGTTACTGCCGAGACGAGAAAAGAAAGAAAAACAAATGAAAGAATGAGAAAATGTTTTTTCATAACAATCAAATTTGATGCATATTATTTTATCCTGGATTTTAAATTCTAGTCAAAGAGATGACACTTATTTATTCCTCACCAACTTTATTTATCCCGTCTTTTATTTGTCCTTTATTCCCAATGTGATTCTTCTCCTGATTTGCTCTGCGTTCAGTAATTGATGGTGCAGCAGGTAAGTTTTTATCCCAAAACTTAATATTTTGCCAATATTCTGTTTTCCATATTGTAGGATCTTTACAAACTGTTTCAAACCAGTTTTGGAATATATGTTTGTATTCTTCTGTAATTTTAGGATTTTTGTCCACTAAATTCATCTTTTCTGCCCGATCCGTTTTCATATTATTCAAAAAGAAGGTGCTGTTTTCAACAAAATAACGTAATGAATAATCTCCTTTGCGAACCATAAACGACGCTTCGGCATAATTTCTATCCTTCACTTCTTTGATATCAAAACTAAGCGTATGTTGAGTCATTGATATCAGATTATCTCTAACTTCTTTATCTGATTTTCCGGTAATCAGAGGCACTAAGCTAACACCATCAATCGGTTGACTTTTTGGAAGGTTAACACCTGCGATTTCCATAAAAGTCGGAAAAATATCCATTGATGAAACTAGCTGATTACAAACTTTTCCGTTCTTAATTTTATTGCCATACCAAATAAACATAGGTGTTCTGAAGCCTCCCTGATAATCCTGACCTTTAAAACCTGAAAAAGGTCCGTTTTTTGGTAAAGGACTTGTTGCGTTCCCAATGGCTCCATTATCTGAAAGAAATACCAACACAGTATTATCATATTCACCAATTTCTTTCAGTTTATTCATCACTGTTTTTACACCCTCATCCACTGATAAAGTGGCTGCCGAAAACACATTCAGTTTTTTTGATTTGGACTGAAAACGATTTAAATACTTATCGGGTGCAGGTTGTATTATACCATGAACGGCATTGTAGGCCAAATAGATCAATTTGGGTTTTCCAGGATTCTTAGCTATAAATTCAACGGCTTCATTTGTACAGGCATCGGGTAACCATTCCGGCGAAGGGGCTAAATGTTCTCTGTTACGAAAAATAATATTCGAATTGTAATACAAGGTGTTGCTCTTATTGAATCCATAAAAGTAGTCAAACCCTCTATCCAACGGATGTTGACCGGGTGAAGCTGTAAGGAATTCTCCAGTTGGATTTCCATTATGCCATTTTCCAAAAACGCCATTTATATAACCTGATTCTTTTAATATTTGAGGCATCATTTTGATATTTTCCGGAACTCCCATTTCTCCTTCGCCCAACAGGTAAATTCCATATCGTTCAGGATAAGAGGCAGTTAAAATTCCGGCTCTCGACGGAGAACTGACATTACTGGTTACATAAGCATTGGTAAACCGAACACCTTCATTACAAAACCGACTCAGATTGAGCGTAGAATTACGGGCAGCATCGTATGCCTCCTGAATGGTATAATCAGGATTTATCTGATTTATAAAATCCTGATTTAATTCATCCTTTGTAAAATCATTTAAGTTGCTGCCTAAATCTCCCCAGCCAAAATCATCAATCAAAACCAGTACAATATTCGGTTGTTTTTTTGCAGCTTCAGCCATTGAAGGTGTAAGTGCCAAAACTGATATTGAAATCAAGCCACTTATAAGCCGTTGTTTTTTTAGATAGATCATTTTCTTTGTTTTTGAATATGAATTGATTATAATTGTCTTGCCAAAACTCCCTCATAATGAATGGAATGATTTTGTTTCAGCCATCTCAATAAATCTTGCTTTAGTTCATTGGCTTTGGCTTCGAATTTAGGTCGGTCAGGATTATTCCCCAACAAATTAGTCATTTCAAACGGATCATTTTTTAAATCATAAAGCACATCAATTGTTTTAGATTCTGCATTATAAGGTATGAACATTTTCCAGTTTCCCTTTACAATCATATAATTAGGTTCGTTTCCACTCAAGTGGAAATTCCATTCGGTAACCACGAAATCAAATTTATCAGTCTTTGTTCCTTCTATAAGTGGTCGAAATGACGTGCCATCATTTTTTATATTTTTTATTCCCAGATAATCAAATATGGTAGCAGCCAAATTCATTGTAGAAACAGGCGTATTGACTTTTGCACCGGCTTTAATCTTACCGGGGAAACAAATTATCAATGGCACACGAGCAGATTCTTCTAAAAATACATTCTTTTCGCGCATACCATGTGAACCCAACATTTCACCGTGATCAGAAGTAAATATTACCAAGGTATTTTTATCCATACCGGTTTGTTTCAATGTTTCCAAAATTTCTCCTACTTTGGCATCAATTTCAGTTATTAAAGCAAAATAATCAGACATCATGTATTTTATTTTTGCCGGATTGCTGTAATCGGGATTTTTTAACCGATTATTGGCGTTGATGTAAGGACTATTTTTCATATCATCGTTAATGGAAGGCGACACAGGCATTTGATTGACTGGATACATACCAGAATAAGGCTTAGTGGGCAACATTGGTGCATGCGGAAACCCAAATGAACAAGTAATTGAAAAAGGTTTACCCGTATCTTTTGCTCTTTTAATTGCCTCAATGACTTGATTTCCCTGATAATTAGTCATACTGTACTTTAAAGGCATCAGCAATTCTCCATGATAATCGGGTTGACCTGATTTGACCTCTTTTGGCGCTTTATTTGAATAATCACCTTCCTCGTCATAAGCCGCATCCATTGGATTTGGTCGGTAGGGTTGTTTAAAATCGGTGTTTAATCGTTCCCCTTTACCCTGTTTTTGTTTCTCGAGACCACTAGTTAAAAAAGCTTTGTAATCTGCTCCATCCGAAAATTTTGAATAACATTCTTTGGGTTGTAATGGAGAATGCCATTTGCCATGATATTCAGCATAATACCCTTCATCAACCAATAGTTGATCAAAGGTTTTCATTGGAAGAGTTGAATTCCTGTCAAATTCATTTGTGTAAACACCATGATTTTCAACGGTGCAACCGGTAAGTAATGAACCTCTGGCAGGAGCTGAGACGGCACATTGCGTGTAGGCACGTTGAAAAATGACACCTTCTTTGGCTAATTTATCCAGATTTGGAGTTTTCAAAAATGGATATTTACCAACAATTGCCAACGCATCAAAACGTTGCTGGTCAGTCATAATAAAAAGCACATTCGGTTTTTGTTGCGCCAACAGCGGTGCTGCCGCGAGTAAACTAAGTGCAGTAAATTTCAATTTTAATTTAGTGTGCATGTTCGGAGTGTTATATTCTTGTTTTTTTAGACGGATTTTTTATCATTTCATTTTTTCCAGTATCTGGAACAGTTTTTTCAAAATCAGTAAAATAATTAATCAGCTTTTGTTTTACAGATTCCAATTCTGGTGAATTAAAAAGGTTTTTTACTTCATTTTTATCTCTTCTACGCTCGAAAAGCATATTACCAAAGTTTCTGTAATCGCGGTTAACTGCTACCGAAGTAGGGTCAAGCCAAATTCCTAATTTATAATCTTTTGTTATAACAGTAGCCTGACTCCAGTTTTCGGAAACAATGTAATTCCGATTAGTGTGTGTTTTGTTTGTTAATGTTTTAGCTAATGAGATTCCTTGAAGCTTGTATTCCGATGTTGGACGCATAGAGCCGGTTAATTCCATCAACGTTGGGTACAAATCTATCAACCCCACTAAATCTTCATTTTTGTACCCTGCAGGAAACTTTCCTTTCCAGAAAAACATCATTGGCACTCGTAACGTTTCTTCGTAAACGTTGTGTCCCATGGCTGCTTTTTCAATCATTCCATGTCCACCCACAAAATCTCCATGATCGGAAGTGTACACCACAATAGTATTTTCAGCCATTCCATTTTTCTCCAACTCAGCAAAAATTTCACCTACTTTAGTATCAATTTCAGAAACTAATGCGTAATATGAACCTATGTAATTGCGGTATAATTGTTCATCTTCGGAAGCTAAACCGAGACACCAGATACCGGTTTTACTGGTTCGCAACGTTGCCAACATAGGAGGCAATTCGTTAGCGGGTTGATGCAAGCTTTCGGGCATAAAAATTCCATCGTCGGCTCTCGTTCCTTTTCCCCACTTCGTAATATCATACATCGAAAGGTATTTTGGAAGTGGCGTGTAGGGTTGATGAGGATGATAAAATGAGGTGAAACAGAAAAACGGTTTTCCGCTTTTTTTGTGATTTCGAATTACTTCTAGTGTATTTTGGGTGGAAAAACTTTCCATGGTTTTATCTTCCGGCAATTTAGTAGGACGTGTTCCCATTTTTGCGGTTGGATATTTTATATCCTCTTTCGAGTTTCCTTTTGGAAATTTGCCAAATTCGGCTGCCCAATCTTCGCCAAATTCTTGGGCATAACCCTGATTATCAATCCATTTTACATAGTTTGAATTGGGCGACTCATTTGCATTATGACTTTCGTCATTTGTCCATCCTTTATCAGCTGCGGCATCAAGGTGACGCTTTCCAAAAGCGTAAGTCTCATATCCATTTGCTTGAAAAGCAGCTTCCAGTGATATGGCATTATTAATTACTGAGGTTTCTAATCTTGAATTATCCAATGCACCAATGGTTCGTGGATAAAGTCCTGTAAACAATGACATGCGAGAAGGTGCTGAAATTGCATCCTGACAATATGCACGATTAAAAACCACACCACCTTTAGCCATATTGTCCAAATTTGGTGTTTTTACATCCGGATGACCCTGATAACCAAAAACATTGGCATTGTGTTGATCGCTAAAGATGATAATAACATTTGGTTTTGCATGGTTAGCAGCTAATAGATAAGCTGTTGAAGTGAAAGACAATACAGAAAGTAATATTTTTTTTGAGCGATATTTTTTCATTTTATTCATTGTCTAAATTAAATTTAGATAGCCTTAATTTTTATTTCCTAATAATTACTTTTTGATTGAAATTACCATATTCATTTCTTACATTCACAATGTAAGCTCCTTGAGGCAAAAAAACTTCCAATTCTTTACCATTAAAATTCTTGTAGTACATTTGCTGTCCAATTAAAGAATAAATGGAAATTTTTTGATTTGATTCTGCTGCGAATACAATCTTTGTATGTCCTGTTGAAAGAGGATAAACCTTTACCATTTCATCGTTTGTAAAAATGGAATTAAATCCGGTTGGGTCAATTACATTGATAGATATAGTTTTTGAACCCAAGGTATAACTCGCTAAATCCCGTGGTTCAAAGTTAACATTCAATGTTTGCACTCCCGATTCCAGTACGGTTTTTAAAGCTGGTGTGTAGCTGAAATATCCGGGTACAGAGGATGTCGCATTTAATTGTATTGAAGTCAATGCTGTTCCTTTCACAATATCGGCCGGAGTTGACCATGTAATTACCGGAGCTGATTTTACTATAGGAGTAGCCGTGAAATTCTGCGAATTTTGTTGTGCAGTTACATTGGTAAAAGGGAGACTTGCCGGACTAAAACTATATCCAGCTAAAACCGGCGTAACTGTACCACTCCAACCTACCGGTACTGAAACAGAATATGCACCTGTAATGGAATCAGAAGTAGCACTTTTTGCAGATTCGTTATAATAATTTAATTGTGCTCCTG
>CAZTDH010000056.1:0-4874 GCA_964612615.1 uncultured Paludibacter sp. | reverse complement strand
GAATCAGAAGTAGCACTTTTTGCAGATTCGTTATAATAATTTAATTGTGCTCCTGGTATTGTAGTCCCTTTGATAGCTTTTTTTGTACAGATAACTTTATGTGCAAACGTTTCGGTTTTTGTGACTCCATTTACTAATGCCTTTGCACTTAAATTTACCCAGGTGTCGGCTGTGAGTGAAGCAATATTCACTGTGCCGGTAGCCGACAATACGTTTGGATTATTTGAAGTCCAGGCAACTGCAACTCCTTTGTAAGTCACCGGTAACGAGATATTTGAGGTGACTTTCAAGAAACTTTGACCAGTAGTATAACGAATAGTCAACGAGTTCCAAAAAGTATCAATTTTGGCAGTATATTCTGCTAAATAGGATTTCAACAAGGTTCTTTGTGAAGAATATGATGCATTGTTAATTTGATTGGTAACTTCATATGGGTCAGTCTGCCTGTCAAAAAACATATTTTTATTAGCTGCTGCAAATGCAGGAGTAGGATTAATCCATTCACCATATTTATAACGGTCGGTAATAACCGAAATTTGCATACCGTTTTCAGAAATGGCATACTGACGTCCAACCGGCGTATTTTTTGTGATGCTATTCACAAGAGAGATTCCCATGTTAGGGCATGTATCTCTTTTTACAATAGAAGTCATTTCAAGAATAGTAGGGTATAAATCAATCGATTGCAGTAAATCTGTACGTTCACCCTTTATGTAATTCCCAACAGGCTTAATAATGAGAGGCACTCGCAAGGTTTCTTCATAAACGTTATGTCCGGCTGCACATTTCTCAATCATCCCATGCCCACCAACAAAGTCACCATGATCAGAAACGTAAACGATAATTGTATTCTCGTATAATCCATTGTCTTTTAGGTATTTAATTAATTGTCCAACTTGATTATCCACTTCTGAAACCAACGCATAATAATAAGCAATATATCTTTTATAAAGCATTGGATTCTTTGCAGCAGCCCCTAAACACCAAATTGGTGTGAGTCTTGTTCTCCATGCTTGTAAGGGTGTGGGTAAATCCTGATAGGGCTCATATAAACTTGCCGGCATCTTGATAGAATCAGGATTATACATAGAAGCGAACTCTTCATTAGGTGTATAAGGTTGATGAGGATGCAAAAACGAAGTGATACAGAAAAATGGCTTCCCAGATGTCTTGGCAGAAGTCATAAAGTCGATTGCTTTATTGACAGCGTATGTTCCGTTTCTATTTTCAGATTTTGTAGGTGAAAGGGATACACACATACTATCTACAGCTTCAGTTGTGACAAAGTCATGGATATATTCATCGCCTCTGCCAATACTGTTAATCCAATCCTGATAATTTTCGTCCGACGGATCTTGTACAGGACTAATTATAGTAGCCGTTTTATCAAATCCTTGTGCTAATAATTCCGGTAAATGTCTTTTTCCGAAATCCCCTGTGGTATAACCATTTGCTTTCATTTCTAAATGTAAAGGAAAATAGTCTAAACTGTGTGGCATTGCAGTAAGAACATTTGTGTAGAGTTGCATGTCACGGATATATCTACCCGTAATTATAGATGCCCTTGATGGTACCGAAACTCCGTTCATACAATAATTTCTGGTGTAGTAAACTCCATCAGTTGCCAAAGCATCAAAGTTCGGAGTTTTCACATCGGGATGGCCCATATAGCCCATTACATCTGCATTATGCTGGTCGGCCATTATGAACAATACGTTAGGTTTTGTGCTAACTACCTTTTCTTGTCCTTGAAGTAATTGTGTAGCAGCCAATGATACCATTGCGCCTGTAATTCTGATTGCGTTTTTCATTTAATTTAAATTCAAGTCAGCTTTATATATTTTCTTAAAATCTTCCATAAATATAAGGTTGACTATTTAATTAATGATTAATAAAAGATTAATTTCAATGATTTCACCAATACAAATTAAATATTTAGCACTCCTTTAAGCAATTCACTTAATCTATTTATTTTATCAGCATTGAACTTCATAATGAAATATTAGGGTTTGCTCCCATTTTAAAAACCAATTCACCACCCTGCATAATGTCATCGTGAGTGATATATAATTTCGAATACGGTTTTCCATTTAACGTAATTGATTGAATGTATTTGTTTTTAATAGAATTATTAATCGACAAAACAGTAAAATTATTGCCGTTTTCAAGATGAATTTGTGCTTTAGGGTAAAGCGGAGTACCTATGTAATATTTCAAATCGCCAGGACATACCGGATAAAAACCTAATGCTGAAAATATATACCAAGACGACATTTGCCCACAATCTTCATTATTTATAAATCCATTCGGTTTATCAGAATACATTGTGGTCATTATCTCACGAATAATTTTTTGTGACTTCCATGGTTGATCCACAAAATCATATGAATAAGGCATTTGATGTCCCGGTTCATCGCCATGACCATACTTGCCAATAAAGCCGGAAATATCAACATGTTGTTCGCCGTTAATTTCAACCGGAGTTGTAAATAACATATCAAGCCATTGTGAATACTTCTTTTTTCCACCCCATAACTCAATGGCACCTGTCATATCATGTGGCGTATATGCCGAATATGCCCAGATATTTCCGGATATATAGTTTTTTATCAGGCCATCCCATTTGGTGGTATCCATAGTCAGCCATTTTCCATCAGCATACTTTGGCCATAAATAATTCGTATTTGCATTATACAAATTTCGATAGCCTAAACTTCTTTTGCTAAATAACTTTTCATCGTCGGGCTTTCCCAGTTTCTTTGCCAATTGTGCTATACACCAATCGTAATAGTTATTTTCAGTAGTTTTAGAAACACTACAACCAACTTCAGTAGGTATATAACCAGATTTGATATAATAACTCATGCCGTTATTGTTACCGTAATTAGGACTGGCTTTCCCATCAGCAAAAGCTGCTTTGCGTATACATTCGTACACCAATTGCTGATCGACGCCTTTCATATTTTTCAAAGCCGCATCGGCCATCACTGAAATACCCGGATAGCCAATCATACAAAAGTTATCATGTCCCAGGGCTTCCCATAGTGCCAAGCCGACTTTCGACTCTGTAAATCTGGAAATTAGAACATTCACAATATCGACATTTGCTTTTTGATCGATAATAGTCAACAATGGGTGTGTTGCTCTGTATGTATCCCAGGTTGATAAATTACTATATTGAACTAAACCGGCAGATTTATATTGTTTGCCTTCAATTACATAATTTCCGTTTACATCTGAGATAATATTAGGAGCAATAAAAGTATGATACATGGCTGTATAAAAAATTCGGGCTTGTTCCTTTGATTTTGTTTCAATTTCGATTTTTGAGATTTTTTCTCGCCATAAGTTCTGTGTATTTTGTAATACCTGATTAAAGGTTTTTCCTTTAGCTTCGGCTAAATAATTTTCCTTAGCACCTTCGTAATTTACATAGGATAAAGCTACAGCAACATTTATTGTATCATTTCCAGCACCATTAAACGATACAAATGCTTTTACATTCTTATCTTCCGCCTGTTTTATTTCACTAATCAACTGATCTTTTACTGCAATTCCTGAAGTTGAGAATGGTTTTGAAAATTTTGCATAAAAATAAACTGTTCGCTTACCACATGCACCTTGACTACTTTTGAATCCTCTGACCTCTGTGTCGGAAATTATCTCTATTCCCGTATTTAAAATTCCTTCTCTTATATTGTGTGTTGGGTCAATTATTATATGTTGGTCGCCACCTTTTTGAAAAACATAGCGATGAAAACCTACTCGATTTGAACAAGTTAGTTCTACTTTTATATCGTAATCATCCAACCGAACAGAATAATAACCAGCTGAAGCAAACTCTGTTTTGTGTGAAAACCGAGAACGAAATCCGCTGTCCGGATTTTCTTTTGTTCCTGCAGTCATTTTTAATTTACCTTGAGTGGGCATTAATAAGATATCAGCCATTCCGCCTAAACCTGTACCACTAAAATGATTATGCGCAAAGCCTTTCAATACCTTATCAGAGTAATGATATCCAGAACACCAATTATTCTCTCTCGAATCGTCCGAAGGGCTTAACTGGATCATCCCCATAGGTGTTGTTGCTCCCGGAAAAGTATGTCCCGTGCCATCTGTGCCTATCATGGGATCTACATACTGTAATAAATCAACTTTATTTTTACCTGAAGTTAAAAATATCAGGACAATTATAGAAACTAAAAATAGGTTGAAATTGTAAAATTGTTTTTTTTTCATGGTTTTTTATTTTTTTACAATTTGTTTTTGGATCCTAAATCTATACCCCAAGCTTCAACTTCAATCCAGGAACACCATTTCTGTTCTTGTGCTTTTAAAGAAGAAAATTTCACCCAGGTAGTTTTGTGTTTTTTAATTTTAATTTCTTGAGGCAAATCCGTTTTTTCTATTTTAATTGTTTCCATTTTGCCATCCGAATATTCTACAATTGCCTGATTCCAATAACTATCGTGTAAGTCGATATATTGCGCACGGTTTACAATTACAAGTTTGTCTATTTCTACCATTCTTCCGAAATCAATTTTAAACCACAAGCTATCACCTTTATCCGGACCCCAAGATTGATATGGCCATTTACCATGCATAGTATTTGTTTTATTTCCATCAATGGCATTACGTGCAGCATAAAAACTTTCGCTTCTACACTCACTATTTGATGTTGCATGTGGATAAAAATTGGAATTTCCCCTTATGTCAAAGCTATTGAGTGCTACATTTCGATACAAAGATTTTTCATTTTTCGTACTTGTTCTTATACTTATTTTATGTTCTACTCCAGTAAAACTTTCTTCAGGGTAATTTATGCCGTTCTCGTTATTAGGAATTATGAACTTAAACTTTCCATTTGGTGTATA
>CAZTDH010000055.1:0-11750 GCA_964612615.1 uncultured Paludibacter sp. | reverse complement strand
TCTGCATTCAGAAAAGTCAAAACTGATTCCATTAAACTGATCCGGTCTTTCTCTAACTGAATAGCTTCAAAAGGGAATCCAACTGAACATACTTTATATAAACCGGAATATGCTACTGCCGCACTCCGGTTATTCTCTGAGAAACGGCAAATACTGATACTTTCGTCGCTAATGGGTTCAATCGCATCGGGCGATTCAACATAATAGGCCTCTGAATTTGGCTGATTGAAATACGTGAATTCCATCTTTCGGAATGCCTTCAATGATGAACTGACTACTTTAACGCCTCCACCTATACTCGCATGCGAAGTCTGTAATTTAAACTTCAACACATTTTCCAGAAAAAACCTGTCCGAAGGCAGTGAATTAATCTGCTCACATAAATCTGAACCAATGTATGCACCACTCACCAGGAGATTTCCACCCTGTTGACAATAGTCTCTGATAGATAGTTGCAAAGCTAATGGAAAAGTTTTGAAATCGGGTGTTTTTTTTGCATTTCCTACGAAAGTTTGTTTTTGTTTACCCAATATCAAATCTACTGATTTGTACAGGTTCATATTGATGTCTCCATTCAAAACCGCTTTTTCGCTACACGATACAAACGAATATCCGGCTGCTTTGATAGCTCTGCCATGAATATAAGGATAATCGAAGGTATTTCCGGCAATCACTTTTGTTTCGAAATTGGAATTACTTCCACCAAATCCCGGTGCCTCATCACTTTTCCATGTCGAATTCCGTTTAAAATCAATTTGTTTTCCCACAAACGATATATCCGACATGTAAGGCACTCCGGCATCAATGTCATTCAAAAATCCTGCATAGGTGCTGTCAATCACAAAGCTGGCTGGAGCACTAAGGCGATTGAAGCCGTTCACAATCAATACTTCTGGTTTTGAATTGGGCATTTGGCAGGCTGAGAGTATTTCGGAAGGGAAGCTTTCTCCCCCCCGGTTCAGAGCAGTCACTTTAAAACTGTATATTTTTCCGGTTTGAAGCGAAAGTGTAGTAACGTTTGAACTAACTACCACACCGTTATCAAAATCACTGTTGTCTACACGTGTATATAGAACATATTGATCGGGTTGTGCCGTTGGTTCAAGCGAATCGGTTACAGCTTTCCAGCGCAATTCCAACTTGTTTTTATCCGTAAAACGGCAGCTGAATTGCTCCACCGGAAGCGGTTGTACTATATAGCTGGTTTTGTTGGCCGCTGACAGATAGCGCAATATACCCTTGTAGACAGAACGGCTTACCGTGAAACGAAAACGTGGATCGAGACCGTAACGCATATCGGCAAAATTCTGGTGCGAAAGCAATTCGAGCAGCATGGTGGGCACTTCCGGCACTCGCGACTCGCTGTACGATTTGTTCCACATACCACGCCGACTCCACTCAGGAGCAAACGTTTTGCGCACATCAGCTACTATTTGCGACTGAACAATATCAACTAAATCGCGAGACGCCCAACGTGAAATTCCGTTGGCAAAAACATAATTTCCGGCTGAGTTCTTTACAGTGCAAATACCGAGTGTCCCTACAATGGAATCTCCTAAGGTTGTTCCTGCATCGCTGTGAACAGCCAACGCCATATCAACAGGCACTCCCAATCCTTTGGTGGCAGGCGAAACAGAAGAACCGCCCACCAGATAATTCAGCCAAAAACCACGAGACTGAAAATCGTCGGAATAATCGTTCTGCGATTTTGTTCTGCTGTAAATGCTATCCGGCATTCCTGCCCATTGAAGCCAGTAACGAGCTCCTTCGGTATAGCGTGGATGCTGACTGATTTCCGGCTCGTAAAACACTATTGGTTTTACCGTAATTTGATTAAATGCAATACTGTCTGTCCGTTTAGGAATCAAAATTGAGTCATTACTATATGGATTTCGGGCGATATTCCCCATGCCTCCACCAAATTTTACAGCATCGGCAGTAATGGTTTTTTCCTCTTCGGAACTCACATTTGTCAACACTACCTTATTCTGATTGTTTTTACCCTTCTCAAACTGGAAATGTCCAAGATACAGCCAGGTTCCACCGTTCATGGTTTGATTGACCGAAAATTCTGTTTTAATACATTTGTGAATAACAGTATATCGGGCATCTGTTGTACTGTTCGGCAGCGTTTTATACGAAACATAAACAGCATATTTTCCCGATTCGGGGATATTGGGAAACCATTCGGCACGACTTATTTCGTCAGATTCGGTAATGGAATTTATCTCACGGTACGTTCCGAAATTAAACGGATTATCGCCCTGCAAATAGGCCTTTTTAGTGTTTGCAAATCCGGGCAAATCGCCGTTCTTCCATTGTTTCCATTCGTTTTGTTCTCTGTATCGGGAGCTTAACTCTTTCGAATCGTTGTCCACAATCACTTCGTTCAGTTGTGTATCGCGTTCACGTGGCAACAGTACATTAGCACCGGCTTTTTCAAGCATTGGAACAAGATAAGGCAATACATAGGATTGTGTGTACAAATCTTCCACCGTTGTAAACTCCCGTGGACGCTGCCACTCCCAACGGGCTCGTTTCTGACTGTAATACCAACCATGGCTCTGCCAGATGGCAATATGGCGGTTTTGCAGTCCTGATGGAATATCATAAGGTCGGGAAGAATTGACAACAAGCGGATGAGAAAGCATCGGAACGGAAAATTGCCGGCTTTCGTCCAGATTAGTTGTTTTGTAGAAATTTGGAATTAAATCTTCAATGCGTCTGTTTTCGACAAAACACGTGATAAAATAACCGGAATACTTCTTTTTAGTTGCAACCGAAATGGCATTATAGATGCGCTTTACATTTTCCGGACGAAAGGGCATGTAACTGAATTTGTCACTTACGGAAACAGTCACAGTATTGTTTTTGGCTGTAAATCCAACCACATTTATTCTCCCAACGGTTGTGTAAAAGTTAGCAATGGCTGTAAGTGAGTCCGAAATCTGGTTTTCGATATTCTTTTGTCCGTACACAGTTTGCGTTGTTCCGTAAAAGAACAAAACAACAACCGACAGGATATAAAGAATTCTCCTCATAGTCTCAATTTACTTGCTCTGCTTTTTCCTTTTCAATGGTCGACAACATGCCGCAGGCAGCCAGAATATCTTCACCACGTGAGCGGCGGATGGTAGTTGTGACTCCATTATTATTGAGATAATCGCGGAAGAAAGTCATTTTTTCGGCACTTGCCGTTTTTAAATCAACATCCGGAATGGCATGGAAACGAATCAGATTCACACGTCCATCAATACCACGGAGCATTTTGGCCAGTTCCACAGCATGTCGCAAACTGTCATTCACGCCATCGAACATAATGTATTCGAACGAAACGCGGCGTTGCTTGCTGAAATCATATTTGCGGATTTCTTCGAGCACTTTTGCAATCGGATAAGCTTTTTCAACCGGCATCAGTTTCTGGCGTTCCTCCGAAAACGGGGAATGCAGACTAACAGCCAAATGACAATTAGATTTGTCGAGAAAAACCTTCATTCCGGGAATCAAACCAACGGTTGAAACCGTAATGCGGCGCGGACTCCATGCATAACCGTAATCGGCTGTGAGAATCTCCAGCGACCGCAGCATGGCCAATGTATTATCGAAAGGTTCGCCCATGCCCATAAACACCAGATTGGTGAGTTTATCCGCTTCGGGAATGGACATTATCTGATTCAGAATTTCGGTAGTGGTCAGTTGAGCGATAAAACCCTGCTTACCGGTCATGCAAAACAAACAATCCATTTTACAGCCCACCTGCGACGACACACAAAGCGTTGCACGGTCTTCCTCCGGAATATACACCGTTTCGATAAAATGTCCACCTTCGGTTTTGAACAGGTATTTTTTTGTACCATCTTCCGACTCCGCTACCTGAACCGGCAAGGTGCGACCAACTTCGTATTTCTCGTTAAGCGATTCTCTGTTCTTTGCTGATATATTCGTCATTTCATCAATGCTGAAAACCCGCTTTTTATAAAGCCATTCCGAAACTTGTTTTGCCGTAAATCCGGGCATTCCTAATTCCGAAACAATGGTTTTTATTTCATCAAGAGTTTTGCCTGTGAGTGCTGTTTTGGTCATTGTTTGGTTTCGGGTTTAGTGTTTAGTATTTCAGGTTGATGTAAAACTGCTGCTTTACAATTGTCAACTGTCAATTATCAACTGTCAATTAATTTGGTCGTTGTGCAAAGTTACGCAAACTTGACGAAAAAAGAAAACGGAATGATATTACTCACTCCGTTTTCGGTATAATGGGGAATTGATGTCGTTTATCAATAGAAATTAAGACGATTATCGGTGATATCGGCTTTGTCTTTCAAATCCTGAATAATCATGTATGGTAAAGAATAACTCATACGACCATTCAACTGCATAACTTCCATTTTGGCATCAAATGGTTGTGGATTTTCTTTCTTGTTAGCGGTGCGAACCACATAAACACCTGAGTTACCTTTTATCGGTGCAGATACTTTACCTACCGGCAATACGGTTACTTTTCCGATTACTGAAGGCTCAAACCCTGCTGTTCCAAACTGATACGAACCAAAGTTCACAGCCGGTGCAGTTTTTACGGAGTCTTTTACAAAGCTTGCCAATCCTTCCAGTGCAGGAGTTTTAGCCAATTGGTCAGTTAAGTTTTTAATAATCAGTTCAGCTTTTTTATCTTTAATGATTTCAGCTTTCAACTGATCTTTTACTTTGTCCATTGCACGGTATCCTTTTTTATTTACTTCGTTGGTCAGAACCACCACAAATTTGTTTCCACATTCAAACACGTCAGAAACATCTTTTTTGCTGCTTTTGAAAACCCATTGAACAATTTTACGCGATTGTGGTACATCAGCAATGCGTTCTGTAGTTTGCAGAATATCGGTTGCCGGACGTACAATATAATTGCTTTCCTTAGCTTTCTTTTCAAAGTTATCAGCTTTTAAATCAACGGCAAATTGTTTTGCATCGTTATAGATTTTACTGATTGATTTGTTGCTTGGTTCAACTTTGCGAACAAGAATAGCCAGTTTCACCTTGTGACGTGGAGCAGTTTTGTCCATCACCTGCATAATCTGAGTTCCCTGAGCATTTTTTATGGTAAACACTTCATTTTTCGATTTGCCGAATGCCTGAGTCGTAATTTCTTTCTCAACGCCCTGAGTGCCTTCCTGTAACCAGCCAATTTCACCACCATTAGCAGCGGTTTGTTTCACAGCCGAATATTGTTTAGCCAATGCGCCAAAGTCTGCTCCACCTTTAATGGCAGCAATCAAACTGTCGGCTTTTGCTTCATCTTTGGTAACAAGGAAAATATGACGCAATTTCACCGAATCCGACTGCATAATGCCCGACTGCATAATGCGAGCCATGGTGTAGGTATCGTTTTCAAAAGTTGGTCCGTAAATATCACCGGTATTTCCACCGAATGCAAAGTTCTTAAGTAGAGCAGGAACTGTTTTTTCAGAATAATTGCGACCATCATACATTACATCCGAATTTGAATTTACCAAACCAGCAACATCGGTGGTAGTTCTGAATTCAGGTGCAACTTTATTTATAAGCGCTTCCACCTCTTTGTAATCTTCTTTCAATGGTTTTTTATCAAAAGCCACATAGCTGATAGCGCAGTTGGCTTCCGATTTGTATTGTTCTTTCTGTTTTTTGTAACGGTCGCTGATTTCACTATCCGAAACTTTTACCAGTGAATCTGAAATCTGGAAATAAGGTTGAACAATATACGATACATCAACACTTACTTTACGATCCTGAAAATTCATCTTGGCATCCAAATTGTTGGCTGTTACCGATTTTGAAATCAGGGCATTGTATTTTTCCTGCAATAGCTGGGTTTTTACTGTTTTTTCCCAGAACTTCCAGTAACTTTTCAGTTTTTCAATCTGTTGTTTCTGATCCTGATTAGCAGCAGCTTGTTCCAGGGTGTTCTGGAATTGCATCAGGGCTTCACGGCTAAACTGTCCGTTTTCGCCGGCAAATGCACGACGCTGCATAATAAGCGGGTGAATGTTGTTACCAATCAAACGGTCGGTAAGTTCATCTTTGCTTATGGCAAGTCCGATTTTTTTAGCTTCGACGTTCAAAATCTTCTCATTTACCATCGTTTCCCATACCGATTGACGCAATTGAGTCATCATATCTTCACCCAATTCGGTCTTTCCGGTCTCAATTTTGTACACTTCGGTCAATTGATCAATAGCAGCGGCATACTCCTTAATATTAATATCATCGCCGGCAATTTTTGCAACTGTCTCTTTTGATTTATTAAAATAGGTAGAACCTTCTTTCAGGAAATCCCCTACAATAAACGATAATAAGGCAAGTCCCACTACTACTACAAGTAAAACTCCTTTGCTTCTGATCTTTTCTAATGTTGCCATTTTTCGAACTAAATTTATATTTTTTGTTATTATTTTTTGTGCAAATTTGAGGGCACGAATATACAAAAAAAAAGTAAATGCCCAAGCTTTTCAGCCAAATTTCTATGTTTTTTAGTCTAAAGTTAACCCAAACAGCACACTTTTATTTGTCTGTCGTTACTTTTACCAACTCAATCCGGTTGTTGGTTACTTTCATGCATTTAATGCTGAAACGGTCAATCCGAACCACTTCATTCATTTTTGGGAAATGCTGATGATTGTGCAACACAAATCCGGCTATGGTTTCATAATCGTCCGATTCCGGCAGATTCAGATTAAAACGACTATTAATGGTTTCTACCTCCAACCGTCCCGAAAACAGATATTCATTATCTCCTGTTTTTTCGGCCACATAATCATGCACATCGTGCTCATCTTCAATCTCTCCGAAAATTTCCTCCATAATATCTTCGAGCGTCACAATTCCGGCTGTACCACCAAATTCATCCACCACCACAGCAATACTTTTCTTCTGTGTCAGAAACATTTTCATCAACTTTTGTGCAGCCATATTTTCAGGCACAATCGGTATCTGATTAATCTGTTTCTTCCAGTCCTTCTGATGTTCAAACATTTCAGAAGAATGAATATAGCCTATTATATTGTCCACATCACCTTTGAAGATAGGAATTTTCGAAAATCCGGTTTCGATAAACGCCTCTTTCAGGGCTTCAATATTGCATTCGTAATCCAGTGCCACAATCTCGGTGCGGGGTACAAAGCAATCGCGTAACTTCACTTTCGAGAAATCCAGCGCATTCTGAAATATCTTCACTTCATTTTCCAACTCTTTTTCACTTTCAGGGTTTTCGAAACTTTCCTGAAGCAGGTAATTCAAATCAATGCGCGAAAAGACACTTTTCTGCGTAGTGGAACTGATTTTCAACCCGAAAAGACGTAGTGCCTTGATTGAAATCCAGGTACTAAAACGGGAAATGGGATATAAAATAATATAGAAAATAAGCAAAAGCCAGGAAAAAAACCGTAGAAAAAGATTCGGATTAACCCGAAATATCGTTTTGGGAAGAAATTCACCTGTAAAAAGCACGATAATGGTAGCCAGAATGGTTTGAGTAAGCGTAATCAAAAACTGACTGCCCATAAAACTCAGCCAGGGAGTCATTACCTGAGCCATAAGCAAACCATAGATAACCAGACATATATTATTGCCAACCAACATGGTGGAAATAAATTGCTGTGGATTGCGGTAAAAAACAGAAAGAATAGACGACGTGAGGTTGCGCTGTTTTTTATCCAACTCAAAACGCAACTTGTTCGACGTAACAAAAGCTATTTCCAGCCCGGAAAAAAAGGCTGAAAAAAGAAGCGTTAAAAGTATAAAGGTGATATTGTCCAAAATTCTGACTATTAATCCATTCAGGAAATTACATTTGCAAAGATACAATTTTTTGGAAAGTTATCGGTACAGGACAAGATATAAATTCCGGACATGAATTAATCATAGAATTGATAATTGTATAAAGTCAGCAAAAAAAGACACTACACCGGTCCATGTCAAACAACTCAGTCTTTAACCTACAATTCAGGTTGATATAAACAATGATATTATGCAAAATATGGTTTTTGAAAATGTAAAACAAATAGTAAGTATTAGAACGAATATATTGTCTTATTTTGAACGCAAAGTTGCTAAGTCGCAAAGAATTCATCTATAAAATGGTATATTATATACTGTTTATTACTTAATTAAAAATAGTAGAATTATTTTACTATTTTTGTTGTGTTTATTGTTAATTCATTTTTACTATAACTAAACAGTCAGGGAATGGTCACCGAGATAGAAAAATATCACAAACAGAATCATCAGCTCACAAATCTATACATTATTTTGCTCGTGTTGGGGATGTTGTTAGGGCTCGTGAAAGATGCGTTATTCGGCTATTATTTTTTTATTATTCCGGCGGGAGTCGTCATACTGATCTGTCTGATCTTTCTAGCGCTTCCCTACCCGCTGAAACTCAGGACTCTCACTAAATCGCTGTTTTATCTTATTCTGCTGGTAAGCCTGTTCTATTATCAGTTGCTTTTCAGGTACGATTCAGCACTGTTACTTTTCATTCCGATGACCATTACATTGGGTATTTATTTCGATTTCTCGTACAACCGCAATATTATCTTTGCAATTACCGGATTCATCACTTTACTCTTACTGATTTACTATGCAACTGGAATAAAAATCATACAATTTCCGGTTACTGCTTCATATAAGAATTCGACCGATATTGCAAACTACATTGTATTGGTTACATGGACTTTGTTTTCAGTTTATATCTCGTACAAACACGCCAAATTGCTACAGAAATATAATCGGCTTCTAAGGCAGGTATTTGATAATGCGTCGTCGAAAGTTGTTGATAATGAAAGTCTGGAAGAGCTTCACTACCTGATTGACACAGATTTTACAGCATTTTACATGAAGTTTCGGGAGTTATACCCGGTTTTTATGCATAAGGTCGACAAAATTGCTCCAAACCTGGTCGTGGAGGAGTTAAAGGTAATTATTCTGATTTTCATGGGCTATTCAACCCGCCAAATTTCGGAACTTACCAATTCGAGTAACAGTTCGGTGGAAGCAAAAAAACACCGTATTCGTAAAAAGCTGCTTGTGCCGACCGAAATCACGCTAACAGGATATCTGCAAAACATTTAAACCGTTTAATTATGTTGCCGGATAAGGGAATTAATATTGTAACAGCCAGGAAAAACAGCGCATTCATGTTTTTCTCCTATATTGCTTTTGCCGATGCCATTATTTTCCTGATTAAAGACATCTGGTTTCAAAAAGCATTTCTGGTAGAACTGGACATTGTCAATCTGCTTGCCACCGGGTTTATCGTTTTCTATCTCAGAAGAAAAAAACAGGTAAGTCCATCCTTTTTCTTTGGAAACATGATTCTGTCTTCACTCATTCAGTTTCTGTATATAATGTACATCAGAATCGATATCATGACTTTGTTTTTTCTGATGATGCTGATATTTGTGGTTGTATTTTCGGATTCTAAAACAAAAAAAATTACGATAACAGCCACCGTTTTGCTATTCGGGCTCATGATGGGATGGTATTTCCTAATCGATTACAATCCATTTTTTGGCACAGCAATCGACCCGCAACTGTTTAAGCTCACTAAATTTATTTTTCTGATACAACTTCCCCTGATAACCCTGCTGGGCACGTATGTTACTTCGCTAAACACCAAACTGCTTATGCAGCATCAGGACATGATAAGCGAGTCGTCGAAGTTGTACGACCCGGTTAAGGATAATATTGATATTGAAAAACAGACGACACTCAAAGCTCTTGCCAATAAAGATATGGATGCTTTCTACAGTGTATTTGCTGAAACCTATCCGGTTTTCATCCGAAAAGTGCAGCAACAGTCACCCAATCTGGTTGTGGAGGAAATGAAAGTGATAGCCCTCTTGTATTTTAATTATTCAACCAAGGAAATAGCCACTAAAACAAACAGTACATTCCGCGCAATTGATGCCAAAAAGTACCGTATCCGCAAAAAATTACGCATAACAACTGAGAAAGACATCAGTGTTTTTCTTCACAACTTATAATCTGTAACTTTTACGTTCTAAATCTTAAAGCAACATTAGACTGATGTTGCTTTAAGATTTTTTGTTTAGTGTCAGACAATTGCGTACGCATCAGCCACCAACTTCCTCCCTGATTAAACACATTCATATCTACACACCACCAGGACATCTCCATTCACATCTACACACGTGGAAATGTGCATAGTTTTTTTTATTTTTAAATCATTTCTAATGAATACTTTTGCGGCTCAATCGGGTAAAAATACTGCCTTAACATGCAAAAACAACTGTATTATTAAATAAGCCCGTATAAAATGAAACCTACCGGAAATACGAATTTCCGGAACAATCCAACAATTCCAAAAGCTGTTTCGTTCAGGTTTTCTGGGTGGCAAAAATAAAATGATAAGGATTATAAAATGAAGATAATTATCGGATTGAGTCTGTTATTTGTTGCAACTCCGGTTGAAGCACAGTATAGGAAATTTGCACACTGGTCGGTGACGCTCGAAGGGGTGCTGAACAGATTCGATGGAGATGTTTCCCAGCAATACAACGACCTGCTGCCTAATTCGCTAAGCAATGTAAGCGCAGGCGGTTCGGTGGAATACACGCTTACACCGGCATGGAGCATCGGGGCTGATTATTACTACCTGCCCCTGCGGGCAAACGGAGAGTATTATTCACTGCAAAACAACATGCACAATGCAGGAGTTTTTTCGGCTTTCAACCTTATCAAATGGTTCTATCCGTATTCCCGCTCGCGGTGGGGAGTGTGGGTCACAGCAGGTGTCGGACTGGCACAATACTCGGTCAACTACCATACCAACAACAATGGCATCCTGAGTCCGCTGTCGGGGCTGGTGGATTACTCCAGCAGTTTTACCAACGGACAGGCTTTGTATTTATCGGTGGGTACTTTGCTCGAATATAATTTCACTCAGCAGATGGCATTGGGAGCCAAAATTCAGTGCCGGGGTTTCAACAAAGATAACCTCGACGGACGAAATTTCTGGGGTGTAACCAACGATTATGTGGAACTGGCAACTCTGCAGCTGCGATGGAAAATAGGAACGCCCAATCGCCCGCATGTGCGGAACCTGAATGCGGCTGAATTTTTCGGTAAACGCTCATTGTATCCCACCGAAACCCCAACACAGTCTCCGGAAACCACCCGATTGCAGGATTCGCTGAAGGCGCTGAGCCGTGAGCTTAACGACATAAAATACCAGCTAAAGAAACTGGCAGCCAACCGTACGGATACCCTGCCTGAGTCAACCAATGAGTCGGCTAAGTGCGATTATCGCTGGGCAGGAAGCGTGTATTTCGACTTCGACAAAACCGACCTGGATGCCGCAGCACTCGAATCGATATTTCATATCGCACTCGAAATGCAGGCAAATCCGGGCTTGAAAGTTGAAATTGTGGGTACCGCCGATTATATGGGCGACAACGATTACAACCTGAAACTGAGCAGACAACGGTCGGAGATTATCAGTCAGGAACTGCTCCACCGCTACAAAATCAATCCCGGACGCATTTCTACCTCCGGCGTGGGCAGGCTTACCGAACCCAAATCGGCAGTGCGACTTAACCGACGCTGCGACTTTTATTTCGTGAGGTGAATAATCCTTTTAAATCATATTGTGCCTTGTGAAACTTTATTAAAAATAAATACCAACAATACAGATACATCAGCAAATTACGTTTTGTGCAGTGTACCGAAGAATTTTATAAACATCAAATGCTAAAGACTTA
>CAZTDH010000054.1:0-12795 GCA_964612615.1 uncultured Paludibacter sp. | reverse complement strand
AGTTGGTTTCCGGTTTGAAGAAATTATCAGCTACTTCGCTCAGCAACCTGATGCCACATCCGTTGTATGTATTTTTTCATTACTCACATCCAACTTTATATCAGAGAATCAGTAAAATACAGCCCCTAACCCCTGAAGGGGAATAAATAGTACTATACTATCAACTGTAAACTATCAACTTTAAACTGAGTTATTATGTTACTAGGAATCATGGGCGCCATGCCCGAAGAGATGGACAAAATCATTGCTGCTATTGAAAACAAGGAAATTGTTGAGCGTGGCAGTCGGTTATATTATCGTGGAAAGTTATTTGGTCAGGACGTTGTGGCTGTGTTCTCCCGTTGGGGAAAAGTGGCTGCTGCTACGACAGCTACGAATATGATTCTTGAATTTAATGTCGACCGCATTGTTTTTACAGGTGTTGCCGGGGCTATTTCACCAGAACTGAATGTGGGTGACGTGGTAATTGCTCAACGGTTGTTTCAGCATGATATGGATGCACGTCCATTGATGCGTCGTTTCGAAATTCCGCTTACCGGCAAAACATCCTACGAAACTCCGCAACAAAACGTGGATACGATGGCTGAAGCGGTACATAAATTTCTGAAAAACAACAAAGTATTCCGCAAAGAACTGGCCGAGTACAATATAATGAACGTAAAAATGCTTACCGGCGATATTGCGAGTGGTGACTTGTTTATTTCAAGCAAAGAAATGAAACATATTCTGAGCAAAAACCTCCCTTCGGTAGTTTGTGCGGAAATGGAAGGTGCTGCAGTAGCTCAGGTTTGTGACGATTATGGTGTTCCGTTGATTGTGGTGCGGGTTATTTCGGATGCGGCCGACGAAGAGGCACATATTTCGGCTATCGGCTTTGTCAATCAACATGCCGGTGATTATTCACTGTCAATCCTGAAAGAATACATCCAAATAATCAATACCTGATAATACAGACTTTTGCTAAAAATCCCTAATTCGTTTTCATATGAATCAGGGATTTTTTGTTGAACAGACCTACTATCAACTACTTACTCTTTTTTTCCATTTTATATATTTATTCAAAACCTCCTGAGGTGCATAGTTATACCAACTGTAACCATCTCTGCGCTCACGGGTTACTTCAGCAAGTGTATAAACCACTTTACTATCGCGGTTACAGAACATAGGACGATGCGTTTTCAGTTCATAATAACGTGTCCAAATGGCCGGGGCTGTCGAATCTGTAACTACCACTCTATCCGAAACAGAAACTTTATAAGGGGTAGTTGTTTTTACTGCCGGAATAGTTTTTACCCTTGTATTATATATTTTTGAGGCTTCGAACCAAACAACTGCATTATCAACTGCATCAATTATTTCTTTAGATGGATGATCAATACTCATCAGAAATAGTACCAGTCCCGAACTTTCTTTATTACAAATACTGGGTGGTTCAAACTTCCTTGCCCAGGCAGGTTGCAATGTCACTTCATCATATTGTTGACACCATGCAGTGGGCTTTCCTGCATCATTAATCTGTGTTTTTAGTATACAGTCTAGCCCTTTGTTGTAAGCAGTCTGAAGTTTGATTTTAAAACCTTTGTCGATAAACGAGTATTGATCATCACCATCCAGAATATCTTTCAATAGTTGCATTATTCCCAACATAGCATCGTCGTTGTAGGTAATGTGACTGCTGTAATTATTGGGTTCAATGGGGTAATACTGAGGCCAGCCACCATTTTTATATTGTGCCTTTAATACAAAGTTCAGCCCTTTAAAACAACCTGTTTTATATTTTTCGACCTTAGTTGATTTATAAGCAATAGCCAATGCTGCAATTTGTGTGTAGGTATTACCATTGTCGAAGGTAGTGTTTGTTTCAGCTTTTGAAGCCTCAACCAGTTTTTTCTGTTCGGGTGTAAGAATTGCAAAAAAGTCGTAGTTTTTAGGCCAACCGCCATTATTTTTTTGAAACAACAGCATATTATCAGCAATATCAGTAATTTCTGTTGGTTTATAGCGTGGTCGGTCAGGCAGGGCATTAATCACATTATGCTTATCAGCAATGCTATACCAATGGCCTGTGTTATCTGAAAATGGGGCGTAATCAATTGTAGTATACTTTTTATTATCCGTTTTTTTCTGAGCATGGTTTATACCAGGCAAAGAAATAATAACTAAAAAGAGAGTCGTTTTTAGAAAGAGATTTGTTTGTTTCATCCTATTGTTTCTGATAATGATAATTTGTACTACAAAATTACATTTAATATCCAGCCAACATGTGGATAAATAGCTTATAAAAGTATATTTATTGACAGAAACGGAATGGTAAGGGTTAACGCACTAATTCTTTTTATGCAATTGACCTAAGATTAAACCTGATGAATTTTCAAAAGAAATGAGCTGAATATCAAATCGCAATGTAGAGTAAGGGAGTATTGATCCCATTGGATACGGACCGTAACATAATTCCATCGGAAGTACAACTGTTCGGATTTCTCCGGGTTTCATTTGAATTAAATTAAGTTCCCAACCAACTATTGTGCCCTGTAGTGAAAATACTAAAGGTGAAGCTGTACTGTTATTTAAAGGGCTGTTGCCCGAATAGGTAGAATCAAAAGTTTTGCCGTTTATTAATTTCCCACAGTAATTTACTTTTACAACTGAAGCAGGGATTGGGCTTATACTGTCAGGATTGCCCGGTTTAAGTATTTTATAATAATAACTTAATCCACCCGAATTAGGAATAACATAGTTCACAAATCCCGCACTATCTTTCATATTATTGAAATAGGCTGTATTTTGCTTTATCCAATCGGAATAAATTACGGCAGGATCGTTTGAATTACAAGCCACAACGACAACAAATACAAACGTAAGAACTGAAAAGAATAATGATTTCGACATAAATGTATTGTTAGTTATTTTTCACGCATCGCACCGAAAATCCACTCCATTTGCTGTAAGCGCGACTATCAACAAAGCTTTGGTCGTAACGAATGCTCATACCGATTGCATAACGTACAGTGTCCGATTGGGTTGAAGTCCACCATGCCCCCAGTGAATCCATTTTACTGAATGAACGATTGTAGTTTATGCGGTATCCGCCTGGCAGGGCTGAAAACCCTGATGCATTGTTTATCGCAGTATAATTGCCGGGCATACCCTGATTAAGCGACTTGCACCATCCGGTAGTTGAAGCCAGTACCTTCGTCAGCGTTTTCGATGTAGATATAAATCCACTTACATTATTTTCGAGTAATAACCAATCGTCAGCAGTAGCCACGTGCCAACCCTTAGGAGCAAGTTTGCCAGTATTTACTGCGTACCAGTTATACAATGCCCCAAAACTGCTTTTATTAGCTACAGAATCGTTATGATACCAGCAATACGCTGCAGTCGAAGCGTTGCCCCACGATGCACTGTCGGATATAAGTGCTATAGCCGTAGTATCGTTGTAATGGGTTGTGCGCAGGTTCTCAGTCATCCATGTTTGCGAAGCTATGGTAACTGTATGATACACATTACCATCCACATCTGTCACCGTATCACCAAACTTAGGCTCATTTACCGGATTACAACCACCTATACCCAATAAAAGTATAGCTGCCAGCAGAATTCCAAAAGTGATATTTGTTTTCAAACTACAAACTATTAACTACCTACTGGTACTGAATATAAATTGGTTGTGGTTTCAATGTCAACACTTCTTTAGGCGTGTACATTTTGTGAGGAGCTTTTTTCAGGTCGTTTTTGTAGAACAACTTAAATCCTGTAAACTGAACCGGTTCGCGGTAAATATAACGGATATAGGTGCTGTGTTTCAATATAGGCTCACCCCAACCATCCATATTCATTACAATTTGTACTTCAGGATGAAGTTTTATTTGTTTGGTATTTCGAACCATACCTTGTGTGAAGCGATGTACCACTAGTATTTTAGGTGTCAGGTTATTATCACGCACCAGTTTTGCCAGATACTCCGAACAGAAATTTACATCGGTCTGATCCATTGTGCCTATTTTCTTTCCTGGCAGACTGCCATCTTTCAACGAAAATTCCGGGTCGATACCTAAATGTACCTGCGGCATTTTCAGGTATTTTTCCAACAACGGAACTTCAGTCCGCACATTACTATGTGCCACCTGCACATCCAGGAACACAATAGCATTTCCCATTCGGGCTATCGCCAGAGCAGAATCAATCTGTCGATCAGGCATGCGCATACGGTACATCTTGTCTTTTCCGGGAGCACCCTGTGCCACAACGGCTATATAATGAATAGCAGGTTGTACTTTTGTTGTTGAATCGGCTTTTTCCCAGGCTTTCACTTCGATATTCAATCGTCTCCACAATTCCTTTGGAGGGTATTCACCCAATACACCCATTTTCTTTGAATAGAGATTTCCATAATAGGCCACAATACGTTTGAAAGGCAAAATTGCTCCTCCCAATGGGTAAATCCTTGTTTCTACAGGCCACAATCCGGTGGTATCTCCATTTGCCAATGCCTCCAGTTTATTGTTATAAGCCAGTGTGTCAACCTTTTCTACAACCTTTTCCTTTTGCTGTTCGTGTTTCTGAACTGCCGGTTTTTCAGCTGATTTCTTATCTGTTTTCGAATTGCATCCACTTGCTATAATTACTGTTGCAATGGCTAAAGGAAAGAGGAATTTTCTCATATTCAATAATTTAATGTTTATTTTAATGTGTGGTTTATCCTTTTATCTACTATCGGTATGCACGATACAGCTACAGGATTGTTTCTATTCTACAAAACTACTCATAACTATTTAAACTTCCAATTCTGAAGTGGCTGATTTTAAGGCATTGTTGAAAAGTTTTTTTGTCAGAAGCTCCTGTTTTATACTGAAAAGGAAATGATTAACCATTTAGCAAACAATGTCAGCCCACTGAATCCGCCTCTTTTTATTCAAAATTCCCCGAATCAATCTGCTTCAAAAACAAAAAACCCCGTACCGGTTTTTTCCGGATACGGGGTTAAAAGAGTGGGAGTGGAGCTTATAACTGAACCTCGCTCACATACACACTGTTGGAGTTTAACGAACCATTTGCACGGCTGAAATACATCCAGCAATGTGCCTTTCCGCCTGCCCAGTTATCGGGCAGTTCCACTTCAAGCGTACCGTCGATTCGGGTTACTTCTGGTTCGTAAAGCATGGCTTCGCGGAGCTCCTCGTTGAAGAATACCACTGTAACTGTATCATTTGCTTTCGCTGCATCTGTTATACCGTTATGGATATTTCCCGTGTACCAGTCCAGCTTTATGGTTGTACCATTGGTTACTGTTGCTGTACGCGTTCCGGAGGAATACACATTGGCACTCCCTGTGGTAATTGCTATCTTACTCACATCCATTCCCCAGTTGCTAATGGTACCGGTTACAGCATTTTTCAATGCAAATGACACGGCCGCATCAAACCCGCCTTTGTTACGAAACGTGTACTTAAAAAGTTCACGCATGCAACTTAGAAAAGCGATTACAAACGCAAATTTAGTGCGTTGTGTTAACTGTTTTCCGGTGTTGGGGTTCGACGGTGCTTTAAATACTCTCAATACATTTCCGTTGTTTTTTGTTTTCGCAGCTACTGCGCCACCGTGACGACCGGATATTTCGCCAAACGTAGTGGAATTAAATGTTGCCATTTTTTTTTATTTACGATTTACTATTTTATTATTTACTGCTCGGCTCTGCCGCATGGCTTGCCAGGAATTTACGATTGGTTTTTAAATACTTTCTTAGTTTTATATAAACTACTAACTATTTGCTAAAAAAGGCGGTGGTCTTGTTTTTACAGTTTGCATATTGGTTTAGGTTTTACGCGCTGCAAAAAAAAGCAGCGCAATGAATGAATCATTACGCTGCAAAGAAACGGCAATATAAACAGGTGCATCTTGTACCTAATATTAACCTAATGTTATGTCGTCTTTTATATCATTGATTTACTGCTATTTGCATTTTAAAGTTTTTTCAGGTTTAATTCCTTTATTGGGTCTGTTTTATCTGAAGTTACAGGTTTATTTTTTCCAGTTGCCAGCCTGGAGTACTATAGCTGTTTTCATTATTCTTTAATAAAAATAAAATTGTACTTTCATTATTCGAAAAAATCCATTTTACAGTCGCCTTAACGGTTTGTCCATTCGTATCGGTTATACTGTTGACTTTAAAAACTCTTTTTTGAGTGAAACTCGTTGCATCAAATTCATATATTTCAGAGTTGGCACTGAAAATACCTACACCAACCCAAAATAAACCAGATCCCGAATTGTATTCAACTGCATTTATACTACCGGAAGAGGTGCTGTATTTGCCTTTCATTGGAATTGGACTATTAATGGAAATATTCCCCGACTGAAAAGCAGGACTGAAATATGCCTTAGATTGTTCTTTGAAAAAAATCAGATTCCCATCTTCCGAAAACCACATATTTCCAACTCCAGTCCAATAATTGTCAACTGTATCTTTTAAAATACCCCGACTACAATCGCAGACATACAGACCGGACGCAGAATAACCCGGTGCAGTGCCATATATTGTTGTATGATGCGGTGCTTTTTTTATGACTGGCGCTCCGTTTACAACAAACTTTGTTTGAAACAACTGATTCGTATTCAGGTTTACACTTCGTAATTTCTGAGTTTCGGCAGTGGCTACATATAACCAGTTATTGTCACCGTAAACAACCGAACAAGCCGAACAGTCAATTGGAACGGTTTTGGTGATTATATTGTTATCCACATCAATGTTACAGAGCTGATTCGAAGTGAATCCCACAATTACATTTTTACCATCTTCTGAATAATTAGCACACGTTGGTGAATAGGGCAAATCAATTGATTTCATATCGCCGGTATTTCCTGAGATAAAAATCAGTTTATCAGGACTTTTGGTCAGAATATATATTTTATCAGTACTTCTGTTATACTCCGACGCAATAACATTTCCGGCCACAGGAGTAATTGTACCACCCATTATCAACTGAGTCAGGGTCATACTGACATTGAACTCTATATAGCCGGTCGTCGAATTAGTTGCAATAATTACTTTTCCCTGATAATTGCCCAACTCCATATTGGTTTTATTCGGAGTCATTACCAGATCCAGGCTTTTATTGGCATAAACCAGCCCACTGGTGGCCGACATATTCAACCAATCGGGTTTAGAAAGGATATACCATGCAAAGTAGCCGCTGTTACCATAATTATTCACGGTGAAGGTATTTTTATCTATCGAAGAAAAATCAAATGATTTGCTGTCATATACAATTGTTGGACGTCCAAAACAACCATACACAAAAGGAATTTCCACATACCCTATACCTTTTACATAGATTATAATCGGTGCATATGAATAACCAAAATTATAATTTACAATATTCGGATTGTGTGTTAATTTCAAAGTAGTGCGACCATTATCAAGTACACCGGCTTTTTTATCCACCCACAACCAATTTGGATATTCAACCATTTTCCATTCCTGATTGCCAGCATTAGGAATAACTACAGGTAATACCATGTTCAGATCAATATCGGTCATGCTGAGTGTATCTGCTAATGAAATCCCGGTTTTAGCTCCTTCGGGAAAGTCATTGTTGCATCCACACAGCACAAGCAACAGTAATAAAACGCCGGTTATTGAAATTCTTGAAATCATTTTAAACCCGTTTTATAAGTTAAATGCCAGGTAAGCCAGCCAGTTTGCCCGGTTTAGCGATTCATTTGCCTTTGAATCGGTTCCCGGTTCATTAGCCACATTCTGCACATGAATACTTGACAATGTTGAGGCAAACAGATTCAGACTCAAGCCCAGCGATAGTTTATCCGTAAGTTTATACTGCAAACTACCGGAGACAGTTACAGCACCCGAAACCGCTGTTAGTAACGATTTGCTGATAATAAACAAACTTTCATCCCTGTAAAAAACAGGTCCTATCGAACTTTGAAGCTTATAGCTTAGTTTGCCGTTACTGAGTATTGGTTCAGTCATAACGAATGAAATACCCACATAATTTGTAATAATATTCTCGCTTATTTGCCCGTAATAATTATAACTGTTATCGCTAACTTCCACATAACCCGGAATGGCGCTCTGACTATTATTAAACTGATATTTAATACCATACCCATATTTCGGGGAATACATATAGTGTAATCCGGCATCCAAAACATTCCCCTTCGCAAGTGTATTATAGTATGATGTTGCCAGGGCACTGTTTACACCTAATCCGGATAAATAACTTATAGCTTCACTGGTGGATGCCATCAGCGTACTCTGTCCACCACCAATATCCAGTCTGAAGTTTTTGAAAATATCTTTCCTGATACTGGTTTTTTGTGTCTGTGAACATACGGATTGCATCAGTAACAAACCCGGTAATAAGAATAATAACAGTCTTTTTTTCATTATATATTTTTTGTCAAAATAGAACTTATATGATTTGGAAGGATTAATTCTCAGTTTAAATGCTGAATATAAACCTTATAATACCACCTTTTCGATCTGCCAGTTTACCGGATAGCCATATCCGGGTTTTGTACTTTTTATACCGTACAGGTATTTCCCGTTTGAACTCGAATAAATCCAGCAAATCCAGGGATTATAAACCGTTCCTGAATTCGTATCAATAATACTTTTCAGCGAATAGTTAGCCTTTATACTTAAATCAGACAGATTCATTCGTACAATAGTGCAGGGACTGTATGAATTGTTGTAGCCTGTCCAGATATCGTTTGTGAGGGTGTTGTGATCGAACACTTCCATATAGGTCAATCCGGCAGGATTAATTGTAAAGCTTCCCTTCGCGTTGAGGTAACTACTGCTCGTATAATATTGGCCGTTTTTAAAATCGGGAGTGTAATAGGCCGTAGTTTGTTGCCTCAGAAACATCACATTCCCGTCGTTAGTAAACCAGATATTGCCGGCATCCATAAAATACTGATCGATAGTATCTCTGGCTATACCTTTCGAAATATCCCATACATAAAGGTTTGTAGGGCTGAATAATGGATTTGTACTAAATAACATCGACCGGCCCGGTGCTTTTTTGATAAAAGCTTTTTCGCTCGAAATTTTATTCCTGCTCGTAATATATATCTTTCCGGTAGTGAGATTTAAACTTCTCAATCCGGCATTTTGTACCGGGGTAGTTATATACAGCCAGCCATTTTCGCCATAAACGGCATATTTCGTATCCACATCAATGGGAAAAGTTTTGCTGATTTGTTGCTGTTGCACATCCACCACATCAATCTCAGCAATGGTTTTTCCTACATACACCGTTTTTCCATCAACCGAGAAAGTGCCACAGGTAGGAGTACCGTTTGCAACCATCGACCGTATCGAATTATCAATACCGTTGATAAACAACAGGCGGTTGGGATTCTGGGTCACAATCAGTAAATTGTCCGTAGCCTTGTTATATTCAGTGGTCATTATATCACCATCTATCCTCAGTATATTGTTGGTGAATCCGAATTCAGCCAAACCGGGATCAATAGTCAGTATAATCAGTTTTTCGGTTGCATTGCTGCTTATTATTACCGGAATGCAACTACTGCCGTTTTTAAGTTTATTCTTATCTATCGACATTTTCAGGGTCAGATTATTATTGGAATAAACTACACCCGATTCCTGTGATATGTTTAGCCAGTCGGGCTTTTGTGTTATTTTCCACAACCACAAACCACCACCTGTATTCGAAAAAGTAAACTGAGTAACGGTATTATTTGTAAGCTTGATGGTTGAATTATTGTATTTTATCACCGGATTTCCCAAACGAATATATCCGATAGGGATAGTTACCAGCCCTATACCTTCCACCTGAATGGTTATAGGATTTACGGTTACCGGAAAGTCGTTGCTTTCTTCGCCCGGCAAACGGTGAGTCAGCAATTCAGTTTTTCCGTTGCTAAATGTTCCGCTCATATTGTCAACCTTAAGCCAGTGTGGTCTTGCTATAAGTTTCCAGCTTTGATTTCCAGCACCGGGTATATTCACCTGAAAAACGGTATCAGTTGTCAGATCAGTTATAACAAGTGTATCGGTTTGCAGAACTAGCGGCTTTACTGTGCTCAGAAAATCATTGTTGCAGGCGCTAAACAGCCAGCATAAGCATAAAACGGGGACAATATTGAAAATCAGTTTCTTATTCTTCATAACACACAGTTTAGAGCATTAATTCTCGTTCTTCAGGTTATAATAATCTTCCGCTTTCCGGCTTATTTCTTTAAAAGGTTTCATAAATGATTCTTTCTCAGCATTTTTCGCTTGCGACAAAGTAGTACTGTAAGCACTGAAATTTTCATTCAGTATTTTTCCAAATTCATTCAGCAGTGCCTGTTTACTGCTGGCAATAAAACCATCGCTGGTTTCGAACATACGGGCATCATACATGGCTGAAACAAGCTTTATAAAGTCGGTTTTTCTTTTAGAGGCTAGTTTGAATCTCGTATATTTTATGTCTTCATTCGGTTCAGATTTGGTATAACGACCTTTTTTTAGAATAGGCTCTGAAAATGGCTCGCCCATTTTTTCGAGTTGTTCAAGCAGATTTACAATCTGACTCTTTAATCTGGTAATCATATCTGATATATAAATAAATTTTCCAAATATCTCATTTCTGACTTCCAAATCTATACTCATGTTTATATTCTCACGATAACTAAAAAACTCCATTATTTCAAATCTATAAAGTTTATTGTTCTCAATTGTATTGATATTGCTGTATTTCCAGCTCAGAAGTTTTTCAAATTTAACCTCAAAAATATGCCTGTTAGCCAGTATTTTATCATAATCGGCACAGGTTTCCCAAAACTCATGCCTGATATCTTCTATTACAATCCTACCAAGTTTTTCCTCAATGTCGTTAATTACCAGTGACAGCAACCAGTCATCCACATATAGATTACCTGCAGCATCTCCTTTAAATTCATTCAGCTCAGCAATTGCAGCATTTATATAATCAATAAATTCATCAGTTTTTATGCTATTCTTCATATATCAAAAAGAAAATTTAATTTATTATTAGCCACATCAACACTCCCGTAACCACAATCCCCGGCAACAATACCGGCGCACATCCTTTAGTGGTACGATTGTACACCCGGTTATAAGCCGCTTTCTTGGGGTTGGTAAGCCAACCATACCCTTTGGGTGCTTTAAAACCCAGATTCTGCCTTACATAGCGTTTCACACTGGTGCGGGCGGCTATGCGCTTGGTGAGCGATGGCACTCTGAATCCGATTTTTACTTTCATAGATATAATTTTTTAAACCCCTCCGCTACGCTCGTCCCCGACCTCACCCGCCTACGGCACCCTCTCTAAATGGAGAGGGAAATAGGAATAGTAAGTTTTTGAAAGGGGACAACAACTAAGTGCGAAGTTTTTTACTTTTAATTATTATTGCTGACAAATTCAAAGCTGCTTCAAACCATGTTAATTGTATAAATTTACGCATCCCAGGCTCTCCTCTTTTTTTCAAAGGGAAGTACCCGCAGGAGGTAGGGTTTCTTATTTCCCCACAAATTTACAATGTTTATTTATAATTTGCAAGATTAAATGAAACTTTTTTTACTGAATTTTTCAACAAAAAAAGAACAGGCATAAATACCTGTTCCTCTTCTATTGCTATGCAGACCTAAATTCAGGCTATAAGCCCTGAAATAAGCACGAAACTAAATATAGTTGATGGCCTCTTTAACCGTCATTTTTACTTTGATGTTTCTGGATGTTGCCAGTTGATTACAAACTGTGATAATGCCATTGTCAAGCATGTCCTGCCCATTAAAAATCTCTGCACTCATGCAGTCGACCGTACAGGCAAGGATTCCGGCATCACTAAGCGATTCAAGACTTTTTATTCCGGCGTTGTTTTTACCGATTCCGGCATCATTAAAAAACACAGCTTTCAACTGATGTTTCTGCGCGTATTCTCCTGCACTTACACCACCATGCGAGCCACATACAACTATATCGCCCGAATTGTTCTCATTTAAGAAGGTAATACTGTCAGCTACGGTGATACTCACTCCATCAATTTGAGTTTGGAATTGTTTTTTCAGGTCTGGCTTGCCAGTGCTATCTTTCTTTTCGTTGGCAAGAGATTCTAAATTCTCTTTTTCTTGAGTCGGAGAAGTAGGAGCGATGGTATTGATTATTCTGGCAACGGCTTCCTGTACTGAATCACCGGGTTGGATACCTGCTTTTTCGGCTAAGGTATTGGTGTGACTTATAATTCCGCTTTCCCAGGTATCGCGGGCAACACCAATCTCAGCACTATAGTTATCCACCGCACAGGCCAAAATATGTGCAGCCTCATAATGTGCCAAACCACTGATACCTGCCTTATTTTTTCCTATACCGGCATTGTTGAGAAAAACAGCTTTAACATGACATTTTGTTAGCTTTCTGGCAAAAGTCCCATTGTCGCCGCAATGTGATGCGCACACAAGAATCGGACTTGTATTGTCAGGTTGTAAATCACCTAAACTATCCAGGAGTATTACAGATTCAGGTAATTCCATTTTTTGTTGTAATATTAAAAATTTAAACACAAAGACACAGAGACACAAAAATAAAAAACTTAATATAATGATTTGTGTCTTTGTGTCTTTGTGTCTCCGTGTTTAGTTTAAAGGAACGAATGAACGGGCAATCGATATTCCCTTTTCGTAGGCTTTAATGTTTCCTGCTACAAACTTTTCAGGAACGCTTTCGCGTACGATTTGAATCATTTCGTCGTGCGAATAGCCTCTGAATTCGGCATAGATAGCAAGCATAACGATATTCATCA
>CAZTDH010000053.1:0-13100 GCA_964612615.1 uncultured Paludibacter sp. | reverse complement strand
TCGATTGTGTACGATTTGAAAGGAAATGAAGTGAAAATGGTGAATGAAGTGCCACTGTCGGAAGTATTGCCTAAAGGTTTTATGGCAGTGCGCAAAGGTAAACGTCAATTAAACTGGCGATTGGATGAACCTGCTACCTTATTTTATGTGGAAGCGTTGGATGGTGGTGATCCGCAAGCAAAAGCCGATTTTCGCGATGCTGTTTATCTCTGGAAAGCACCATTTTACAAATCACCTGCTTTACTTACTAAAACTGCTCAGCGGTTTATGAATGTAATCTGGGGAAATGCTACTACAGCCATTGTACAGGACGAATGGTACGATACCCGAAACGAAAAAACTTATCTGATAAACCCATCGAAATCCGACGAAGCACCAAAAGTGATTGATGATCGAAATTTTCAGGATATTTATTCAGACCCGGGACATTTTGAAACATGGAAAAATGAATATGGCAAATATGTGCTGGGTATTGCCGACGATTGCCTGTTCCGTATTGGTGAAGGTCATACCAAAAAAGGACAGTTTCCGTTTATAGATGCCTTGAATCTGAAAACGCTCAAAACCAAACGGCTTTATCAGTCAACTTACACCGACAAGATGGAGGAGATTTTCGACATTGAGGATTACAAAAAAGGAGAAGCGTTGGTTCGTATTCAGTCAAAAAACGAATATCCGAACTATTATTTCCGCAATTTCCGCAAGAAAGATGCTGTTACTCAGGTTACACATTTCCCGAATCCGTTTGAAAGCATCAAGGACGTGTACAAAGAAGTGATAAAATATAAACGGGCTGATGGTGTGGAACTTTCGGGAACGCTTTATCTGCCTGCAGATTACAACCGCAAGGCCAAAACCGAAAAATTACCCTTACTAATCTGGGCTTATCCGGCTGAATACAAGGATAAAAAGAGTGCGGGACAAAGTTCGGCTAATTCCAGTGAGTTTACCTATCCGTATTATGGTTCGTTTGTATATTGGGTAACCCGTGGTTATGCGGTGCTGGATGATGCCGCTTTCCCGATTATCGGTGAAGGGAAAACAGAACCAAACGATAATTTTATTGAACAACTGGTATCCAATGCCAAAGCGGCTATCGATGCAGTTGATTCACTCGGATTTATCAATCGAAAGAAAGTAGCTGTGGGTGGACATTCCTACGGAGCGTTTATGACTGCCAATTTGCTGACGCATTCTGATTTGTTTGCCTGTGGAATTGCCCGAAGCGGAGCATATAATCGCACACTTACGCCTTTTGGTTTCCAGAGCGAACAACGTAATTATTGGGATGTACCGGATGTTTACAATAAAATGTCACCCTTTATGACTGCCGACAAAATGAAAACACCCATTCTGCTGGTACATGGCGAAGCGGACAATAATCCCGGAACTTTTACGCTGCAAACGGAGCGTTATTTTCAGGCTTTGAAAGGACTCGGAGCACCGGCACGCATGGTGATTTTACCCAAAGAACAACATAGTTACGTGGCACGCGAAAATATTCTGCATCTGCTTTGGGAGCAGGACAGGTTTTTGGAAAAATACCTTAAGTAGTTTATAGTTGACAGTTTATAGTTGAGAGTTCCCAATCTATTCAAATGCAAAAGCCACCGAATGAACTAAACATCCGGTGGCTTTTTAATAACTGCTAACTGTCAACTGAATTACAGGCTTTCTCCAAAATCAGCTTTGAATTTCGCCATCAGTTTTTGAGGCCAGTCGCTGGTTGGTTCTAAACCGCCCATAAAGAAGCGTAACACAGGTGGTTCGTATACGAATTTCAAACCGCCAATTAATTTGCGGTTATCATACAACCAATTCAAACGATCTTCCACGTATTTAATTTGCGAAAGTGTGAATACACGACGAGGTACAGCCAAACGAAGTAATTCCATATCTGCATACGTTTCGTTACCATCTTCGTCGCGTTGGTTGGATATAGATCCACGTTCCATACCACGAACTCCTGAAATCAAGAATAAGGCAGCTGCCAATGCACCGGCAGGATATTCTGTTTGCGGAATGTGGTCGCACACCTGCATAGCATCAACGTGTGCACCAAGTACACCGGCTGGTTTGATTACAGGAATTCCTTTTTTGTCCAACGCTTCCACTAAATATTTAATGAAAGAAGGACTTTGACAAATCATAGTTTCGTCCAAAGTTTCATACAAACCTACAGCCATTGCTTCAATTTCGCGAATGGAAATACCACCATAGGTCAAAAATCCTTCGTAAAGTGGTACTAAAGCCTCTAGTTCTTTGAAAATTTCAGGACGATCGGTACACATACCACCACCACGTGATGAACTGATTTTGCGTGCAGAGAAATAACACAAGTCAGCCAAACCAGTCATGGTATGGATAACTGTTTTCATATCAGAATTTTTAAATTCTTCTTCGCGTTGCAATACCAGATATGCATTTTCGCCCAATAAACTACAATCCAGAACGATACGAATGCCATGTTTATCAGCTATAGCTCGTACATCGCGTAAGTTTTGAACAGAAAATGGTTGTCCACCAATCAGATTTGTTGAAGCTTCCATGCGAATAAAAGGTATGTTGGTAGCACCGTGTTCAACAATCACTTCTTCCAGTTTTTCGATATTCATATTTCCTTTAAATGGATGGTCGGAATTTACCACATACGCTTCATCGTAAAGTAATTCCACAATTTTACCTCCATTTTGGGTAATGTGAGCCATAGCTGTGGTGAAGTGATAGTTCATTGGAACCAGACTTCCTTTTTTTACATAAGCAATAGAAATGATACTTTCTGCTGCACGTCCCTGATGAACAGGTAACAGGTATTTTTTACCTAACACATCTTGTACAGCTTTTTCCAGTCGATAGAAACTTTGCGAACCTGCATAAGCATCGTCACCCTGCATCATGGCGGCAAGCTGATTGTCGCTCATAGCATTGGTACCCGAGTCAGTAAGCATGTCAAGGAAAACGTCTTTGGTGCTGAGGCGGAAGGTATTGAATCCACCTTCATAAAGTGCTTCAAGTCGGCGTTCGATAGGCACTAAGTGTAATTTTTGTACGATACGTACTTTGTGAAGTTCCAACGGAATGTTTTCTCCACTGTAGAATTTGATCTCTTGCATAATGTTAGTGAGTAAATTAGTATATGTATTAATAATGGTATTTCTGCTAAAAAAGGTGTTCTTCGGCTTGCATGCAAGTATTAATAATAGAAATTCCGATTTCTTTGTTAAGAAATCGGAATCGCAAAGATAATAAATATTTGGTAAACAAGATAAAAAGAAGTAAATTTGTTACTAAAATAATGCTATTTAGTTTAATTTGTAATTAGAATAGCCTGATAATAAGCCTAAAACAGGATTACTATTCTATTCACAAATCTGATAGAATAAAAAAAATGAGATTTCCTGTTTTACAGAATAACGGCAATTACGTCAAAAATTCCACTGAAAAACGTCAATTTTTGAACATTTGTAACCAGGAAATGCCCTATTTTTGTTTCGTGAAAATATATAATCATTAATCAATCTAATACAAAAAAAATGAAAGAAGCAAAATTTCAAAAAAGGCTATTTTTCAATCGGTTTTTACCTGTCATGGTGGTTGCAATTTTAGCAATCGGTACTTTGAGTGCACAGGTCAAAACGGTAACCGGAGTGGTGAAAGACGCTTCGGGCGAAACTATTATCGGTGCATCAGTAGTGGTAAAAGGATCGAAAGTAGCAACCATTACCGATGTTGATGGAAAGTACAAACTGAATGTTCCTGCCGAAGCAAAAACATTGGTTGCATCATACATTGGTATGGAAACTCAGGAAGTAACCATTAAAGCAAATATCATGAACATTACACTTCATCCGGTTGATAAATCGCTTGATGAGGTAGTCGTTATTGGATATGGCACTCAACGAAAGAGAGATTTAACCGGATCTATTTCTACTGTGGGTGAAAAGGAATTAAAAGATATTCCAGTTTCAACTGTAGCGGAGGCACTAACAGGTAAAATGCCTGGTGTGCAGGTAACAACCACTGAAGGTTCGCCAGATGCTGATATAAAAATCCGTGTACGTGGAGGTGGATCAATTACCCAAAGTAATACACCACTTTATGTTGTTGATGGATTTATACGAGATGATATCAAAGATATTGCACCTTCAGAAATTATTGAATGTACCGTTTTGAAAGATGCATCTTCGACGGCCATTTATGGATCGCGTGGTGCTAACGGGGTAATGATAATCACTACTAAATCAGGTTCTCAGGGCAAATTAAGTATTAGCTATAATGCATACTTTGGAATTAAACAGGTTTCGAAGTATCTGGATGTGCTTACTCCTTATCAGTTTGCTCAAAAACAATACGAACGTGCCGTGTTGGGAAATACAGTGGCCAATGATTATGAAACTTATTTTGGCAGTTATAATGATATTGACCTATACAATTACTCTAATCCTACAAACTGGCAAAAAGAAAGTTTTGGCAGGTTGGGTTCAACCCAAAATCACAGTATAACCCTTTCAGGTGGCAGTAAATTAATAACATTCAACCTGAATTATAATCGTTTGGATGATAAAGCCATCATGTTGATGTCTGATTATCATCGTGATAACATCGCCGCAAAAGTCAACATCAAACCTTTAAACTGGTTAAAGATAGACCTGTCCGGAAGATATGCCGGTACGGTTATTAACGGTGGAGGAGCAAACGACCAGACCGGTTCAGAAAAATCAACTGCCGATTCACGAATTAAAAATGCGGTAACTTATACTCCGATTCCTCTTAAAAACCTACTTCTTCAGGATGATAATGCGGATGCTACAGCGAGTTTGTATTCTCCTATACAGACAATTTCGGATAATGATCGTTATCAGAACACCAAAAGCTTTAATTTCAATGCTGGCTTGACTATAAACATTAACAAAAATCTGGCTTTTAAAACAAACATAGGTTATACAACAACCAATAAAATTGATAACCGTTTTTGGGGACTGACTTCCTATTATGTTATTAACGGAGGCGCCACCAAGCGCGAAAATCAATCGGCTCCGGCTGTAACCCTAAATGACATTAATAACAGTAAATTTCAAAATACAAATTTGCTGACCTATACCAAAAAGAATATCTTAAAAGGTCATAATTTGACTGTCATGTTAGGTGAAGAAAGTTCCAGTACGACATACAGTAATAATTCGAAGAATATTGAAGGTCTGCCAAAAACCTATAATTCCCGTCAGGCCTGGGATAGTATTCAAAATGGAGTAGTGAAAGCGCCAAATTTACTGCTTAATCCGGACGACCGACTTTTGTCGTTCTTCGGACGTGTAAACTATGACATTAAAGAACGATATTTATTCGCATTTACGATGCGTGCTGATGGTTCAGGTAAGTTCAGGAATGAAAATCAATGGGGTTATTTCCCTTCGTTTTCAGCAGGTTGGCGAATTACAGAAGAGAATTTCATGAAAGAAGCTCAGGATTGGCTTTCGAACCTTAAATTAAGAGGTAGTATCGGTCAGTCAGGGAATAACAACATTCCAATTGCTTCATTCTGGAGAAATTATACTCTTTCATCCAATAATTATCTTCCCACATCAATGCAAACCAATTTCTACACTGCAGGTACTATTCTGGCAAACAGTGATTTGAGATGGGAAACCACGACTACACGTGGTATCGGAATTGATTTTGGATTTTTGAATAATAGAATCAGTGGCTCTTTTGATTTATATTCCAACATCACAAGCGGAGTATTAATGCCAATGGTACTTTCGGGTGTCGGTTATGCCTCACAGTGGCAAAATGTAGGACAAACATCCAATCGTGGTGCTGAAATAACCCTGAATACAATATTGTTTCAAACCAAAGATTTTAACCTGACACTCGGAATTAATTTCAGTACAAACGTAAACAATGTGGATAATCTGGGTACTCTGACGGGTTATTCATTTAACGAAGCATGGTCGAGCAGTACCGAAGCTTCAAACAGTTATCTGGTTACACCCGGTATGCCTGTAGGCATGATTTACGGATACAAAAGTGACGGAATGTACAGCACTGATGATTTTAGCTGGAACGGAACACGCTGGGTAATGAATGCAACCAAATATTCAAATGTAGTAACACTGGCTGATAATGTAACCAAGATTTATCAGGATGCAAATGGTAGAACATTTGTAGATAACAGCGCACTAACCGGTTTAACCTGGGGCCCCGGAGCCATGAAAGTTATTGACACCAATAATGACGGTAAAATTACACAGGCCGACCGTCAGATTATCGGAAACGCCAATCCAAAACATTACGGCTCAATCACCCTCAGTGGTAACTACAAAGGATTTGATTTTAGCACTAACTTAAATTGGGTTTATGGCAATAATATCTACAACGCCAGTAAAATTGAAATGAGTTCACTCTATTATAAAGACCGTAACATGCTGGCTTCGACCCTTAATTCATATACTCAGATTGACTGGGCAACCGGAAACAGGGTAACTGATCCGGCTCAGCTAACCACAATGAATGCCAATGCAACCATATGGGCAATGCCAACCAACAATTATGCTACTACTTCATGGGCTATTGAAGACGGATCATTCCTGCGATTGAATAATCTTACGGTAGGCTATACTATCCCTTCAAAAATGACGAAAAAGTTTTATATTCAGAAACTCAGACTTTATGCAACTGGCAGCAATCTCTTTATTCTGACGAATTATTCCGGTTATGATCCGGAAGTAGATACCCGTCGAACCACTCCAGCTACTCCGGGAGTTGATTTCTCTGCCTATCCAAAAAGCCGCGCATATAACATTGGCCTTAACATAACCTTCTAAAAAACATACTATAATGAAAAAACAGATATTTAAATTCATCCTTGGAGCTTTGCTTATTTCGCTTTCATCATGCGAGTTTTTGTCTCCACCAAGCAATTCGTTACTGAGCGACGATATGGTATTCAGTACACCTGACTCCACCAAAAAAGCCATTGCCGCCATCTATGAAATATTTGGCGAAAACAATTCCTATCGTAATCGTTTGTGGTTACAGATGGGATTGAATACCGATATTGAGTATCGTTCAGGATGGTCAAAAGGAGCTGTTCTTACATCCATAAAATCTGACGACTACATCTCTCTGTATTTCGCAAATTCACTGGTCCCTGATGGCTACAACAACAGTGATGCGGCAAATCCATGGAGTAGAATTTATCAGGCAATAGAACGTGCTAATCTGGCTATTGACGGAATTCGCAGCTATGGTAAACCTGCTGCAGGAAATGATATGGGGCATTATTTAGGAGAAGCACTTACTATGCGTGCATTTTTTTATTACGACCTGATTAAATGGTGGGGCGACGTACCTGCACGCTTTGAACCCGTAAATTCTAAAACAATTTATGTTACCAAAACAAGTCGTGATACAATTTACAACCATATCATCAAGGATCTACAGGAAGCAAGTACGATATTATACGGTCCGAATACAGCATTGACTAATACAACAAAACGAATCAGTAAAGATGCTGCCCGTGGACTGTTGGCACGCATTTGTCTTTCAGCAGCCGGATATTCCATGCGACCATTAGGAACTAACGACGCTCAGATTATTAATACTACTATTTCCGATGCCCGTCGCACTGAACTTTATACTATTGCCCGTCAGGCTTGTAAGGATATTATAAATGATGGAAATTATCATTTGGATACGAGTTTTAAAAATATATTTTACGAACAATGTCAGGATGTGGAAACACATGGACGTGAAGCTATTTTTCAGATTCCGTATAACATGGGATTGCGCGGTCGTATGATTTACAATTTAGGATTGCCACGCGATGCAGATGGAGTGTTAGTTTCCGGTGCTGCTGCCAGTATTGGAGCTCAGTTTAAAATTACTCCCAGTTTCTTTTACGATTATGATGTAAACGACAAACGCCGGGATATAACCGTCGTGCCTTATAAAGTACAAAAAAGTACCACCGTTACCGGTGTGATGGAACAAAGTATATCAGCCGGAATTATTGGTTTTAATCTAGGAAAATGGCGTGCTGAATGGGTTAAAACTCCTGTTTCAGGAACAGATGACGGAGTATCTCCAATCGTTTTGCGCTATGCAGATGTATTGCTGATGTATGCTGAAGCTGACTTGTATCTGGGACTAACAGACGGATTGGAAAAATTCAATATGGTTCGTCGTCGGGCATTCGGACAAGCTATCAACACTCCTTCACCCTATGATTTGCCTACCATAACCTTAGCCAATATCCAACAGGAAAGAGCTTTCGAGTTTTGTGGAGAAAATATCCGCAAATATGATCTGGAACGTTGGGGAATACTGAAATCAGCTATCGACCAGTCGGCTCTTAATATGACCGCCCTGCGCGATGCAACAGGAAATTATGCAACAGTTCCTTCAACAATTTATTATCAGTATTACACAACAGTACCAAGTTCTTTATTGCCACTTCCTACGGTTGGAGAACGCATACTGAATATCTACGGACTCAATCGTGGTGAAACCGATGATAAAACCGTCACTGATCCTACTGGTGGCTGGACCAAGAAAACCTGGACACAGGCAACTTCCAGTTCAGGTGGTGGTGAAATGTATTTAAGTGATGGATTTATTACCCATATGTATCTTGGAAATCCCGATAAACGACAGTTGTTGCCAATTATGCATCAGATAATTATTACAAGTAACAATTCATTGTCAAACGATTACGGTTATGACAACTAAAAATATTTTGTCAGCAATCAATTACCCATTAAATAAATATACAATGAAAAAAACAAAAAATATATCGTTAAAGGCACTGTTTATATGTATCGTGGCGTTGGGTTTTCTGAATTCCTGCGTCGATGATATTAAACTGCTGAGTTTGCCATACCTGTTTCGCCCGATAAATTTCTCAGCTTCGATGAATAGCACCGAGGTTACATTTAGCTGGGCCAAAGTAGATAGTGCTGTGTCTTATACGCTCGAAGTTGCTCCTGATAGTGCTAACTTTGTTATTCCACTGTTTCGGGTAAAAACAACCAATTTGTCATACATTAAGGAATTGGCAGGTAACACAACATTTTATGCCCGAATCAAAGCCAATGCGGCCGATTCAACCAGAAGCTCCAAATTCAATGCAACGCTTACGTTTAAGACCCCAAAAGAAAATATCTTTACAGGTTATGGAACCAAAAATAATACAGGGAATACCTACAGCGCTTACATGACTGCTGCTAATACCCTGAACATAAAATGGAAACCGGGAGCCAATGTTACTCATCTTATTCTTACCGGAAATGTGCGCGATTCCGTTGATGTAAGCCCAGCCGAAGCAGTGGCCGGAGAAAAAAATGTAAGTGGATTGGCAAATTCCATTTGGACGGTTGGTATTTATAACGGCAAAATTCTCCGTGGAACAGCCTACGGTCTAATCGAAGGCGATGTTATTATTTCTACTCCGGGCGATATTTCAGCAGCTATTACAAGTGCCTCTGCCGGACAAGTAATCTTGCTTGCTGGCGGAACTAATTATACAATAGGTTTTGCTGAATATAAATTTGCAAAAAATGTAAAAATTCGCAGTACTTCATCGTCTAATAGGGCAGTCGTAAGTATGACTACTGCAGGTACCAGTACGCCACCATCAGGCACAACAAATATGATGAGCGTGGTAGCTTCTTCAGCCATCGACAGTTTGGTGTTCGAGAATATTGATTTTACCGGATATTGTGATAACAATAGTGGTGCAGGCTCCACTAAAATTGGGTATCTTTTCAGTAATAAAGTAGCTTGTACTGTTGGAAAAGTTCAATTCACGAACTGTAATATGCATAATTTTGGAAATACAACCTTCCGCATATCAGGGGGTGTAAGTCAGCGTTTTACGAATGTGATTTTTAATGGTTGTATAGTTAGCGAAATTGGTTTTGGTAGCACGTATGCACTTGTGAACAGTAATTCTGCTGATTATGTGGATAATATAACTTTTTCAAATTCAACTTTCTACAACATCAAGGGAAGTATTATTCTGCGTTCCGGTGCATACACGATGAATTCTATTAATCTCACTAATTGCATTTTCAATCAAACAATGATTGATCCTGCTTCAGCACGTTATGTCATAGATGCAAATTCAACCACTATTACCGCCGGAATAAATATCAAGAACTGTATTTTTGGATTCTCAGGTGCTAGTGTAGGTGCTAACGGATATCGCGGAACTGCTGTTCCGGTAATCACAGGATCATATTTTACTTCAGATTATGTTGACGATCCGAATCCGGTCGGGCTTACAAGTACATCCATCAAGTCGAAATTGACATCTTATTCAGGTGCATCAACGTCTTTATGGAATAATCCGGTGACGGGTGATTTTTCGCTTAAGGATACAAACTTTCTAGGAAAAGGCTCAGCTGGAGATCTTCGCTGGTAGTTTCCAACGTCGTAAGATTTTAAATTTAATATTTCAAAAGGAATGGTATTATTAAGAAAGATATTGTTGTCGGTTGTAAGTTTGGTTTTGGTTTCGACCTATGTCGAAGCTAAAAACGACTACAACTATCTGTATGAAAATCTGCCATTTTCAATGCCGAAACTGGTAGTGCCTGTGTTTAAAAACAATACCGTTTCTGTATCCGATTTTGGTGGTAAAGGCGATGGAATTGCACTTAATACTGAAGCTTTTAGTACAGCCATTGAAACACTTTCAAAAAAAGGTGGAGGCATACTGAATGTACCAGCCGGAGTTTGGTTTACAGGTCCCATTGTGCTTAAATCGAATATCAATTTGCATTTGGATAAAGGAGCTTTGATTCTTTTTTCGCCCGATTTCAGTTTGTACCCATTAGTGGATGGCAGTTTTGAAGGATTGGAAACAAAGCGTTGTCAATCGCCTATATCAGCACGCAACTCTGACAATGTGGCAATAACCGGTGAAGGTTCAATTAATGGTTCGGGTGAATCCTGGAGACCATTAAAAAAAGCGAAAGTAACTGAATCGCAATGGAAAAAAGTGATTAAATCAGGTGGTGTACTTAAAGATGCTACTTATTGGTATCCATCTGCAGGTTCACTTAAAGGTCAGTTGATGAGTGAAATGAACGTTCCAAATGGAAAACTGACGGATGCTGAATGGGTTGAGATAAAGGATTTTTTACGTCCGGTAATGATTAACTTTGTTGCATGTAAAAATGTATTGCTTCAGGGAGTACTTTTTGAGAATTCGCCAAGCTGGAACATTCATCCATTACTTTGCACCAACCTGATTATCGACCATATTACTGTACGTAATCCGAGTTATGCTCAGAATGGAGACGGAATTGATATAGAATCGTGTAAAAATGTTTTATTAGTCAACAGCAATTTCGATGTGGGCGATGATGGAATCTGTATCAAATCAGGAAAAGACGAGGAAGGTCGCAAGCGTGGTCGACCTACCGAAAATATGATTGTTGACAACTGTAAAGTTTTCAAAGCGCATGGTGGTTTTGTAGTTGGAAGCGAAATGTCGGGTGGTGTGCGCAACATTTCTGTAAAAAACTGTCAGTTTCTTGGAACAGATGTCGGCTTGCGTTTTAAAAGTAATCGTGGTCGTGGAGGTTTGGTCGAGAATATTTACATCAGTGACATTTATATGTTCGACATCGTGACAGACTCATTCTTATTTGACTTGTATTATGGTGGAAAATCGGCTTCAGAATCATTAGAAGATGGTGAGGAAGCCCAAACATCCGTTCAGATTCCTGCAGTAACTGTTGAAACTCCTTCATTCAGAAATATTTATGTAAAAAATATAGTTTCCCGCAATGCCCGCAGAGCCATGTTCTTTAATGGTTTACCCGAAATGAATATTACAAATATAAATGTGGAAAATGCAATCATTACTTCTCAATACGGTGCTGTAATTAGCGAATCAGACGGCATAAAATTTAAAAATATTCAGATTATTCCTCAAACAGGTGCAGCTTTGACCTTACAAAATGTAAAGAATTTTGATTTGAAAGAATTTAAATACCCGGATTCATTACTCGAAGTCGTGAAAATTACCGGAAAATCAAAAAACATACACCTTCCTGAATGTATTCAGAAACAACGAATTATTGGAATGAAATAAGTATGAATGAGTAATTTTGGTTCTGTGGCTAATCAGATCGATTTATAAACCAAAACAGGAAAACAGATAAATGTCGGTTTTCCTGTTTTGGTTTATAAAATGTAGGTTTATTATCAAAATGTATGCATCAATTCAAAACAAAATTCACCATTCTCGTGTTATGTTGTTTACTTTCGTGAAGCTAAAGCGTTGCTTCCTGAATAGTATTTTTTTTGTACTTTTGCAGTCTTAAAATAAATACCGGTTTACAGTAATGCAAATTGGTAATTAGCACCTAAAATTATGTCAACTGATATATTAAACGAAGTCACCCAAGCCGACTATAAATACGGCTTTACTACTGATATTGAGACCGATATTATTCCAATTGGTCTCAGCGAGGATGTGGTTCGGCTGATTTCAAAAAAGAAAAATGAGCCGGAATGGATGCTCGAATTCAGATTGAAGGCATACCGTCACTGGCTGACAATGAAGATGCCGGAATGGGCACACCTTAATATCCCTGAAATTGATTACCAGAGCATTGCTTATTACGCAGCTCCGCGCAAAAATGCTCCGAAAAGCCTTGATGAAGTTGATCCCGAATTGCTAAAAACATTCGAAAAACTGGGAATTCCACTTCACGAACGTATGGCTTTGTCGGGAATTGCCGTTGATGCGGTTATGGATAGTGTTTCGGTTAAAACTACTTTTAAAGAAAGTCTGTCTGAATTGGGAATCATCTTTTGTTCGTTCAGCGAAGCTGTTGAGCATCATCCTGATTTGGTTCAGAAATATATGAGTTCCGTAGTTCCATACACCGACAATTTCTTTGCAACACTAAATTGCGCTGTTTTTTCAGACGGTTCATTTGTATATATTCCCAAAGGCGTTCGTTGCCCGATGGAACTTTCTACTTATTTTCGTATAAATGCTATGAATACCGGTCAGTTTGAGCGGACATTGATTGTAGCCGACGAAGATAGTTATGTCTCGTATCTCGAAGGCTGTACAGCAC
>CAZTDH010000052.1:0-13206 GCA_964612615.1 uncultured Paludibacter sp. | reverse complement strand
AATATTGTTGAAAACTAATTCTATAACAAATTAATCTATATAAACTCTAATAATTGAGTTTTAATTATAGTGAAACTATTATAGAAAGTTTTTCTATAATTGCAATCAAGAAAGGAGAATTAAAACAGTAATTGATTGAAATAACTGAAATTTGTGATTCTCTTGATAGCATCACATTTCATTTTAAACCACGACATAGTATTCACAAACGTTTTGGCAAAAAGGTGCATACTTACGACGAAATAAAAACAACATTTGGTATATTGTTTCCAATTTAGACCAACATGGAAATGGTTACATATCAGCTTTAATTTCGAACCACAATAACAAATCGAAATAGAGTTTAAACAAACTCCGGCTGAACTTCTTATTGAAATTCAGCCGGAGGTTTATATTGAGTTGAGCGATTGTTACATTTCCCACTGTTCGCAGGTGGCAATCAGGTCATCAAATGTTTTAATTTTTGATTTAGCCTGAACTTCAACAATTTGTGCTTCCACAGCTGCATCGTACGATTCCTCAGCCACATCGCGTATAACTCCCAATGCTATTGGCATTTCGGGACCTTCCATCAAAGCTAGTTTAATCTGCAATGTTGAATCTTCGCAGCTGGCATCGTGAACTAAAATATCGTTTTCGGTAACACCATTTTCACCTATAGTTACTACTTTCAAATTCAGTCCATCAAGCACCAATCCTTTATTTCCTTCTTTTCCGAAAATCATGCGTTTACCATGTTCCAATGCTATGGTTCTGTCGGCGCGGAATTCTCTTTCGGCTAACCAACCGTGTGCTCCGTCGTTGAAAATTACACAGTTTACCAGACATTCGATAACTGAAGTTCCCTTGTGTTTTGCACCGGCAGTCATAACCATTTGTGCGGTTTTTAAATCCACATCGAGTAAGCGTCCGAAGAAAGTTCCACGTGCACCGATTGTCAACTCAGCCGGACGGAAAGGGCGTTCCACTGTTCCGAATGGTGATGATTTGGTAACAAAACCTTTCTTTGTTGTCGGGGAATATTGTCCTTTTGTCAATCCGTAAATCTGATTGTTGAACAACAACACGTTTATATCCACATTGCGACGAACACTGTGAATAAAGTGATTACCACCAATGGCCAGACAGTCACCGTCGCCGGTAATTTGCCAAACGGTTAGTTCGGGATTAGCCACTTTTACACCTGTAGCAATGGCAGCTCCACGACCGTGAATGGTGTGAAAACCGTAACTGCTGATGTAATATGGTAAACGTGACGAACATCCGATCCCAGATATTACAGCGGTTTGATGAGGGGCTACACCCAAATCGGCCATTACTTTCTGAAGTGAACTTAGTACAGCGTAATCCCCACAACCCGGGCACCAGCGCACATATTGATCACTTTTAAAATCTTTGGCAGTATATTGAATTTTTATTGTTTCGGTAGTTTCCATGTTTTTGTAAACTAAAATTCTTATTTTAATAACGTTACAAAGTGTTCTTCCAGTTCGCTAGCTGTAAATGGCTGACCCTGAACTTTGTTGAATTGAAGGAATTCAACAGCAGGAACTTTAGAGCGTAGGAAAGTGGCAAATTGCCCGCTGTTCAGTTCGCAAACCACCACTTTTTTGTAGCGTTGAATTAGCTCAACAGTATTTTTAGGCAGTGGATTTATATAATTAAAATGAGCCAATGCTATTTTTTCGCCTTTTTTGTTGATTGAATTCACAGCACTCATCAAGTGTCCGTGTGTTCCACCCCAACCGATAACTAATAATTCAGCATTTGAATCACCTTCAATTTTTAATTCAGGTATTACGTTGCTGATAAAATTAATTTTAGCTTCGCGTGTATCCACCATTTTCTGATGATTTTCAGGATCGGTAGAAATAGCGCCGGTATAATAATCCTTTTCTAAACCACCGTTTCTGTGTCCAAATCCTTCCACCCCGGGCACGCTCCAATAGCGTACGTTGGTTTTTTCATCCCGACTGGTTACTTTATAATCAGTCATATCCGGTTTCACGTAGTTTGGTTTAATGGCTGGCAATTCTGCCAATGTTGGTAATTTCCAGAGTGATGTACCATTTCCAATAAATGCATCAGTCAGCAAAATAACCGGAGTCATATGCTCTAGCGCAATTTTACTGGCCATAAAGGCATAATGGAAACAGTCATCAGGTGTTCCTGCAGCCATAACCACAGCAGGACTTTCACCGTTACGACCGTAAAGTGCCTGTAATAAGTCAGTTTGTTCTGTTTTAGTTGGCAAACCGGTTGAAGGACCACCACGCATAACGTCGATAACCACCAACGGTAATTCAGCCATAACGGCCAGCCCGATTGCTTCCGATTTAAGTGCCAGACCCGGACCTGAAGTATTAGTTGCTGCCAGACTTCCGGCAAAGGAAGCTCCGATTGCCGAGGTAATTCCGGCAATTTCATCTTCAGCCTGAACCACTTTCACGCCCATATCTTTACGTGCTGTCAGTTCATGCATAATATCGGTGGCAGGTGTGATCGGATAACTACCAAGGAAAAGTTGTAGCCCTGCTTTTTGCGATGCGGCAATTAAACCCCAAGCAGTTGCTTTGTTTCCACTGATACTGGTATATTTTCCTTTCGGTGTTTCGTGCGATTTTTCTACAAAATAAGTTGAAACTGTAAGGTGTAAATTGTTTCCGAAGTTAAATCCGTCGGTAAGCACCTTTACGTTTGCTTCAAGTATAGTAGGTTTTTTGCCAAATTTGTTAGTCAAAAAGTGAATAGCCTGATCAATTGGACGGTTAAACAACCAGCAAATCAACCCAAGGGCAAACATATTTTTGCTTCGCAAAACGGTTTTATTATCAAATCCCATACCATCCAGACTCGTTTGTGTAAGTGTGGAAAGTGGGGCAGGGATAAGTTGAATTGTATCCGAAATAGCAAGCTCTTCAAATGGATTTTCAGTTTTAAAACCGGCTTTTTCAAATCCCGACTTGTCAAACGTATCAGCGTCAAAAATAATGACACCGCCTTTTTTGATGCTTTTGGCATTTACTTTCAAGGCTGCGGGATTCATAACCACCAACACATCGGGATCATCGCCGGGCGTATAAATTTTGCTCGAACCTAAATGTACCTGAAAACCGGAAACACCACCCACTGTGCCTTGTGGAGCACGAATTTCGGATGGGAAATCGGGGAATGTTGAAATTTCATTACCCAAAATAGCCGAAAGATTGGAGAAGAGCGTTCCTGTGAGCTGCATTCCGTCGCCGGAATCGCCCGAGAAGCGAACTACCACATTGTCCAATTCGGTTTTAGTGACTTTATCCATTTTATTTTGAAAATATTGTTATTTGTAATGTTCAGATGGCAAAAATAGCGAATTATCTTTCAAGTCAAAATTCTGTTAACCTAAAAATGCACAATTTATTTCAATCTGTGCAATTTTGTTCCCTTTTTGCATTCATATTCAAAATCAGTTGCCGCCTAATAACAAATCAGAAGTCTGCATTGTTCGGTGTGCGTGGAAAAGGAATTACATCGCGAATATTCGACATACCTGTTACGAATAGCAGCAAGCGCTCAAAGCCCAAACCAAATCCTGCGTGAGGAGCTGTTCCGAATTTACGGGTTTCCAAATACCACCAAATATCTTTTGTAGGTACACCCATTTCGTCGGCACGGTTTTTTAGTTTGTCATAATCTTCTTCACGTTGCGAACCTCCGATAATTTCACCAATTTTCGGGAAAAGTACATCCATGGCGCGCACGGTTTTTCCATCGTCGTTTTGTTTCATGTAGAACGACTTGATTTCCTTCGGGTAATCTGTCAGGATAACCGGTTTTTTGAAATGTTGTTCTACCAGGTAGCGTTCGTGTTCCGATTGCAAATCCGTTCCCCAACCAATCGGAAATTCAAATTTATGACCGTTTGCTACAGCTGCTTCCAGAATTTCAACCCCCTCGGTGTAAGTCAGGCGTTTGAAATCGTTATTTACCACAAAGTTCAAACGCTCATACAATTCTTTGTCATACATATTATTAAGGAAATCCAAATCATCCTTACAGTTATCCAATGCCCATTTCACACAATATTGAATAAAATCCTGAGCCAGCTGCATATTTTCTTCAATTTCGTTGAATGCAACTTCGGGTTCAATCATCCAGAATTCGGATAAATGACGTGGTGTGTTTGAGTTTTCAGCGCGGAAAGTTGGTCCAAAGGTATAGATAGCACCCATCGACATGGCTGCCAATTCGCCCTCAAGCTGACCCGAAACAGTCAGGCTGGCTTGTTTCCCAAAAAAATCGTTGCTGTAATCAATCTGACCGCTTTCGTCTTTTTTCAGGTCGTACAGGTTCATGGTCGTTACCTGAAACATTTGTCCGGCACCTTCACAGTCGGAGGCAGTGATAATGGGCGTGTGGAAATAAAAAAATCCGCGTTCGTGGAAGAAACGGTGAACAGCCATGGCCATGTGGTGACGAATACGAAACACTGCACCAAATGTATTGGTACGTGGACGTAGATGCGCAATGTCACGCAGAAATTCCATGGTGTGGCCTTTCTTTTGTAACGGATACGATTCAGGATCGGCGATACCGTAAATATCAATAGATTCAGCCTGAATTTCAACAGACTGACCTTGTCCAAGCGATTCAACCAGCTTGCCCGTAACGCTAATACAAGCACCGGTAGTGATAGGTTTCAGGTAATCATCCCCAAATTTCTCATTATCGGCAACTACCTGAATATTATGAATGGTTGAACCATCGTTCAACGCGATAAAACTTACATTTTTATTTCCACGGCGGGTTCTTACCCAACCTTTTATGTTCACTTCGGCACCAAAATCTTTTCTTTTCAGTGCATCAACAATAATTGTTCTACCCATACTGTTTTTATTAATTAAAGTCTTTCTGATTTTAAGACCACAAAAGTACTAATTTTCAGCGATAAATTCTGCAATTATTACAAACAAAAGCACCTGCTTAAATGAAACAGGTGCTTTGTAAGTTCTAATAGTGTTGTTAGTTATCTTCTTCCCGATTTTTCCATTGTGCCGGTCATACTCATAGCGCAACGGAAACCAATATCATTGGTCGATTTGTCCTGATCCAAATAACGGCGGGCTGAAGGATTCAACCAATAAGCACGGTCTTTCCATGAACCACCTTTATACACACGTGTTTTGTCTGTAATTCTCGGACGTAAAATATCAGTAGGATCACCTTTAGAACTGCTTCTCAGATTTGCCAAACCGGTTGAATCATTTACCAAAAAGTCAATTTGTGAAGAAGCATCTCCATCCTTGAAACTACGTACATCATCTCCTTTGGCAACTTCTGTAGCAATGCGTCCAAGCGAGTCTACTTTATAGGTTTTATTTCCCAAATCGTCCGTTTCAGCCACAACAGGAGTTAAATATATATTTCCTCTGAATGAGTTGTATTCAGCCATATCGGAGTATGAAGTAGAACGATAGACGTCTAACACCCACTCGTTTACGTTTCCGGCCATATTGTACAATCCAAAATCATTTGGAAAAAACGAATTTACAGGAGCTGTAATACTCAGGTTTCCTGATGTTCCCATCATATCACCGCGTCCTCTCACGTAATTTGCCATCATGCGACCCAGATTTTTACGGGACGGATTGCGTAACTGATTGCCCGACCATGGATAAATTTTACCTTCAGGAACCATACCACTTGCATCAGGGGATAATGCATAGGCTGCATATTCCCATTCCGCTTCTGTTGGAAGTCTGAAATTTGAGTAAAGAATACCTTCCGACATATCCACCTTCCGGTCATGACCATATAAATCTTTTTTAGGATTTTTTCCGATAGCCGGTTGATAGCTCGATTGCAATAGATATTTCTGGGTATTGAAAACGAAATTATTGGCAATTGAATCCATATCTTCCATCTGATCCAGTTTTGTGTAGTCGGGAGGCAGAATCACACCGGCCTGAATCAGTGCCAGTTCATTAGCACGATCGGTACGCCACTGGCAAAAATCAACAGCCTGTTCCCAGGTTATACCAACAACAGGATATTCGTTGTAAGCAGGGTGTGTAAAATAATTTTCCAGATAAGGCTCGTTGTAAGCCAAATCTTCGCGCCATACATTCACGTTAGGCAACGCTTTTTGAACCAGTTTTGGAGCTGCTTTTCCAAATACTACGCGCATCCAGTTTAAATACTCATTCCAGTCTTTATTGCGAATTTCCCATTCATCCATATAAAATGAACTCACGGTAATTCTACGTGGTTGATTATTTCGGGGTGCATTGGTGATATATTCACCTTTTTCTCCGATTGTAAATGAACCGCCCTCAATAGCAACCATTCCGGGTGGAACATGAGTTAAATAGCTTTTCTTAACGGTATAGCCGGCACCATTTTTATCATTGTATTTCCAACCTGTCAAGCGGGAATAATTGTCGTCAGAGTTAGTGACGCAGGCAAACAAGGTTATCGATAAAGTTATCGTTGCAAATTTAGCTATGGTTTTCAATCTCATATAAGTATGACAATTTAATAATATAAAATGTGTCTGAAACAACTGTGCAAAAATAGTACTTTTTTCCTTTAAATAGTCAATTAGCCCATTTTTTTTGACAATACAAAGTAAATAGTACCGCATATATAACAGATTTTCTGCGAAAAACGTATAGTTTCGCATAAATTTTTCAATATTTTCTTAAACGGAATCGTCTATCGCTATATTTTCTTACTTTTGCAAAAGCTAACTAACTGGCCTTTTCGTTTGAATACGTTCAAAGCTATGATTATGAAAACCTTGCATTTAAAACTTAATAACCGGTTAGTGGATCTGTCTACCCCTTTGATTATGGGAATCGTAAATGTTACCCCCGATTCTTTTTACAAAGGGAATCGGTTTATGTCTGACAGATCTATTCTGAATGCGGTTGAAAAGATGTTGGAAGAAGGTGCCGATTTATTGGATGTCGGTGGGTATTCCACCCGTCCGAATGCTGAGTTTGTTTCGCAGGATGAAGAAATTAAAAGAGTTTCGGAGGCTTTAGAAGTGATTCTGAAGAAATTTCCGGAAGCTGTAATTTCGGTCGATACTTTTCGTTCGGCAGTGGTAAGGCAGGTGGTTCGAAATTTCAGGGTGGCCATGATAAATGATATTGGTGGCGGCACACTCGACGATTTGATGTTTGCTACAATTGCCGATTTGGACGTAGCCTATACGCTTATGCATACCCGGGGCAATCCTCAGGCTATGCAATTCAATACGAAATACGAAAATGTGGTTTCGGATGTATTGCTTTTTCTCGAAAAACGGTTGGCACAGTTGCGTTTATTGGGAGTAACCGATGTGGTTGTTGATCCCGGTTTCGGATTTGCCAAAACGATAGAGCAAAATTATCAGTTATTGGCAAAACTTCATTATTTCAGTGAATTAAATGTGCCTGTATTGGTTGGGCTATCCCGAAAATCAATGCTGTATAATTTGCTTGGAATTGATGCTGCCGAAGCGTTAAATGCCACTATGGCTGCTAATATGATGGCTTTGCAGGGTGGTGCATCCATTTTGAGAGTTCACGATGTAAAAGAGGCAAAGCAAGCCGTTTCCATTTTTGTTGAATGTTGTAAACAATCCGGGAATTGTAACCCCTAGAGGATAAATTGTAAATTAGAAATATGGGATTTCACATAGGATTTAAAGATATTGTTGATATTTTCCTGGTGGCTATTTTGTTGTACCAGACTTTTCAACTGCTGAAACGTACCGGTGCAGTAAATATATTTGTGGGTATCCTCACCTTTATAATTTGCTGGTTTTTGGTATCTTATGTCTTTAAAATGGAACTGCTGGGCGGTATTTTCGACCGCGTTATCAGCGTAGGAGCTTTTGCACTGATAGTTCTTTTTCAGGATGAAATTCGGCGGTTTTTCTCCAAAATAGGTTCGCGGCGGAGAGGGAGTATCTTTTATGCACTAAAACGGTTTTTTGGAAACGACCCGAACGATAAAGCGAAAACAGATTTTGACCTGGTACAAATCGTGCTGGCATGTCGTAATCTTTCGAAAAGCTCTACCGGAGCACTTATTATTCTTACCCGCAACAACGATCTGGATTTTTATACCCATTCGGGCGAACAGATTAATGCCAATATCAATTCCCGGTTGATTGAAAATATCTTTTTTAAAAACAGTCCGTTACACGATGGAGCTTTAATTATTTCCGATCGTAAGCTGAAAGCTGCAGCCTGCATTTTACCGGTATCCAAAAATCAATCCATACCTAAACGAATGGGATTGCGCCACCGTGCAGCATTGGGGGTTACTGAAAATACTGATGCAATCGCTATTGTTGTTTCAGAAGAAACCGGACATATTTCGTATGCTCATAACGGTCAGCTAACCATCAATCTGAAACCGGAACAACTGGAGCATTTTCTGTCGGAAGAATTATCGTTGTAGATTTTTTCGTCTGGTCTGTATCAATCTCAGGCACCAAACCACAATCATGGCCAGAATAATGCGCGGAATGGTAATCCAGCCAATCGGTACGCCTATGGCTACAAACAACAGTGTATCTTCGAGCAGGGAGTGATTGATGGCAATGTGGAAATTAAGCAGATTAGCACTGTATGGCGTAATTTCTTTGTTCTCAACTTCTTCCAGCATAACAGCAGAGCCGTAGGTAAGCCCGAGTGTCTGAGCCACAAACCACAGAAACGAACTTTCGTCGGTTAGTCCCATTACCCGCATAAACGGAGCGAATACTTTGGATATAATGGGCAGAATGTTGAATTCCTTGAGTATGCTCTGCAATATCATTAAGCCCGAAACAATAATGGCAATTTTCAACGACAGATAGCCTGCAGTTTGAATCCAGTTGAGCAACATATCTCCTACACTACCGAAAGCAACACTTTTATGCACCGCATGAATTGCTCCGATATGTTCCGGCAATACTAAATTCAGTCCGAAAGCGGCGATAAATGACATAACCGGACGAAGAATTAAGAGTGCAACAGCCGATGAACCTGTTTTTTTCTGAATGGCAGTTTCCATAAACAGGTTGTGCGTAATCAGGCACATAATAGCCAGAATGGTTATTTCGCGAATCGTTAGCGGCAGGGTAGATATTACGGCTATTGGTCCGTAGAGTGGAACAAATAAACTGGTGATAAAAACAACAGCTGATTCGCCCGGCAACCCAATAAGCGAGAAAATGGGTTTCAAATAAGTGGCTATCCAGGCAATGACACCCCAGTATTGCAAAAAACTGACGGTCAAGCTGATGGGAAGAATCAGTTTCAAAAGCCACCAAGTTGTCTTTCTTGATTTCTGAAGTGCGGTTAGTGTACTGCTGTATAAACGGTTAGCTGTTGATTTCAAATGAAGTCTGATTTTGAATTTCAGGTTAATAGTCTTTGTTCTATTATCTTTGTTCTTCTTTAGGGGTTGGGGCCGCTTAAAAACAAGAAAGGTTGTCTCACGACAACCCAATCTTTAAATTAACCTTAAATCTAATACCATGAAAAACACAGTGCAAAGATAAAGCTAATTTTTATGTTGTACAACATGTTTTTGAATTATTTTCTCTGTTTTATAATATTTAACACATCGTTATGCGCTCAAAAAAACAGGAATTATCTATAATCCTAATAATCAGGTATTTATTTTACGCGAATCCAGGTTTGCGAACGCCCAATCAATCCTCCTCTATCGAGCGAACCACGTACATTAAGCTTTTCGTTCCCTTTTTCGAGACTGATATTGCATTTATACACTTTTCCGTTTTTAGGATCGAGAATGGTTCCACCGGTAAGCTTACCCTCTTTTTCAACCAGATTATTGATAATCATCATGCCCAGAATAGGTTGATTCTTGTTTGCACCTTCGCATTCGGTACACAGTTTTTCGGGTTCTTTGAATAGTTTTTCAATTTTACCATAGTATCTTCCGTTGGTTGCCTTGAAAATAAGTACGATAGATTTCTCGCTACCATCTTTATCATCAATGGTTTTCCATTTACCAACAATTTTGTCGGCCTGAGCAAATCCGACAAGCGAAAACGCAATCAGAAGCGCTAATGTGAATAGTTTTTTCATACAGTATTTGTTTTAAATTTAGGCGAAGATATACTTTTCTTCACAATTAGTATACAATCGAGTATGTTTTAACGCACTATTTCTTTTGTTTTTGAATTTACACAGATAGATTGCATTCCTGATTTGATTATTTCTTTACAAATAATCGAGTAAAAATGGAAAAAAATAGAATAATATTCAATAACGATTATTATATTTGTGAGTTGAAAGTTTCAGATAGAAGAAACATTGATTTAATTGCATAAATATCTGATAATTAAATAATTATGAGTCTGTGTGATTTTCCTTATTATTGACAAAACTTAACGCCAGAGATATGAAAACAGAAAAATTTATTTTAAAAATCTTTTTATTATTCAAAAAAAGTCTATTGTCGCTGTGTTTTTTGACAATACCCCTTTTATTGTCAGGCCAAAAATCTGATATCTTATACTCCAATTTTCTTGGGATGACAAAAACTATACAGGTAGAATTAAGTGATTCTGCCGGTAATCTAAACATCATCAATCAGGTTTTTAATCAATATGATAAAATCTACTTTCACATAAAATCATCCGGAGGTTCAACCTGGAATTTTAATTCGAAGGATTTGGAAGGAAAAATTAAAGAGCTAAAATTAGTTCAAAATACTAAAAGCATATCAATATCAAAAGTTATCCCATTGGGTGCAGGTAGCGAATATATAGCTGTAGTTATTGGTTTTCTAAAATCTGAAGTCGATATTACTAAGCCTTTTACAATCAGGAATAAAGATTATGAATCACAATCATTGCTTATTCCCGAAAAACTATGGTTAAACTACCCGGTGTACACCGACCTGATTTCAAAATCAAAAAATGCGGTTGTTAATCAGAATTACCCCGAAGCTTTCAGACTGTTGACCAGATTATGGAGTAAGTCAAATTTCAGTCCTTATCTTAGCGTATTTTCATTTTATAAAAGTACAAAAGACAGTTTGAATTCAATTGCCGATCAGGTTCTTGCAAAAAACACATTAATGCTAAAGAAGGAAGTAGATGCATTTAGTGCAAATATATCAGAATCAGGGTTCACAAGCCTGAATAACAAGTTTGTTGAATTACAAAAGTGCATCAATTCGATTGACTCTTTTTATGTCGACTCTGCTCCTTACTTTGAACCGACTGTAAAAGCTACAGAAGTCAGTTCATTCAAACAACTGATTGCCAAAGAAAAAACGAACGCTTCAGACCTTTATCAGAAAAAAATGCTTTCAATACTTGAGGATCGAAACTATCAGGATTATCAATTTTCAATTTATACTGAAATGTTATTCAAGTTGTTGACAACAGTTGATAAAATTGCCTATGTTTCGGGAATTGACAGCATACCTATATCTCAAATGAAGAATTATAAGGTGCTTGGGAAGGAACTCCTTGAAATGGGTTGGGAAAAAAACTTTATCTCATTATGTCAGGTGATTAATAAAAATATTAAGGACAAGAAAAGTCTGTTTAATGAGACAGCTCTTGCAAATTATACTAAAAACATTATACAAGAACCTCAGCCTTACTCTATATTGTGCAAAGCGTTTAATTCGTTGACTAATAAAGATAAGACAACATTTTGCGATCTGGTAAATCAATCTCTTGGTAAGATAACTGATAAAGAGTTATTGTCTAATCTGGATCTGCTTATATCATTGATGAACAGTAAAAATCAGAACTCAAATGAGGCATTCTGGACTTTATTAAACACCGGCTATAATGCTCAGATAAACGGTTCATTGCAGGATGCAAAAGCCAATTATGAAAAAGCGGAAAAGATATTTAATAACAGCGAGATCCTGTATTATTTATTGGCATCGGTTAATTTAAAACTTGGTGACCGGTTTAGTGCTGAGATTTATTTTAAGCGGGTAAACTCAATGAACCAGAAATTCATTTCGTCCAAAATATATCAAATTGAGTTTTTAATGGAAGATAAAGATTATGAATCAGCACTTGCAGCAGTAAATGAAGCACTTACTGTAAATCCAATCTGGTATTATTACTTTAAAAAAGCACAATTGCTCACTGTAACCGGCAAATTTGAAGAGGCAAAACAGATTGTCCAAACCAATTGCATTGCAATAAACTCGCTAAATTACGAACAGTATTTGTTACTGGGGGATATTTATTTCGCCCTGTCGGATACTAAAACTGCCCGTGAAAATTACATGAAGGCCGGTAGTATTAAACCAAATAATCTGGACTACAAGAAAAAAATGGAATTGTTGGTTGTAAAGAAAACAGAAACTTCTGCAAAACCGGCAGATACTCCTGCAAAACAAATACCTGCTACTAACTCAAAGTAAGGCGATTTATTAAATAATCAACAATAAAAAAGTAAAAACAGAGGGGATTCTCTCTGTTTTTTTTGTAATTTTGCACGCTCAAAACCATAATTATGAGGACAATATTTATTACCGATACGAAAGAAATAGAAGACATTATCAATCAATGTGATGTATGTTTTGTAGGAATAATTGAGCAAGACGGAAGTCCGTACGTCATTCCAATGAATTTTGGGTATGCCGACGGTGAAATTATTCTGCATTCAGCTCCCGAAGGCAAGCATATGAAGTTGCTGGCACAGGATAACCGGGTTTGTATTACGTTCAGTGCCGGGCATAAACTGGTGTATCAACATCCCGATGTGGCTTGCAGTTACAGCATGTTATCCAAAAGTGTGTTGTGCAAAGGGGTCGTGACATTTATCGAAGACCTGGATGAAAAAGAGCAGAAATTGAATATATTAATGAAAAATTACACGGAACGTCCGGTTAAATATTCGAAACCGGCATTAGCCAATGTAAAAGTGTGGAGCGTCAAAGTAGACGAAATGACTTCAAAGGCATTTGGTCAGAATTTCAAGAATCAATCCGACTTATAGTTTGCCATTTTGGATTTTGGCACAGCAATTGAAACTAGATACACCCGATAATTTCCGAAAAGCTAATTATTTGAAAATAAAAGCTTTATGAATTACGGCAAGTTTCAATTAAAAATCCAATTAAATAAATATGCCAAATTGGCAGAAATAAATTCCACAATGAGCAATCCGTTTGATAATTTGTTTTCCGAAGATATGGGTTCGTCCGATATGTTTCCCATCATTTCACTTGATGAGC
>CAZTDH010000051.1:0-13220 GCA_964612615.1 uncultured Paludibacter sp. | reverse complement strand
ATAATTCCGGCAAGCAAAATCCATTGCATCCAGTTGGAAGCAAAATTCACAACCGGCACCAGCTTTGAACGCAATGTCAGTGGAGCATACGCCATAGCATGCTGAACAGCATGACCACACTCGTGAGCTGCAATGGCAGCCGCAGCCACATTGCTCGAAGCATACACGTTTTCGCTCAGGTTCACAGTTTTGGTAGTCGGATCGTAATGGTCGGTTAAATGCCCGTTGGTTGAAGTAACCTGAACATCGTAAATTCCATTATCACGAAGCATTTTCATGGCTACATCTTTTCCTGTCATTCCACGCGGAATGGGAAGTTGCGAGTAACGTTCAAATTTTGATTTCAAATTTCTTGAAATCAACCAGCTTATCAAAGCAAAAATTCCAAAAATAATATACCCTATAAACATAATCTTAATTTTTAATTGGTTTGAGAACTATTTCTCTCAAAATCCTTGCCAATGACAAAATGGCAGAAAAGACATTGTTTCCAATGTCTTTTTCGTTAATCCTGATATCTGATAATCGTTTGCGCTCTGTCAGGTCCAACCGAAATAATTTTAATCGGCACTTCCAGCTCTTCTTCAAGGAAACTGATATAAGCATTGAATTCTTCAGGAAATTCATCCTCGCTTTGAACAGCAGTCATATCCGTTTTCCAGCCCGGGAGTTCAACATAAACCGGTTCAGCACCATCATTCAGGTCGTATGGAAACTGTTCAGTTTCCTTACCATCGATGTTGTATGCCACGCAGGCTTTAATGGTTTCAAATCCATCCATTACGTCACTTTTCATCATAATAAGCTGAGTCACGCCATTAATCATTACCGCATATTTCAAGGCTACTAAATCTATCCAACCACAACGACGTGGACGTCCGGTAACCGAGCCAAATTCGAAACCTATTTTACGCATTAAATCACCGGTTTCGTCAAACAATTCTGTTGGAAACGGTCCACTACCCACGCGAGTACAATATGCTTTAAAAATACCGTAAACCTCCCCGATATTTCCCGGAGCAACTCCCAAACCGGTACAAGCTCCGGCACAAATGGTATTTGATGAAGTTACAAAAGGATATGACCCAAAATCAACATCGAGCATAGTTCCCTGAGCACCTTCGGCCAATACTTTTTTTCCGCTTTTAATGGCATCATTCACATAATGCTCACTATCAATCAAATCGAAGCGTTTAATGCATTCAATGCCTTCGAACCAAACCTTTTCCAGTTCAGCTAAATCGTATTCAAAATTTAATTGTTTCAGAATTTCTTTATGACGGGTAATTGCCGCATTGTATTTTTCTTCAAAATTATGCAGGATATCGCCTACACGTACCCCGTTACGACTTATTTTATCTGTATATGTCGGTCCGATTCCTTTTCCGGTAGTACCAATTTTTCCACTTCCTTTAGCCGATTCATAAGCAGCATCAAGTAAGCGGTGTGTGGGTAATATGAGATGAGCTTTTTTGGATATTTTCAAGCGTTCAGTAAGTGGGTGACCTGACAATTCCAACGCATCAACTTCAGCCTTAAACAAAGCCGGATCAAGCACTACACCATTACCAATAACATTTATTTTGTCGCCCTGAAAAATTCCTGATGGAATTGAACGTAACACAAATTTCTTTCCTTCAAACTCCAATGTATGACCGGCATTCGGACCACCCTGAAAACGGCTTACCAATTGATATCCGGGAGTTAATACATCTACAATTTTTCCTTTTCCTTCATCTCCCCACTGGAGTCCTAACAAAACATCTACTTTCATTGTCTGAGTTTATTTTTTAATTCACATAAAACCAGCATTCAGATTCATCTTCCCGATAAACTGTTACATGCTTGTTTCATCTTTTTCGTTGATAAATAGCATTATAAATCCGTATTGCGTATTTTTAGTTTCGCCTTGCATTGATGGCATAATCCGTAAAGATACAAGGTGTAATGCGTAGAATAGAAATGAGCAAATTTGCGCGACTGGATCGAAATCCTCAATTGTTTATCAGTAAATTCCTTCACTTTACCGCAATTGGTACAAATTAAATGATTGTGCGTTGTGTTTCCAAACGCTTTTTCATATTGTGCAAACTGTCCACCAAGCTGGTGTTTGAGAATAAGCTTGCATTCAAGTAATAATTCCAGAGTATTGTAAACTGTCGCCAAACTCACCCGATAGTCTTTAAGCATAACATTATACAGCGAATCTGCATTAAAATGCCCTTCGAATTCATTAATCCGTTCCAAAATCGCATAGCGTTCCGGTGTCTTACGATGCTTGTGTTCTTTGAGATATTCGGTAAAAATCTCTTTAACCGCTTCAAAAGCAACTTCTTCTTTCATGCGTAAATTATTGATTTTTTAGTTGTCGCATGTAACTCGCATTATATTTTCAACTTCTTTTCTATTAAACCTAATAAATTCTCTTTCCACATGTTTAATTTGTGACCAACAAAAGTACAACTTTTGTGTTGTTTTTTGCTATTAAATTCCCAAAAATAACATTTCTTGTTTCAGTTCCGAAAAAATAAATTGCTGCCCGGCTGAATCAACATGTTGAAATTCATTTAATTCAGATAGAATTTGAGTTACTGTTTCTTTGTCTTTCCGGCAAAACCGACCTAAACAAAGTGCTACCGCTTTGTATAAATGAAAATCATCCGTTGAAGAAACTTCAACCGCTTTTTGAATGATAAAATTCGATTGTTCCTGATTAAAATCTTTATAAATACGGGCTGCTAAGATAAATCCGGCGATTTGAATCCATTGTTTTTTTGAAGAAACCCACTCAGTACAAAGTTCTGTTGAGAAAGGAAGTCGTGCATACAAATTCATACAAGACAGCTCAACAATTTCAATCTGGTCAAACATTTCTGCCCATTCATTAGCCAACTCAGGTGTAAATTTATCTGAAGGTTCCAGCAAAGTCGCCATAATCATGGTTTCACGAATTTGAAGATTCCAGAGCCTTTGAGCTAAATCGTGATTTTGAGAAAATGCCGAAGCAATTTCCTTAATCCGTGGAACTGCAACTCCGTAATTTTTTTTATACAAAATACCCATTTCGGACATCTGTTCGGACACGATTCCATTCATAGATAACGTGATTTTTCGTCTTATTTCCGAAATTTGAGCATCTAAATCAGGTGTTGAGATATAATATTTCATTTTATTTCTAAGTTTATTCGCTGTATATTAAACGATTGCAAAATTCAACCGAATTTTCAAAAAAAATAGTTGCACAAATTCAATAGCTGTATTATCTTTGCACTCGCAAAACATGGTGGTCGTAGCTCAGTTGGTTAGAGCGTCTGATTGTGGTTCAGAAGGTCGCGGGTTCGAGACCCGTCCTCCACCCATACTAAAATGCAATTAAAAAGGAAGGACATTTCAGTTCTTCCTTTTTTCTTTTTTTTCCGTTTTGACTTCTGTATTTTTCTCTTCTTTTTTCGGTTTGTCAACCAAATCGGTTGCTTTGTACAAGTCTACAAATTCATAACCACGCTTTGAAAGTTCAACAAGTAAGGTATTCAACTGAGTGTAAAACTTATCTTTTCGACGGTAATCGCTACCGATGTGGAAAAGCAAAATGCTACCGTTCAAGCCTTCTTTAGAGTCTGTTTCCAAAATCCGCTTGTAAATTTCAGTTGTAGGATAATAATTATCACGCATTTCGGGGGTAGAAGTATCAAAATTAGAAAGCAAACCAGACGTACAATTTATTAGCTTCACTCCCACTTCACTGCACCAGTTACTGATACTATCGTTGTGCCATTCGTGCGGAGGCAAAAAGAACGGTGCCTGATTCTTAGCTATTCCAAACCGCTCCATTGCTTTGTAGTTGGCTTTCAAATCGTTGACAAAACGAGTTTTGTTCACCAGCATGGAATCTCTGTCCCTGAAAGAACTGTACTGAAGGTATTTATCAGAATTTCCACCCAAATAATGATTGTCGGCAATCAGACCATCGATTATGGGTTTGTTTTTCTGACTTCGGTAAAAATCGCCGGTAAAAAAGAACGATGCTTTGATATTTAGTTTTTTCAGCGTATTCCGGATTATTTTATGCCCGTCGTTGAATTGATGCCCGGCAAATACAAGACAGATTTGTTTTTTTGTGGTATCAGTTCGTGTTACAGCTCCAAACTCATATTCATTTTTATCAATAAGTTTACCCGGAATACCTTCAGATTGTCTTCCCGAAAGTAAATAGGATAAGGATGCAGTTCCATCAAAAGATGGAACATTGGTCACAAAGTCGGAATTATCGTCGTGAAAAACGGCCCAATCAGACTGAAAGCGAGCGTAGGGGTCATCTTTTGACAAATTCACGCCCTGCAAATAACTATACAAATTCTTGTGAACTGGTCCGGAAACTAACCCGCCGACAATTGCAGTAGAAGTGACATTTCCATTTTTCGCAAATCCAGCAACCATACTTTTCCCCCAGGGATTTCGTCCAAACAGCCAGTCTGTCAAACCGACTTCCATGTCAACAAACGAAGAATCATTTGTCAAAGTACGGTAGAGGCGGCATTGTGAAGCCAAAGCCACCACCAGATTATTTGAATTCATAACCAACGGCACACCCACATTAAACGGATTGGCTGAAGCATACGAACTCATGCGCCGGATTCCGCTCAGCAGGTTTTCCTGAAATTCTTTCTGAAATCGCGGATTTTCAACATTCAGGAACAAAAAATGCCCCAAATTTATAAATGGATACCATTGATAATGAGCGGTTGTGTCGGAGTACATCCATGGCGAAACAGGTTCCATTCGACCAAATCGAGCGGCTTCTTTCAGATAATTCGGGTCATAAGTCAATTGATAAAGCTGTGCGGCAGCCAGTTCCATATCATCACTCCAGTTATCTTCTTCATAAAACACACCTGATTTATATGGCACACTCTGACAAACTCCCGGATAGTTTTTACCTAATTCATAAGCGTTTGTTGCCTTTATTTTCAGACTATCGGCAGAAACAGGATAAAATTTAGCCAGTATTTGTGATCCCAGCGCAAAAGCGGAACTGAATTTACCTGCTATTGAGGCAATACCGTTGGAATGATTTTGAACTGACAAACCCTGTGGTTTTCCCGTGGCAATATACACCGGACGTCCATTGTCCTGAGGTGCAGCAACGTTCACACGTTCATCAAAGCTTATATTACTTATTTCCGTTTGCACATTATCTCCAACCTGATGGTATATCAGGTCTTTCTCGGGATACATTTTCAATAACCAATCGAGTCCCCATTTGGCTTCATCCAAAATATCGGGAATTCCATTCGGAACTTCATTTCCTTTAGCATCAAATTTGTCAGCAAATGCAGTCGGGTTCATTTGATAGGCAAACAACATTTGGTAAACAGAATTAGCTGCTGTAGAACCATTTTGAATTAAACTGGAATTATCGTGCCAGCCACCAACCACATCAACTGATTTAGGGGCTTCCAACTCAATATTACGCATGGGTTTTCGGGATGATTTTCGGGAATTTGATTTTGTTGCAGTGAAATTTAAGAGTTCAGATTGCCTTACATCAGATGATTTAGATTCATTTCCCGTGGTTTCATATCCTTCCATCGGATGATTATCGGTCTTGAATTCAATATTATTCCCACAGCGTTGCTGGCGAATAAAATTCAACAGAAAATCTGCCGAACCAAGATACACATTTTTGTTGATATAAATGGTCGGTGAGTAAATCAAGCCTGCCTTAATATAAAAAGCTCCATCTTGCTTAAATTTTGAGAAATCAAGAACATAAGTACTTTTGAACGATTGGAATTCACCCTTTGACACAACTGTATTAAACACAGCCAATTCCTCATTAGTAAGCGCATCGTGAACGCTGAACTGCTTAATATCCTGATCGGATTCGCTCAGCAAAACGGCTTTTTTAGCAGCATTAGGCAGATAACCCATTTGGTTAATTCGAATCCATGCGTCAATACTGTATGTATAAATACTTACACACAAAACTGACAAGATTACTAAAACCAGCCTTTTTATCATGAATTAAACCCTTTATTTTGCAAATGTAGCGCAAATAATCGAGATGGCAAATGGAAAATTATTGAGAAAAAAATATTACTTTTGTGGCTAATTTTGATTTGACAAATTACAATATAACTATAAACAAATGAAAGTATTAAAATTCGGCGGAACGTCCGTAGGTTCTGCTGCCAGAATGAAGGATGTTGCCAAATTAATTTGCGATGGAGAACAGAAAATTGTTGTTTTATCAGCTATGTCAGGTACTACCAACAGTTTGGTGGAAATTTCCGATTATCTGTACAAAACAAACAATGCCGGAGCATTGGAACGAATTAATGCATTGGAGCAGAAGTATACCGACGTGGTAGAAGAATTATATTCAACAGAAAAATACAAATCGGAAGCAAAAACCGAATTAAAATCACATTTTGAATACCTTCGCTCTTTCTCCAAAGCTGTATTCACACTTTTCGAAGAAAAAGCTGTTCTGGCTGAAGGTGAAATGCTTTCAACCACTATGTTCCAGCTTTACTTGCAGGAAATTGGTGAAAACAGCACATTATTACCTGCTTTAGAATATATGCGCATTGACAAAAATGCCGAACCAGATACAAATTATATTGCTGAAAATCTGGCAAAACAACTTGAACTTCAGCCAGGTAAAACGATTTATATTACACAGGGTTTTATCTGCCGCAATATTTATGGCGAAATTGACAATCTGCAACGCGGTGGCAGCGATTACACTGCTTCGCTGGTTGGCGCTGCTGTAAAAGCTTCTGAAATTCAGATCTGGACTGATATTGACGGCATGCACAACAACGATCCACGCATTGTGGAAGGCACAAAACCTGTTCCGGTATTGCATTTTGAAGAAGCTGCCGAGTTAGCTTATTTTGGTGCTAAGATTCTCCATCCAACATGTATTTTACCTGCCAAACTGGCTAACATTCCGGTACGATTACTGAACACAATGGAACCAGAGGCTCACGGAACATTGATTTCCACCCAAAGCAAAAAAGGTAAGATTGAGGCTGTAGCTGCCAAAGATGGCATCACAGCTATAAAAATTAAATCTGGTCGGATGTTGTTGGCTCACGGATTTTTGCGTAAAGTATTCGAAATTTTTGAATCGCACCATACTCCGATTGATATGGTAACTACTTCGGAAGTAGGAGTTTCTGTTTCAATTGATAATGCCAAAAAACTGGACGAAATTGTAAATGATTTGAAGAAATTCGGAACAGTTACTGTTGACAAAGACATGGTGATTATTTGTGTAGTCGGCGATATGCCATTCGAAAATGTTGGTTTTCAGGCAAAAGTTGTTGGCGCACTAAGCGAAATTCCTGTTCGTATGATTTCATACGGTGGAAGTAATTACAACATTTCGTTTCTGATTAAAGCTGACGATAAAAAACGTGCATTGAATGCATTAAGTGCTGCGCTTTTCAATTAAAAAAATTATGATTAAAGGTAAATTCCCGATAAATAAATTCAACGAGATTCCGACTCCATTTTATTATTATGATTTGGATTTGTTGCGTAAAACGCTGAACGAGATTAATACTGAATCTCAAAAATCTGATTATCATGTGCATTATGCCATGAAAGCCAATGTGAATCCAAGTGTACTGGCTGTTATAAAAGAGGCTGGACTGGGTGCCGACTGTGTAAGTGGCGGTGAAGTTCAGGCTGCACTTGATGCAGGGATTCCTGCTTCAAAAGTAGTTTTTGCCGGAGTTGGAAAAGCAGATTGGGAAATCAATTTGGGTTTGGAAAATGATATTTTCTGCTTCAATGCCGAATCGGTTCCTGAGCTGGAAGTAATCAATGAACTGGCAGTAGCTAAAGGCAAAACTGCCAACGTTGCTTTGCGTATCAATCCAAATGTGGACGCGCATACGCATCATTACATTACTACCGGAACAAATGAAAATAAGTTCGGGATTAATATGGAAGATATTGATTCAGTGGTCGACTTGATTAAAACACTGGCAAATGTGAAACTGATTGGAATACATTTCCATATTGGTTCTCAGATTACCGACATGACAGCATTTCACAGCTTGTGCATTCGCGTGAATGAGCTTCAGGAACAATTTATTGCCAAAGGAGTGAAACTTCAAAATATCAATGTTGGTGGTGGTTTAGGTATCAATTACGAACATCCGAATCATTTCCCGATTCCAGAATTTGAAGCCTTTTTTAAAGTATATCGCGACCATTTGAATTTACTGCCCGGACAAACCCTTCATTTTGAGTTAGGACGTGCTGTAGTGGCTCAATGCGGTACACTGGTATCAAGAGTATTGTATGTAAAACAGGGAGCAACAAAGAAATTTGCTATTCTGGATGCGGGTTTCACCGATTTGATTCGTCCGGCTTTATATCAGGCTTTTCACCTTATTGAGAATATCAGTTCAGAACTTCCAACAGAAGCTTACGATGTAGTTGGTCCGATTTGTGAATCGTCGGATACTTTTGCCAAAGATTTCGTATTGAATCAAACCAAACGTGGCGATTTAATTGCTCTACGTTCTGCAGGTGCTTATGGCGAGATTATGGCTTCGCAATATAATTTGCGCAAGCTGCCTAAAGCATATACATCTGACGAACTGGCACTCTAAATACTGATAACTGAAAGAAAAAATGAATATATACGGTTTCTCCTTTTCCCTTATTGAATTGATTGTTTTTGGCATCTTGCTGATTGCATTCATTTATCAACTTTATTTTTATTTCAGGTATCTGAATGGCGTATTGCGTCTTCGTAAAAAAATAAAAGATGGCAAAATTCCGTTTCAGGCCGAGCAACCACCTGTTTCGGTTATTATTTGTGCCAAAGACGAAGCTGAAAATCTGCGTAAATTTCTTCCTTTTGTGTTGGAACAGGATTATCCCGAGTTTGAAGTTATTGTAATTAACGATGGTTCTACAGATGAAACAGCTGAGTTGTTGAGAGATTTATGTGTTGACTATCCACGACTTAGAACAACATTTGTACCGGTTGGGGCAAATAATGTAAGTACCAAAAAATTAGGATTGACTCTGGGCATAAAAGCATCGAAATACGAGTTCTTGCTTATGACTGATGCCGACTGTATGCCGGAGGATAAAACCTGGATTACGCAGATGATGCGTAACTTTACCCGCGAGACTGATTTCGTATTAGGTTACGGAGCGTATCTGCAAAAGAAAGGATTTCTAAATCACCTGATTACCTACGACACCTTGTTTATTGCTTTGCAATACATGGGAATGGCAGCAGTACGTAAACCATATATGGGCGTGGGGCGCAATCTGGCATACCGAAAAGAAACTTTCTTTGCTCAGAAAGGCTTCGCCTCTACCCTGCACCTGAGCTCTGGCGATGATGATTTACTGGTAAACAAGGCCAGTAACCCATGGAATACACGCATTGAAGTTGCACCGGACAGCATTACCTGGTCTGAACCAAACAAAACATATAAAGGATGGTTGTACCAAAAAGAACGTCATTTGTCTGTCTCTACTTATTATAAAAGTTCCAGTAAGTTTCGTTTATTTTTCGAACCAACTACCCGTGGAGTATTTTATATTTCGCTGATTTTGGCATTGGTTTTCGGCAATATGATTACCATGATTGCCACCGGCGTTCTTTTTTTAGCACGTTACATAGTTCAGCTAGCTATCATCAATGGCTCATCTAAACATTTTGGTGGAAGGAAATACATTAGTTCTCTTCTCATTTTCGATATCTATCTACCATTAGTAAATCTTTATATTTTGATTTTCGGGAGAAAGAGTTCAACCCGCTGGTAAGATTAGAATACTAAACAAACTAAACAAAAAAACCGAACTTCCACAAATGGAAGCTCGGTTTTTTTTATTATGCAATCTTTCCTATGATTACTTCTTGATAATCATTTGTTTAATTATACCTTGTTCAGTAAATACTTTTACCAGATAACTTCCACTGCTCAAACGACTCATATCTATGGTTTTTGTATTACCAACTGTTTGTTGTATCAATAGACCTTTAAGGCTATAAATATCGACCTTTTGAACAGTAGCATCGGTTGATACGTATAAGTTGTTCTGAACCGGATTAGGGAACATACTCAATTGTAGAGCTTCAGCAGTTTGAATTCCATTTGTGCCATATACAACACTCATATAGTACAGGTTATTCGTACTACCTTTTTTGACAGTGTGAGAACCTGCCGCAAGTGATACAGCAACTACATTTGATACAGGAGTGAACGATGTACCATCTACCGAAACAGTTCCGACACCATTAAATACGAGAGTTAATGTACCTGGATTTATTGTTGTAAAAGCAATATTGGTCGACGATTCCATTTTCAAACATTGAGTCAAGGTCAATCCTGCATAGGTAACTGTTCCCTGTGAAGTGGAAAGATTCCCTGTAATAGTATAGAACGTGCTGGTAGTACCTGAAGTGGTAAAGTTCTGTACCATATTTCCTGTGTTTGGAACGTTAACTGTAATAATTCCAGAACTTGTTACCGAAGTCCCTACAGTACCGGCAGTGGCAATAGAGTACGAAACAGTAGCTGTTGGAGTACCTGAGACAGTAATAGTTTTGGCTGTCGCATCTTTCACAAAAACAAGACCTGAAGCCGGCAATCCGGTTACAGTGGCATCAGTTGCATCACCACCCCATGTAAAAACAATTGAACTTATGGCCGAGCCGCTCGTTACTGATTGGTCTTTATTGGATGGAGAGGTAAGCGTTTGACTGCTCACCGCAATAGAGCCTGATACTGTTACCGGAGTGCCAGATGTACCGGATGTAGTAATGGAGTACGATACTGAAGCTGTAGGAGTACCTGAGATAGTTATTGTTTTAGCTACCAACGAGTCTTTTACAAAAGTAAGACCTGAAGCAGGTAATCCGAGTACAGAAGCATTAGTTGCATCCGCGCCCCAGGTAAATACAATTGGACTGATAGCAGTTCCACTGGCCACTGCCTGATCTTTGTTGGTTGGTGTAGTAAGTGTTTGACTACCTACTGGTGTACTGGTTTCACCTTGAACAAAAACCATTTTGGTTGCATAATTTGTTACTAATGCTTTTAAAGGAGTATTTACAAGATAGGCCGCATCATCAACCGAGTTGTTAAACGTCCATTTTATATCACCACCATTTGTACGACCAGCATATTGCATTGTTTTGGTTTTTGCAACATCCGGTGCATCGGGAACTAAAGTTTTTACATATAAAGCTGCATCTGTATCAAAATTATTGTAAGTATTGCCTCCTGAGAAAGATTTTACTGAAGCTGGTACCTGTTCATCACGTGTTTGTGCAAGATAAGCATCAAAATCGATTGTAGAACTGATAACTCCGGCAATATTGTAAGCCGGATTTGGGTCGCCATAAGCAACAAAACGCATATTATTAGTCCCAATTGAAGTATCAAATGTATTATTAAAAGCTTTAATAGTTCCACCGGCTTCACCTGAGAATGTACCTAAATTATTTGGATCATTTTTCTTTGTTGTTTCATTCCAAACATCTGTTCCCTGCAACGAAGTCATCATAGGATGTTTAGCATTACGGTAATAGTTTCCTTCTACAAATAAGGATGAACCCATAGTTGATCCTGCACCATATTTGGCAATTCCATCATAATAATTATTATAAACGTGTGCAGAATAGTAACGTACACGTGGATGACGTGAATCGGAATGATCAAACCAGTTATGATGATAAGTGATATACAAACCGGTTGTTGTTCCTTCGCTCAACCCCAACAAACTACATTTTCCATTGTCAACAAAGTGATTATATGAAATTGTAACATAAGTTGAAAGCTTAACATCCATTGCACCATCTCCTTTTATCTGATCGGCATCACTACCGGCATTGCCATAGTACATTTCGTTATTATGAATCCAAACATGATCATTATCTTGTTGCAATCCAAAATCATCTCCATTAGTACTATTATTATTCATGGCAGCAAAGTTTCTAATTTCTACATTTGCGGCAGCTTTTAGACAAAAGCTCCAACCATTAGTCACAGCATCATCACCAACACCTTCAAAAGTAAAAGAACCTGCTGCATTATTTGCATTTGATATATATAAATCACCATTGGTCAAATAACTCAAATCTGTTATGTTTCCAATAAAGCGAACAATCAATGGTCGTGTATCTTTTCCCTTTTTAAATCCGTCCAAAATAGTTTGTAATCCAACACAAGGATTCGCAGTTGCACCTGTAACTGTCATTGAAACAGTATTTTTTGTATTTTCAGTAATGTATAATATCACCGCACCTGTTTTTGGAGTTCCATCTATATTATAGGCACTTGGTATATGTCCACCCTGAAATGCAAAACCATTTCGGTCGTGTGCAATAACAGTAATATCTCCTGTCGTAGTTCCTGTGCCTTCTACTCCAGAGATAACCGGAGCTACTTTTACAGTATATGTTCCGGGAACAAGCCCCAATACATCGGCACGAAAATACGAGCCATAACTGCGGATTAGCTGTGTGTCAATTTGTTTGTTAGTAATGCCCATGCCGCTGTAATATACATTGTAGCTGGTGGCACCGCTAACAGGAGCCCATTTTACATAAGCGGATTCGAGCCAACCGGCCGATTCGTTAATAACTACTGACTGTGCCCATACTTGTGCAGTGGCCATTAAAATAATCGCAAAAATCAAAAGTCTTTTCATTGTTGTTGTAGTATTATTCAATTAATTTTGGTATTAGTTTTACGCTACAAAAATACTATTCAATTTCGGTAGTTATGTGCATAATTTGTTTTGTTTTGTGGAAGTATTGACAGATAATCATAAAAAAACTGCAACCCTTTCGGATTGCAGCTTTTATATTTAATTGTCAACTGTCAATTATCAACTGTCAACTTAATCTTCTTTCGGCTTGTCTTCACGTGGAGGACGTGGCATCAACGCTTTGCGAGACAGTTTGAATTTACCGGTCTTTTGGTCAATTTCCAACAATTTCACATCAATCATATCGCCTTCTTTGATTCCGGCCTGATCCATCGTTTCTATGCGTTTCCAGTCGATTTCAGAGATATGAAGCAAACCTTCTTTGCCCGGCATAAATTCAACAAATGCACCGTATGGCATTACCGATTTTACTTTCGAAGGATAAGTTTCGCCGATTTCAGGAATTGCAACAATGCCTTTAATTTTAGCAATAGCAGCATCAATAGCAGTTTTATTGTTAG
>CAZTDH010000050.1:0-13712 GCA_964612615.1 uncultured Paludibacter sp. | reverse complement strand
TTGTAAATCTAAAATCAAATACATGCTAAACATTCAAAAGAAAATGAGCAATGCTTTCCTCGCATTGCTTGGATTGCCGGCCACTGCGGTTGGGTTTGCACTTTCCACTCAAATTGCTGCGCTGAGTTGGATTCTTTCCAATAAATATCATCTCGACATTCACGATGTAGCCTTTGTATGGCTTGCCGGACCAATAGCCGGTATTTTCGGTCAGGTTATCGTTGGTTTGTTGAGCGACAATGTTTGGTTTATGGGTGGCCGTCGCCGTCCGTTTATTATAATTGGTGGTTTGGTAAGTACTATTGCATTTCTCACCTTGCCACATATTAAGGGAATTTCTCATATTACAGGCATTTCAGATATTATTCTGATAGCTTCTGTAATTGCCCTTTTCCTCGATTTGTCCATCAACGTAACGTTCAATCCGGCTCGTTCCATTATTGCCGATCTAACTCCTGAAGGCAAAATCCGTACTTCCGGTTTTGTCTGGATGCAAATTATTTCCGGATTTTTCGGTGTGTTTGCTTATTTCCTTTCCATGGTTTTTGGAAATGAAATGCTGTTGTATATTGCTGCCGGTATCGTTTTTCTGACTGCCGTTTTCCCTATTTTGTTTATTCAGGAAAAGAAAGAGCAAGAGCAAGCTCAGTCCGAAACACAGGAGAAATATGGTGTGTGGCATATCTTCAAAGAAATTTTTCCATTGTATGGTTTTTTAGTATTTGGTTTCTTCAGTTTATTTTATCATTTCTTTCCCGAAGTATTGGGAGCATGGCATAATCCTGTGTTGATAGCTGCTTTGTCATACTCTGTGATTATTGGCATTATCATTATTGTACAGGGACTCAAAACTCCGACCAATAAAAATGAGTTTCAAAAAATCATGCTTGCTCACTCGTTCACATGGGTGGCTTTCCAGAGTATGTTTATTCTGTCGGGCTTCTTTATTGAACATCAGATTTTGCCAAATATTCATACCAGCGTTTCAGCTAATTGGTTTGCTGAAAAACTGACTGGTACAGCACAGAATTCGGGTGCAACAGTTGGAAATATGGTTTCTCTCGGATTTTTTATTTTGAACCTGATTGGTGCAATCTTCCCTTTGATACTTCAAAGCATTGCCAAGAAAATTGGTCGTGTAAAAACCTATATCGCAGCACTGACTTTCTCGGCTATCGGCTATTTCTATATCGCCTATTTCAGTCGCGTAGAAATTGATTTTTATATCGGAATGTTCCTCGTCGGCGTTGGTTGGTCAGCAGTGATTTCTATTGTATTTGCGATAATGAGTGAACGGGTAAATCCAGCTAAAATGGGTTTATACATGGGTGTTTTCAACCTTGCAGTTGTGCTTCCTCAAATGATGAGCAATGGTGTGGCCAATGTGATTAAAGCCACCGGAAACCACCAGTTACTCTATATTTTCTGTGGATTATTTGTAAGTACTTCAGTCATTTTTTGGATGTTTGTGAAAGAGCCGGAATCGTCAGGAATAACACAGAATATTCCAAAAGGAGGACATTAAAGAATTTACCATTAATTCATTTACGATTTACAATTTACTTGTATCTTTGCGGAAGATTTACCGCAGAGTTCGCAAAGAAGTTTAAAAGAGAACCGCGGAGACACCAACTCTGCGGTTCTCTGCGTTTAAATGTAAGAAAATGAAGAATTTAGCTGTTGTAATTCTCGTTGTTTTGTTATTTACTTCCTGTGAGCACAAGTTGTCTAAAACTGTACAAACTCACTCGTCTGATACCCTGAAGCTTACTTATGCACAGGGTTTTGCTGTAAAGTATTTTGCCGATTATAAAGAAATTATTGTTTACAGTCCGTGGATAAAAGGTACTGAATATGCCCGTTATTATCTGGTTAATGACATTAAAATCAAAACACCTGCCAACGGCACAAAAGTGCAAATTCCATTGAAAACACTGGCTGCCACATCAGTCACGCATTTCGAGTTTCTAAGCTTGCTTGGTGAATTGAAAACTGTTACTGCAGTTTGTTCGCCCGAGATTATTTACAATGCTGAAATAAACAAACGGATAGGAGAGGGGAAAATAGCCGACTTGGGTAATGCGTTTAATATCAACGTGGAAAAGACGCTGCAACTGAAACCAAATGCGGTGATGATGAGTGGTTATAATCAAAATGATCCTTATGCAGTACGCGTTTCGCAAGCCGGAATACCTGTGATTTTCAATAATGAATGGATGGAAACTTCACTATTGGCACGGGCAGAATGGATTAAATTTGTGGCGGCGTTTTACGATAAGGAAAAACAAGCTGACAGCATTTTTAGTGCTGTTGATAAGCGTTATAACGAAATTAAAACCAAGGCTGCTGCAGTGAAACTGAAACCAAGCATTATGGCCGGTTCTAATTTTCGTGGAACTTGGTATATGCCTTCGGGTCGTAACTATATGGGTAAATTATTTGCGGATGCTGGTGCAAATTACTTTTATGCCAACGATACCACTGCCGGGAGTTTGCCGTTAAATGTAGAAACCGTGCTTAAAAATTTCTCTCAAACCGATGTTTGGCTAAATTGTAATTTTAAATCTATTGATGATTTATTGAAAGCTGATGCTAAACATTCATACTTTCGCCCTGTGAAGTTGAAACAGGTTTATAATTTCAATAAACGTTTACTGCCTTCCACAGCCAATGATTTTTGGGAAAGTGCAGTGGCACGACCGGATTTATTACTTTCCGATGTGATTGCCATTTTGCATCCTGGAATTTTACCGGGGTATCAGTTGGTGTATGCTGAAAAACTAAATTACTAAAAACTGAGATATTATTACTATTTTTTTTACTTTTGTAGGCGCTCTTAATAATTTGAAATAATCGGATTGATTTTAACGATACATTAAATTGATTTTTATGAAAAAGCTTCATTTTATGCCTTTGTTAATGGTTTTAGTGCTATTAACTGCTTGCGACAAGAAAGATACAATTGTTATAATTCCGGTTTTAAGCACTGTTGATGTAAGTAATCTTACCCAAACTACTGGAAAATCGGGTGGTGTTATAACATCAGACGGTGGATCTACTGTAATTTCAAGAGGTGTTTGTTGGAGTACAAGTCCAACCCCAACTATAGCAGATCGCAAAACGTCTGATGGAACCGGAATAGGGTCTTTTACAAGTACACTGACCGGTTTATCAGCTGATTCGACCTATTATGTTCGAGCTTATGCAACTAACATTACCGGAACGGCCTATGGAAATACTGTGGCAAGCCTATTAACCGATTTGGATGGAAATATCTACCATAAAGTAACTATCGGAACTCAAACATGGATGGTTGAAAACCTGAGAACAACACGATACCGTACCGGTGAGGGTATTACAAACAATAAATCAGACAAATTATGGAGCACTTCAACGTACGGTGCGTGGTGCGATTATAACAACGACGAAGCAAACGGACTTAAATATGGAAAATTATATAATTGGAATGCCATTAATGATAGTCGTAATATTGCTCCTGTGGGCTGGCATGTGGCTACTAATGCCGATTGGGCTACTCTTGTGGCATATTTAGGTGGCGAAGGTATAGCTGCCTCAAAATTAAAAGATAATGCCGGTTTCGCCGCACTTATGGGTGGATGTCGTAGTCCGGGTGGTTCTTTCGGAGGTATTGCTGATTCTGGTTTCTGGTGGACATCTACTGAAAATAATAGTAGTAGTATTTTCTTTTGGACAATAGTTTCAACGGATGTTTATCAACTTTACAAAGCCAAGTTCTATGGATATTCTGTTCGTTGCGTAAAAGATTAAATTCTAAGAAAAGTAATTGAAATCCCGCTTTTTCATAATATTCTTTGCCCTTTCACTCCTGACTTTGGGTCTTTTCCTGGCCGATTTGGCATGGGGAAGTATTCACATATCATTACAGGAGATAATGTCGGTCTTTTTTGGAAAAAGAGCAGCAGGAATTAATTCTGAGATATTGCTAAATTTCCGTTTACCTAAAGCCATTACAGCCATTTTGGCAGGTGCATCGTTATCAGTAGCAGGATTGATGATGCAAACGCTTTTCCGTAATTCACTGGCCGATCCGTATATTTTGGGCGTTAGTTCAGGTGCAAGTTTAGGCGTTGCATTGGTCATGATGGCGGCTTCGTCGCTTCCTGTCGCTTTTGTGAGTAGCGGTTGGGCATTGATAGTAGCTGCCATTATTGGTGCATCTATTGTGTTGGCTTTGGTAGTAGGCGTTTCGTTTAGAATTCAAAATGCAGTTTCGTTGCTGATTGTTGGATTGATGTTTGGAACCATAGCCGGGTCGATTGTAAGTGTTTTACAGAATTTTAGCAATCCCGATGCCATTAAGCTTTTTGTGATGTGGACATTTGGTAGCTTGAGTGCAGTAACCTGGACGTATATGCAGGTTTTGTTACCGGTTTCGTTGATTGGACTGGGCATGGCTTTCTTTTTGCAAAAGCGGCTGGATAGTCTGTTGCTTGGTGAGAATTATGCACGCGGATTGGGTGTTTCTATTGTTGGAACTAGATTTTTGATTGTTATCGCTACAGGATTACTTGCAGGAGGAATTACTGCTTTTACCGGACCAATTGCTTTTGTAGGTGTGGCTATTCCGCATATTGCCCGTGGAATTTTCCGTACTTCAAGTCATAAAACACTAATGCCGGCAACTGTTCTTTGTGGTGCATCACTTATTTTGTTTTGCGATATAATTTCTCAAATGCCGGCATATACATTGCCAATTAATACTATCAGCGCTTTGTTTGGTGCACCGATAATTATCTGGATAATTTTGAAAAAACGGTAATAGAGACGCAATAAATATCGTCTTTACATAATATAATATGTCAATTCTCACAACACAAAACTTATCAATTGGTTATTCCCGACGTGGAACTACCGAATTGGTACAGTCAGCACTCGATTTGGAACTGAGGGCAGGTGAGTTGGTGTGTTTAATTGGCCCAAATGGTAGTGGAAAATCGACTTTACTACGCACACTTACGGGTTTACAAAAGCCTTTAACCGGCAAAACATTCATTGACGATAAGGAAATTTCGAAGCTCAAACAACGTGAAAAAGCGATGTTGATTGCTCTTGTTTTGACTGAACGTGTTGATATTGAGAATGCTACTGTCTATAATCTTGTTTCACTTGGTCGTCATCCGCATAGCAACTGGTGGGGAAATATAACTAACGAAGAAGATGCAATTATTCGTGAAGCCATCGAAATGGTGCATTTGGAACATAAAATGCATCACTATATCAACGAACTTTCTGATGGTGAGCGGCAACGCGTGATGATAGCCAAGGCATTGGCTCAGGATACTCCTATTATCATGTTAGACGAGCCAACAGCACATCTCGATTTGCCTAATCGGGTGGAAATCATGCTTTTGCTTCATCGATTGGCGCACAAAACCGATAAAGCTATTTTGCTCTCGACCCACGAACTCGATCTGGCACTTCAGGCTGCCGACCGAATTTGGCTTATTAGTACCGAGCGTGGAGTTGAATTTGGTGTGCCGGAGGATTTGGTGTTTAATGGCAGCTTTAATCATGCTTTCGAAAGTAAATCATATTACTTTAATGCGGATAATGGAAATTTCTCGCTTAATTACCCAATGACCCGAAAAGTTTGGGTTTCGGGCAATAAAACCCGCATGTACTGGACTTTGCGCGCTTTGGCACGTGCCGGATATATGGTGGTCGAGGATGCTGATACCCAGATTTTGGTTACCGAAACTGGTTGGAAATTGAAAGAAAATGAAATTGCTTCGGTTGAAAGTTTACTTTGTGATTTGAATAATATTTTTATTGATGTTTAATCAGTTGAAATCACTGTTTAGTAAAATAGACATTATGAATTTTTAATTATGCATTATCTTTGTTGTATCTTTGCAATTAATTTGGTAATCATTCAAAATAAAACCGCTTTTTCTCCGTTAAAATTGGGTTGAAAACAATCCCGATAACCGACATTCTCTTTGCATGAAATACAGACTATTTATTTTCCTCACTATTTTATTTTTCTCAGCAAGCTTGTTGGCACAGACCAAAGTGCGTGTATACGGCTATGTTATTGATTCCAATAACCGTGGAATTGAGCTTGCTAATGTTTTTTTTGAAAATACGACTGTAGGAACAACCACCAATCAGAACGGATATTACGAGTTAAATATGAGTGTGAAAGACTCTGCTGTGATTGTTTATTCCATGCTCGGTTATCAAATCATCAAACATAGTATTCACCCACATCAGCAGGTTATTCAAATTTCTGTTCAACTTCCTGCATTATCTAAAGAACTTCTGGGGGCAAATGTTATCGGCCAGCGACGGCAAACATCCACACTCGATATGCTTGATCCTACGAAATTGCGTATTATGCCCAATACTTCCGGTGGAATAGAATCGCTGTTGATTACCTTTGCCGGTGTGAGTTCAAGCAATGAACTGAGTTCGCAATACAATGTTCGTGGTGGTAATTTTGATGAAAATGCTGTGTATGTCAATGGGTTGGAAGTATATCGTCCGTTACTTATTCGTGCCGGGCAGCAGGAAGGCTTGAGTTTTATTAATCCTGATATGGTTCAGAACGTGGCATTTTCGGCTGGGGGTTACGATGCCAAATATGGCGATAAAATGTCGTCCGTACTCGATATTCAATATAAGAAGCCAACTGAGTTTGAGGCTTCAGCTTCCTTGAGTTTATTAGGCGCTTCGGCTTATGTTGGAACGGCAAAAAAGAAATTCACACAAATGCATGGTTTCCGTTATAAAACTAACGGTTATCTATTGGGAACGCTCGATACAAAAGGTGAATACAATCCTTCATTTATTGATTATCAAACCTATATGACCTATCAGTTTAACTCCAAACTTGAACTTACTTTCTTGGGTAACTTTTCGCAAAACTCCTATCAGTTTATCCCACAAGACCGCGAAACATCATTCGGAACGTATAGTACCGGTCGCAAGCTTTCGGTTTATTTTGAGGGACAGGAGCAGGACTTGTTTCGAACGCTTTATGGTGCTTTCTCGTTGAATTATAAACCAATTAAGGGAATGAAACTGAGCTTATTGGCTTCAACTTTTTATACCAACGAAAGCGAAACTTACGATATTTTGGGTGAATATGTGTTGAGCGAAGTGAAAATGGATCTTGACCCTACGAAACAAACAGGTGCAGCATTAGGTGTGGGGAAATATCAGCAACATGCCCGCAATCGTTTGAATGCTTCTGTCGCTAATTTATCGCATTTGGGTGAATACGATCTTGAGAACCATAAAATGAAATGGGGTTTAAACATTCAGAATGAAATTATTTCAGATAAAATTGGTGAATGGGAATGGCGTGACTCAGTTGGTTATTCGCTTCCGTTCAGTGATAAGCAGGTTAATCTGTTCTACAATATGAAAGCTGACACCGTGCTATCAACATGGCGTACAACAGCATTCTTTCAGGATACTTACAAATGGAATTCGGATGCCGGAGCATTCTCAGTAACAGGCGGATTGCGTGCCAATTACTGGACTTTTAATAAAGAATTGCTGGTGAGTCCTCGCTTATCACTTTCATATCTGCCGCGTTGGAAAAGCGATTTCAGTTTTCGCTTTGCTACAGGTGTGTACTATCAGGCACCGTTTTACAAGGAAATACGTGATACAGTTACTGATGCATTGGGAAATGTACGGATTAAGCTGAACAACAACATTCATGCTCAACGCTCATTACATTTTGTGTTGGGCGGTGACTATTATTTTCGAGCCTGGGGACGACCGTTTAAATTTACTACCGAAGCTTATGCAAAACTTGCCGACAGGGTTATTTCTTATTCTGTTGATAATGTGCGTGTTATTTATTCCGGTAAAAATGATGCGAATGCTTATACAGCCGGTGTCGATTTTAAACTTTATGGTGAACTTGTTCCGGGTGCTGATTCGTGGATTAACCTATCGTTGATGAATGCCAAGCAGGATATTATAGGTGATTCATATCTTAGTCATACTTACGATTCAAATGGCAATGTGCTTTCTACTTCGACTGTTTATCCCGCTTATGTGTCCAGTCCGAGCGAACAACGGTATACATTTTCCATGTTGTTTCAGGATTATTTACCTAATAATCCGAAATATAAAATGCAGTTGAAGTTTATCTGGTCGGATGGATTGCCTATAGCAGCTCCGTTTAACTCGAAAAACAGTACAGCTTTTCGTGCATTAGGCAACAGAGCTCCGGCTTATAGACGTGTCGACATTGGTGCGTCACGCGTGTTGGTAAACGGAACAGATAAAGTGTTGAGCAAAGCATGGCTAAAGCATGTAAAAAGTATCTGGCTTAATGTGGAAGTGTTTAATTTACTGGACTTTAAAAATGTAAATTCATATTATTGGGTGACTGATATAAATAGCACTCAATGGGCGGTGCCTAATTATCTTACCGGCCGTCAGCTAAATCTGAAACTCATGGTGGATTTAAAATAATTCCAACTTCTCTGTTTTTCATTTTCCTCATAAACATTAATTTAGCTGTCAAAATCTTAGAATTTGTTCTGCAAAATTGCACTGATTCTAAAATTCTGTATATTTGCAACCAATACCTTACGGATAATATATGCAAATTAAATTTCCCGGTAATTTTATAAACATAATATTATTGTCAATGTGCTTATTTTCAGGCACGTTGGTTTCATGCAAAGAGGACGTTTCATTGAATTCCCCTAATGGTTTGGTTGTAATTTTGAAGGCCGATGATATGGGAGATGTGGAAGGAAACTGGAGTCGATTTATACAAATTTTGGCTGATGATAGTGTTTGTGCCGGTATAGGTCTTATATCTAAAAATGTTCACAATTTCTCAATTCCCGAAATTAAGAGAATAGCTAATATTAAACAGAAAAATGGTTTTCCGGTTGTTGAATTTTGGAATCATGGTTATGATCATGTAGATTTGAAGAAAAACAGTGAAATGACCGAGTTCTACAACACAGATTATAATTATCAACATACCCATTTCCGATTGGCTCAACATTTCTTTTCTGATTCATTACACATTACATGCCATTCATTCGGAGCACCACATAACCGTACCAAGCTGATTACAGAAGGGATTATTGAAAGTTTTCCGGAGATTAATGTATGGCAACATTACGGTAAAATTGAGCAATATAGTCATACCGGCTGGAAAGACCCAAAGCTAAGAGTAATTCAGGAAACCGATAAACGCATTATCCTCAGCATAGATTATTTGTCGCTCAGAAGCTTTAATGTTGAAAGTATTGAAAAAAATTACAGTAATGACTATAAAAAACCATATATAATTATCCAGATTCATCCAGCAGCGTGGAATGAAGAAATGTTTCTTAAGTTTAAAAGTATTATTCAGTTTTATAAACAACCGGAACACCACGCTACTTTTATGACTCCTTATCAATATTTTCAGTCATTGCATAAAAATATGATTGTCAAGTAATAAACAGATATTCAACAAATAAAACGAGCAAAGAATTCTGTTTCTTTGCTCGTTTTATTTTCAGTAACTCCCAAATTTATCTGCCAGCCTGAATAATATGATTTTTTAATTCGGCATTAAAATCATCTTTCTCCAGCAAATCTTCCATATTCAAATGCATACGATACCGCCAACTGTACATAGAATTTGAAGGCACATTAATCCGTTCATCGTGTGGATTCTGACGACGTACCTGATCTGAAATTCCCAGCAAATCCTGCATCTGGAAAATACTCCACATGGCTGGAGAATACAGATGTTGCAATACAATATCGCGACAAATCCACCAATCGCAGAAATAAGGAGCTTCACCCCAATGCCCAAGTTGAGAATTATAGAAACGTTGGGTGACAGCACGATCTTCTTCCCACCAGCCACGTACGGTGCTCATATCGTGAGTCGACGGCGTTACAACTGATAAGTAAGGGGCATCAGCCGGATGAAAAAACTCACTTTTATTAGATTTCGGAGCTCGTTGCACTTCCAAACTTAAAATTCCAAGGTTATTCATTACTGAAGTTACGCAAGCGGTCATCATGCCCAGGTCCTCGCCGCAAATCAACATGTTTGTAGCCCGTTTCAATGCCGGAAGTTTTTCCATGCCTGATTGATACCAGTTTGAATCCTGACGTTTAAAGAAATAATCTACATAGATTTCATTCAATCGTTCTTTGGAATAAGTGTCCAGATCGCGGTAGGAGCGAAGCGACTGCATCCCGAAACGGGGATAGAACTGTGTACCATAACTGCCTTCAACTTCGAAGAAAAGAACGTTGGATATTAAATCAAATAACCCCCATTTTACACGTTCAGAAATTTGTCCGTCTTTAAACATATTTTCAACAGCCAGTTGAGTCTGATATGAATCTTTGAGTCGATAATACCATCCATCTTCAATTTGCAGGCAATTGATTTTCACCCAATTCATTTCATCGCCAAAGAAATCATACAAAATTGAATCAGTAATATATGGCTTACAATAACGGTTGTAATCGAACCACAACCCTTTTTCAGCAAACTCGTTGATATGTACCGGTACCGAAGGATTCAAATGGCCCATAATGCCCTCAACCTGATTGGTAGGAATTTGCCAAATGCGGAAAAAACCTAAAATGTGATCAATACGGAATGTGTCAAAATAGTTCGACATTTGTGCAAACCGTTTTTTCCACCAGTCAAAACCGGTTCGTTCAATCATTTCCCAATTGTAAGTAGGTAATTCCCAATTCTGACCTTTAATGGCAAACATATCGGGCGGCGCACCGGCCTGCATATTCATGTGAAAAAGCTCAGGATTTACCCAGGTATCAGCACTATTTCTGTTTACACCAATTGGAATATCGCCTTTCAGCACCACACCGTGCTCGTGAGCAAATTTTGCTGCTTCCGATAGTTGAACATGTAAGTGGTATTGTATGAAGTAATTGGTCGCAATATCATCAAAATGTGGTTGATCGGATTTTGAAAATTCAGCAATTTTCTTTGAATCGTAAGTCGAAAAATCTTCCCACTGACGATAATCGGAAGTACCAAACCGGTCGCGCAATACGCAATATACCGCATAAGGTGCAAGCCAATATTCGTTATTTTTGAAAAACGCTTTAAAATCTTTATTTTTCAGGAATTTATCTTTTTGTTGAAGATATAATTCTTTGGTATACTCTAATTTGTAATTAATTACATCCAAAAATGCTACTAATTCCAAATTGTTCAGTTCGGCTTGTTTTGTTTCATAAACTTGTTGCAAAGGATGTGATTCATCTAATTTTCCGATGGAAGGCAAATTCAGAAAAAGCGGATTCAATGCAAAAGCAGAAATGGCGGCATAAGGCAATACGTCGGCATCGGTATGTGTTCCAATTGTGTCGTTGAGTGGAAGAACCTGAATCAGTTTCAAACCTACTTTCTCAGCCCAAAGCACCAATAATTTTAAGTCGGAAAAATCGCCAACACCAAAGCTATTTCGGGTGCGAATACTGAAAACAGGCAGTCCTACTCCTGCACCTTTCCACGAATTGTCGGCAATGCGAACAAAACCGTCAGCCAGTTGAATAATCGTTTTTTTTGAATTGTGAATAGGAGCGATGTGATCGGGTCCTGATTCAAAATATCTGAATTGTTTACTTTCGGCATCACAAATACCATACTTATAATGAACTTCGTTCTTTACTTTGCTCAAATCCGCTTTGGCTACCCAATGGTTATCATTAGTTTTGCTGAGTATAAGTGGATTATTTGTAGTCCATTTTCCCAATGCTTCGCAATCACCAATTACACAAAGTGCCTCACTCTTTCGTAGTAAGGGCATTTTAATCCTGAAAACATGAGTGTATTTTTTTAATTCAGCACTTGTGTTTTTAGCATCGACAGTATTATTACGAAATAAAACATCCTGAAAAGGGGTGGAAAGAAATACATTATCAATACTTGAAGCCGAATTCCATGTGTCATAGCAAAAATAATGGTCAGTCTTGGTTGAATCGAGCACTAAATTCCGGTCGTCTCCCCATTCTTCATCGTATTTTCCGGTTTGTTCATTAAGCAGTATATACCGGTAATTTACCTTAAACTCCTCAGCACTATTTACATCTATTTCACCTGTCCAATTCTCGGGTGATTGATAATTAAGTGCTAACGCTTTTGATAAGTCATTATTTCCAAGTTCCGGTATATTTCCACTTACAAGTAAGCGTTGACCCCAATATGTGTAGTACGATATTTTAAAATGAATTTTCATAGATTGTTGAATTATAGATTTTTAGGTCTAAACCAATTTTACATCACTCAAAAATACAGCTATTTTCCTAGCTACATTTTCATGGTCTTAATAAATGCGCTAAATTTCATTTCAAACGTTTGCGGAAAAAAGGAAACATTGTTTTGAAACATCAATTGACCTTATTACAATTGATACCTTTAAAATCGAAACAAATATGTATTTTCGACTCATAAATATTCATCTCACATTTATGTATTTTTCTTATTCTTTTTAAGATTATATTCTGTACTTTTGCAGAAAATTGTTCAAACCACATTATCCATCTTCTATGCAAGCCACAAGTTCAGAATTTAAGGTGTTTTCAGGTACCAAAAGTCGTTATCTTGCCGAAAAAATTTGTCAGAGTTTAGGATGTCCGCTTGGAAATATGAAAATCCAGCACTTTTCGGATGGTGAATTCGCAGTTTCGTACGAAGAATCAATACGTGGTCAATATATTTATTTAATTCAGTCAACTTTCCCGAATTCAGACAATCTGATGGAGCTACTCCTGATGATAGATGCGGCTAAAAGAGCTTCAGCTTACAAAATTATTGCAGTAATACCTTATTTCGGTTGGGCGCGTCAGGACAGAAAAGATAAACCACGCGTTTCAATTGGTGCAAAACTAATTGCTGATATGCTTGGAGTTGCAGGTGTTGACCGTATAATTACAATGGATTTACATGCTGATCAGATTCAGGGATTTTTTGATATTCCGGTTGACCACTTGTATGGTTCTACTATTTTTGTTCCTTATATCCGTTCACTGAAGCTTAAAAATCTGGTTATTGCTTCGCCCGACGTGGGTGGTTCAAAACGTGCCGGTTCGTATTCTAAATACCTGGGTGTACCAATGGTTATTTGTTACAAAACCCGTGAAAAAGCAAACGTAGTTGGCGAAATGACTATTATTGGTGAGGTTTACGGAAAAGATGTTGTCATTATTGATGATATGGTTGACACAGCTGGAACTCTATGTAAAGCTGCCGATTTAATGACTGCCAAAGGTGCCAGAAGCGTACGTGCTATTGTGTCGCATGGTGTGATGTCAGGCGATGCTTCCGAACGGGTTGTGAATTCAGCACTTACCGAAATTGCTTTTACAGATTCCATTCCATTCGAATTGGCTAAATGCGAAAAGGCGAAAGTTCTGACCATTGCCGATATGTTTGCTGATACGATTTTCCGTGTACAGGAACACAAATCAATCAGCGAACAATACTTATTGTAAAATACAAATTATTACATACAAAAGGAGCAACCTCAGTGAAGTTGCTCCTTTTATTTTTTGAGAGAAATCGTACTATCGTTCCGCTTAACCCAAAAATCCTTTTAATAATTTGCTTTTAGCGTTTGGTCTCAATTTGCGAATCGCTTTTTCCTTAATCTGGCGTACACGTTCACGTGTCAGGCCAAATTCGTCGCCAATTTCTTCGAGTGTCATTT